>NZ_JBSHIM010000006.1:145689-214922 GCF_053618975.1 Microbacterium sp. NPDC055599 | reverse complement strand
GGGGGGGGGGGGGGTAGGGGTTTGTTTGGGGGGGGGGGGGGGGGGGGGGGGGGGTTTTTGTGTCCGGGGGGCGGGGGGGGGGATCGGGGGGGGGGTCCGGACGCCAGCGCCGGCGAGACGACGGGCACATCAGGCCGTCAGGCCTTGCACTGCTCCGCTTCGGTCTCGGCGCAGATGTCGCGGATCAGGTCGTAGTACGCGTCGTCGACCGGCTTCGTGGCGTAGAACACGCTGCGGAACGCGTCGGAGTCGGCGCCGTCGATGCCCGCGGCGATGATGTCGTCGATCGTGACCTCACCGAGCGCGTCGACGAGCTCCTGCGCGACCTCGTCCGGGAGGGACGAGGAGTAGACCAGGGGCGCACCGGGCACCATGGTCTCGTCGATCACCTTCACCTTGTCGGACTTCTCGACCTCGGAGTCCTCGGCGAACCCGACCTCGCACTCGACGCCCTCGCCGACCTTCTGCACGCTCACGTCGTGCTTGCCCGCGAAGACCGGCGTGATGTCGGCCTGGGGGTCGATGCCCGCCTCGAGCAGGTTGTAGGAGGGGAAGAGGTAGCCGGAGGTCGACGACGGGTCGACGAAGCAGACCTTCTTGCCGGCGAAGTCCTTCAGGCTGGTGATGTCGCTGTCGGCGGGGACGATCGCCTGCGAGTAGTAGCCGGGCTCCTGGCCCTCCTCGGTGATGATCGACGAGATGGGCGTGAGCTTCGCGCCGTTGTTGGTGGCGGTCACGTAGGTGAAGCCGGAGAACGACGCGACGTCGACCTTCCCGGCGACGGCGGCCTCGATCAGCGCGGCGTAGTCGGTGGACTCGTGGTACTCGACGGTCTTCCCGGTGACCTCGGCGATGTAGTCCATCAGGGGCTGGTAGTTGGTCTCGGTGTCGACCGAGTCGGGCACGACGCCGAAGACCAGCGTGTTCTCGTCGACGGCGAACCCGCTCGCGCCGGCGGACTGTGCGTCGCCGGGGGCGTCGGTGGCCTCGGCCGTTCCGGCACAGGCGGCGAGGCCGAGCGCGAGGATCGCAGCGCCGGCGAGGGCGGGGAGAGCACGGAGCTTCATGGTGGACCTTTCAGGGTGGGAGGGGTGATCCTCGACGACTCTGACAGGCCCGGTCTTCAGATGTATACCTATCTTGGAAGAGTTCAGGGCGCGTTCACCCGCCAGTCGCCTGGGTGAACACTCACCGACCATCCGCGGCCTCCGCCCGATGGCGAAGTAATGTACCTATGTGGCTGAAGCTGTGTACACCCAGATCGCCGACGACCTGCGCGCCCGGATCACCGACGGCACGCTGGGCCCCGGCGACGACGTACCCACCGAGGCCGAGCTCGCCGAGCGCTGGCACACCTCCCGCGGCCCGATCCGCAACGCGCTCGCGGCGCTGCGCGCCGAGGGGCTGATCGAGACCGGTCGCGGACGCCCGGCGCGCGTCGTCGCGCGCAAGGCGAACCAGGCGGTCGACGTGTCGGTGCCGTTCACGCGCTGGGCGCGCGAGCTCGGCGTGACCCCCGGCGCCGAGACGCAGGAGCTCAGCCTGCGCCGCGCCGGCGACCTGGGCCCCGCGCTCGGCGTGGGGCGTGACGACACCATCGTCCGCGTCGTCCGCCTGCGCCTCCTCGACGGGCGGCCGACCATGCTGGAGCGCCTCGCCTACACCGAAGACGTCGGGCGTCGGCTGTTCGAGGTCGATCTGGACGAGGTCTCGATCACCGAGTACCTGGCCTCCCTCGGGCATCCGATCGTCACGCTGCGGCACGAGATCGATGCGGTTGCAGCCGACGAGCAGGACGCGAGCCTGCTGCGGGTTCCGCGGGGCGCACCGATCCTGCGACTCACGCGCACGTCGCGCGACGCCGACGGACGCGTCTTCGAGGCCTCGGAGGACCGCTACCTCAGCGAGGTGGTCCGGTTCACGGTGGCGGCGTCCGGCATCTCGACCGATGGGCACTTCATGCGCGCCGTGGGTGCGTGAGGAGAGGGATTCGGCCGCAGGGGAAAGGGCCCGGAAACAGATTCGCGATCGCGGGCACGGGAGTGTTCAGAAGCCAGAAAGATCGCGCCCGCGATCGCAGCGCTGGGGACGCTTTATCTGGGGAGCTTTCAGCATATGCCGGTGCGAATTGGGCTCTGAAGTGCCGAAAGTCGAGACCTTTTTAGACTTTCGTCTAGGTCTGTTCGCGCGCACGCAGCGCACTCTGCCACTGTAGCGCCTCAGGCCACCGGCAGTGCGGCCGACACGAGCCAGTGCCCGTCGACCTCCCCCGCGTTGAACTCACCGCTCGCGCCCATGACGCGCTCGGCCATGCGGCCGAGGCCCGTGCGACTCGACGAGAGCTCGCGGCGGGGCGTGGTCGGAAGGGGACTGCGCAGGGTCAGGTGCGCGGTGTCGTCGTCCACGGCGAGACGGATTTCGACCGTGCCCTCGCCGGCGTACTTCAAGATGTTGGTGGCGGACTCGCGCACGATGCGCGCCAGCACGATCTCCACGGCGCGCGGGATGCGCTCGTCGCCCGGGTCGCCTTCGCACACCACCGTGTGCCCGGCGGCCGCGAACTCGGTGCGTGCTTCGTCGATCGCCGCGACGAGGTCGCCCGTCGGCATGCCTGCCGACCGGGGCCCGTCGTCGGCCAGCTCGATCACGAACCGGAGATCGGTCATGGCCTTGCGCGCGGCCACCCGGATGGCCTCACGCGAATCGTCACTGGTTCCGGGGTCCTCGAGCATCTGCACGTGCAGCGACACCACCGTGAGGTGGTGCGCGATGCTGTCGTGCAACTCGCCGGCGATCCAACGCCGCTCGGCGAGCACTGCTTCGCGTTCCTGTTCGGCCGCTGCCTCGAGCTGACGCTCCAGGCGGCTACCACGTGCGAACGCGATCCGCAGCGCGAAGCCGACGGCTCCCGCGACAGCGGCGAAGACCAAGAAGAGGGCGACGTTCACGCCGGCGTCGGCGTCGCCCATGGCGACGACGGCGGCCGAAACGAGGAACGCGCCGGTGTACGACAGGATCAGCGAAGTCCAGCCGAGCCTCATGACCAATCCGGCCGCGACAGCGGCGGCGGTCAGGACCTGGGATTCGGTTCCTGCCAAGAAAGAGAGGGCGAACACGACGCCGAGGGCGCATGTCGCGATGAGCGGTTTCCAGAGGTAGAGGGCGAACGCGGCCGTCGAAGCGATGCTCACCAGCACTGCTCCCGGGTTGACCCCGGGGGTGGTGATGAACCCGATGAGATCGACGGCGATCGTGATGGAGATGATCACCAGGACGACGATCCGCTCGATGGGACTGAGCTTCTCGCCCCGGACCAGCCGGAGAGTATCCGCAGACCCGCGAATCGAATGGTCGAAGGCCATGGTTCACTATCTCCTATTCGCCAGGTACTCTAGCGGACGAGACCAAAGAACTTGCCAACCTGCTGCCAGAAAGTCATTACGTTCACCTCCATTTTGTAGTCGTTTGTCGATGTCTGTATTCATCTTCTCGACGACGCTGAGCGGGCACATCTGTCTTGAGTCCAGACCTCGATGGCCAAAGGTCTACAGCGCGGATCCGCGGGTGCAGCGCGGTTAGGCTTCCTCCATGCAGGAAATCCGCGTCGTGATCGTCGATGACGATCCACTGGTCCGCTCCGCGCTGTCCCACTTCGTGTCGCGCGCGCCGGAGATCACGGTCGTGGCGCAGGCGGAGGACGGTCGGGAGGCCCTCAGCACGGTGGAGCGGGAGAAGCCGGACGTCGTCATGATGGACGTCCAGATGCCCGAGATGAACGGCATCGAGGCGACGGCGGCCATCGCGCAACGGTGGCCCGATGTGCGGATCCTCGCCGTGACCACCCTCGACGGCAGCGACACGGTCCTGCCGATGCTGAGCGCCGGGGCGTCGGGCTACCTGCTCAAGGACTCCAGCGCGGAGGACATCGTGACCGGCGTGCGCGAGGTGTTCGCCGGCCAGAGCTCGCTGTCCCCGCGCATCGCCTCCATGCTGATCCGGCACGTGCGCGACTCCACGCCCGCCGCGACCGCCGCTGATGCCCTCGAACCGCTCACGGACCGTGAGGAAGAGGTGCTGCAGTGCCTCGCGAAGGGCATGTCGAACGCCGAGATCGCCAAGGCGCTCATCGTGTCGGAGGGCACGGTCAAGGCGCACCTCGGGCGCATGATGTCGAAGTGGCACCTGCGCGACCGCGTGCAGATCCTCGTCACGGCCGCGCACGCGGGACTGGTCACCTTCCGCTGACCCCGTGCCTCGCGCGGCACGCGGGCATTCCGCTGGCGCACCGCGCGCGCCGCGGGGATCCGGGAGAGTGCTCACACCTGCATCCATCTCCGGACCGTCGGCGTCGACGGTCCGAGGGCTGTCGTTCTTCCACCCCGCGCCATCTCCAGAATGGAACCGCGGGGGTCACAGCGCAAGCAGCACGATGCCGGTCAGCACGATGAGCGAGGCGCCCACCCGCCACCCTGGCCGCGACTCCCTGAGCACGACAGCGCCGAACAGGCTCACCAGCACCACGCTCACCTCGCGCAACGGCGCGACCAGCGCGACCGGAGCGATCTGGATCGCCGACAGCACGAGGATGTACGACAGGGGCGACAGCACACCGAACGCCAGGATGCGGCGCCACTGGGCACGCCCGAGCGCCCACACCGCGGGCCAGCGGCGACGGACCGCGATCGAGTAGAACGGCACCTGCAGCAGGGTCGTGCCCACCATGAAGGCCACCGGCGACAGGCTCCACGTGCGCACCGCATGCGTGTCCCAGATCGTGTACACCGCGATCGCTACGCCCGTCAGCAGCCCGAACACCAGGCCGAGGTCGACGCCCCGCCCTCCGCCGCTCCCCCGGTCGACCAGCCCGACCGCCACCACGCCGACGATCACCGCGGCGACGCCGACCAGTGCGATGCCCGACGGCCGCTCCCCCAGCAGCAGCACCGCGACGATCACCGACAGGAAGGGACCGGTCCCGCGCGCCGTCGCATACACGGTCGACAGGCTGCCCTCGCGATAGCCGCGCTGCAGCACCGCCATGTACACCACGTGCAGCACGGCCGAGACACCCACCCCGAGGGCGAACGAGGCGAGGTCGGACGTGCCGAGGCCCCCCGTGAACGGCACCGCCCCGATCCACACGGCCGTGCTGGCCACCGCGCCCCAACACAGGAACGGCGAGCCGGCGCGGCTGATGCCGTGCGCGATCACGTTCCAGGCGGCGTGGGCGACGGCGGCACCGAGGACCAGGACGAAGGCGAGTGGGGACACGACAGACCCTTCCGTTCGGCGCAGGCACGACGAACAGGGTCCTCCGGGCTTTTGTCCTGTCAGATGACGGCCCTCTCACGGGAGCGGACCGTGGCGCCGCTCGGACCAGACGGGTGCGGACCCCGGAACCCTAGGCGCTATCGGGACCACCCTAGCCGTCCGAGGTGAACCGGAGGGGAACGCCGGTCGCGACTACGCTCGAAAGACACCCCGCGCAGGAAGGTCATGCCCATGCCCGTCACCCCGGTCGCTCTCGCCCACGCCGAGGACCTCGCCGACTTCGTCGCCGCCTCCCCCTCCAGCTATCACGCGGCGGCCGAGGTCGCCCGTCGCCTGGAGGACGCCGGGTTCACGCGGCTCGACGAGCACGACGCGTGGCCGTCCGCCGCGGGCGGGCGGTACGTCGTGGTGCGCGACGGAGCCGCGATCGCCTGGGTCGTCCCCGCCGACGCCACCGCGACCACGCCCGTGCAGGTCTTCGGCGCCCACACCGACTCCCCTGGCTTCAAACTCAAGCCGCAGCCCACGACCGGTGTCCGCGGGTGGCTGCAGGCGGCGGTCGAGGTCTACGGCGGCCCGCTGCTGAACTCCTGGCTCGACCGGGAGCTGCGCCTCGCCGGTCGCCTGGCCCTCGCCGACGGCCGCGTCGTGCTCGCCGACACGGGTGCCCTGCTGCGACTGCCGCAGCTGGCGATCCACCTCGACCGCGGCGTGAACAACGGCCTCGCGCTCGACAAGCAGACCGAGACGCAGCCCGTGTGGGGACTGGGCGACCCGTCCGAGGCGGACATCCTCGCGGAGCTCGCGGCCTCCGCCGAGGTGTCGGCGTCTGACATCCGCGGCTACGACGTGGTGGTGGCCGATGCGGCACGCGGCGCGGTGTTCGGCAAGGACAGCGCCTTCTTCGCCTCCGGTCGCCTGGACGACCTCGCCTCCGTGCACGCCGGCGTGGTGGCGCTGCAGGCGCACGAGCCCGCCGCTGGTGCGCCGATCGCGGTGCTCGCCGCGTTCGACCACGAGGAGCTCGGGTCGGAGTCGCGCTCCGGCGCGGCCGGCCCGTTCCTGGAGGACGTGCTGGAGCGGGTCTACGACGGGCTGGGCGCCGACGCGTCGGCCCGCCGTCGGGCCTACGCCGCGTCGTGGTGCCTGTCGAGCGACGTGGGTCACTCGGTGCACCCCAACTACGTCGGCCGCCACGACCCCGTGGTGCAGCCGGTGCTCGGCTCCGGCCCCATCCTCAAGCTCAACGCCAATCAGCGCTACGCCACGGACGCGGTCGGCAGCGCCGCCTGGCGTGAGTGGTGCGAGCGCTCGGGCGTCGCCACGCAGGAGTTCGTGTCGAACAACGGCGTGCCCTGCGGCTCCACCATCGGACCGATCACGGCGACGCGCCTGGGCATCCGCACGGTCGACGTGGGCATCCCGATCCTGTCGATGCACTCGGCGCGGGAGCTCGCCGGCGTGAGCGACCTGCACGACCTGACACGCGTGGCCGGAGCGTTCTTCGCCGGCTGAGCCCCGCACCGGCGCAGCAGTGCCATCATGAGCAGATGACCGACATCAGGCCGGCTCTCATCGAGCGCGCAGGCATCGAGATCATCCCCGAATCCGAGCGGACCGCGAAGCCGCGCGACCTCTTCTGGCCGTGGTTCGCCGCGAACGTGTCGGTGTTCGGCATGTCGTACGGCTCTTTCGTGCTCGGCTTCGGCATCTCGTTCTGGCAGGCGACGCTCGTGTCGGTGATCGGCATCGTGGTGTCGTTCCTGCTGTGCGGGCTGATCGCGATCGCGGGCAAGCGCGGCTCGGCGCCGACCATGGTGCTCTCGCGGGCGGCGTTCGGCGTGCAGGGGCAGAAGATCCCCGGCATCGTCTCGTGGCTCACCTCGATCGGCTGGGAGACGTTCCTGGCGATCATGGCCGTGCTCGCCACCGCGACCGTGATCACGCAGCTCGGCGGCGACGGCGACAGCCTGTGGCTCAAGGTCGTCGCGACCGTCGTGGTGGCCGCGCTCATCGTCACGGCCTCCGTGCTGGGCTATCACACGATCATGCGCCTGCAGTCGGTGCTCACCTGGGTCACCGGCGTGGTGACCGTGCTCTACATCGTCCTCGCGATCCCGAGCATCGACCTCGGCGTGGTGCTCGCGCGTCCGGACGGCGGCATCGGGCAGGTGATCGGCGCACTCGTGATGGTGATGACCGGGTTCGGCCTGGGCTGGATCAACATCGCCGCGGACTGGTCGCGCTACCAGAAGCGCACGGCCTCCGACGGCGCGATCGTCGCCTGGAACACGATCGGCGGCTCGGTCGCGCCGGTCATCCTCGTCGTGTTCGGCCTGCTGCTCGGCGGCTCCGACGACGACCTGCTGAACGCGATCGCGGCAGACCCGATCGGCGCCCTCGCGAGCATCCTCCCCCTCTGGGTGCTGGTGCCGTTCCTGCTCACCGCGGTCCTGGCCCTCGTGTCGGGCGCCGTGCTGGGCATCTACTCCTCCGGCCTGACCCTGCTGAGCCTCGGCATCCGCATCCCGCGCCCGTCGGCGGCCGCGATCGACGGGGTCATCCTCACGCTCGGCACGATCTACGTGGTGTTCTTCGCGACCGACTTCCTCGGCCCGTTCCAGAGCTTCCTCATCACGCTCGGCGTGCCGCTCGCCTCCTGGGCCGGCATCCTGATCGCCGACATCCTCTGCCGCCGCGTCGACTACGACGAGCAGGCGCTGTTCGACAGCCGCGGCCGCTACGGCGCCTGGGACTGGACCTCGATCGTCACCCTGGTGGTCGCGAGCGTGATCGGCTGGGGATTCGTGCTCAACGGCTTCGCCGAGGCCGCCCCGTGGAACAACTGGCAGGGGTATCTGCTGTTCCTGGTCGGCGGCGCTGACGGCGACTGGGCGTACGCCAACCTCGGGGTGTTCTTCGCGCTCGTGCTGTCGTTCGTCGTGACCTGGTTCGCCAGGGCGGGGAAGATCCGGCGGCAGGAGGCGGCGTGACCACGACCGCCGGCCCGGATTCGCGGGACGCCTGGCTGGTCGTGATCGACCCGCAGCACATCTTCGCCTCGCCCGACTCCGCGTGGGGGTCGCCGTTCTTCGACGACGCGATGGGCAACATCCGGCGGCTCGCCGACGGGTTCGGCGACCGCGTGCTGGTGACGCGGTGGCTGCCCACGGCCGACCGCTCCACCTCCTGGGGCGACTACCTCGACGCGTGGCCCTTCGCCGACCGCCCGGCCGACGACGCACTGTTCGACCTGGTTCCCGCGGCGCGCGGGCTGTCCCCGCACCCGACGCTCGACCTGCCCACGTTCGGCAAGTGGGGCGCGGAGCTGGAGGCGGTGGTGGGACACGGCGCGCCGGTGGTGCTGGCCGGCGTGTCCACCGACTGCTGCGTGATCTCCACGGCGCTCGCTGCCGCGGACGCGGGGGCCCTGGTGACCGTCGCCGCCGACGCCTGCGCCGGTTCCACGGCGGAGAACCACGCCGCCGCGGTGCAGGTCATGAGCCTCTACCCGCCGCAGATCACGGTCGCCGAGACGTCCGCCCTCCTGTCGCGCTGACCCCGCGTGCGGGGTGGAGGACGGGCCGCGGTGCGGGGTGGAGAACGGACCGCGCGCGTTTTCGATCCGGCACCACGACCGGGGCACCGCGACCGGAACGGACGGGGTCAGGCGGCGGCGCGGACGGCGGCGGCGATGTCGGCCGGGGAGCCGCGCCAGGGAGCGCCGTGCCCGGGGAGCACCCACGACGCGTCGAGCGCGGCCAGCCGGTCCAGCGACGCCAGGGCCTCCGCGGGTGCATCCGTGAAGGGAGCCGGCTGGGCACCCTCGCGCCCGGTGAGCACATGCCGCGTCGTGAGCGCGTCGCCCACGAACACCGCGTCGACCGCCGACACGTGCACCGCGATGCTGCCGGGCGAGTGGCCAGGCAGTCCGACGACCACCGGGGCACCGGGCAGGTCGAGCACCGCACCGTCCTCCACCTCGACGACCGAGGCGACGTGCGGCGTGCGCAGCGCGTTCTTGCGCAGGCCGTAGGCGAGGAAGCCCAGCATCGGGAGCGGGCGCGCGGGCCCCATCGGCGTCCGGGGCTTCTCGCCCGTGCGCACGCGGTGGGCGTCGGCGGTGTGGATGATCACGGGCACGCCGGTCTCGCGGCGCAGGCGTTCGGCGAAGCCGATGTGGTCGCTGTCGCCGTGGGTGAGCACGAGACCGCGGACGTCGGACAGCGGACGACCGATCGCGGACAGCTCGTGCTGCAGGTCTTTCCAGTGTCCGGGCAGACCGGCGTCGATGAGCGTGATGCCCTCGGGCAGGTCGATCAGGTACGAGGCGACGATGTCGTTGCCGAGGCGGTGGAGGTGCGGGGCGAGCTGCATGGCGTGTCCTCTCGGATGATTGCGATAGCTACGATACGTAGCTATGATGGCTACTGTCAATAGCCATCGCTGGAGGATGCATGCCGACCCCCGAACGCACCACGACCGACGCGATCGTGACCGCCGGACGAGAGATCCTCGAGGCGTCCGGTCCCTCGGGCCTCACGATGCAGGCCGTGGCGACGCGCGTCGGCGTGCGCGCCCCCTCGCTCTACAAGCGCCTGAAGGATCGCGAGGCACTGCTCGCCGCGGTGGCGACCGCCACGGTCGACGCGCTGGGCGAGCGCCTCGAGAGGGCCGGCGACGACCTCGCCGAGCTCGCCACCGCCTACCGCGCCTTCGCGCACGCGCACCCCGAGGGCTTCCGGCTGATGTTCGCCGCACCCGTGCCGCAGGAAGCCCTCGAGCGCTCGGCGGCACCGGTCATCCAGGCGTGCGCGGCCACGGTCGGCGACGACGACGCCCTCGACGCCGCCCGGCTCTTCACCGCCTGGGCGACCGGGTTCCTGCAGATGGAGCTCGCGGGCGCCTTCCGCCTGGGCGGCGACGTCGACCGCGCCTACGCCTACGGCCTGCGGCAGCTCATCGGCAGCCTCTCCCGCTGAGCCCCTCCCCGGGCCCGGGCCCGCAGGGACGGCCGCGATCGCACGGGGCGCCAGGACACACCCGCCCGCACCGGCGATTCGACGGGCCGGAATACTGGCACACTGTTGCCGGGAGGGTCCATGAGCACCGATGCGCACACCGGAGAGTCCGTCCACCCCACGAAGGCCCGGAAGCCCTGGCACCGCACGAAGGTGATCGTGGTGATCGTGGTGGCCGTCGCCGCCGTGGTCGCCCTCATCAGCAGCCTCACCCCCTGGCCGTCCGCCATGGTCATCCGCGCGGTGTTCACGAAGGGCGGCGACGAGACCGCCGCCGAGATGGACAAGCACGTGCCCGACACCGCGCTCGACGTGCAGCAGGGGATCGCGTACGGCGACGCGGGCACCGACACGACGATGGACGTGTTCCGCCCGGCCGACGCCGACGGTCCACTGCCGACCGTGGTGTGGATCCACGGGGGCGCCTGGATCTCGGGCGAGAAGGAGAACGTCGACCCGTACCTCCGGATCCTCGCGGCCGAGGGCTACACGACCGTCGGAGTGAACTACACGATCGGGCCCGAGGGCGTGTACCCGCTCGCCGTGCGGCAGCTCGACCAGGCCCTCGCCTACATCGACGAGCACGCCGCGGAGCTCGGCATCGACCCCGACCAGATCGTGCTCGCGGGCGACTCCGCCGGCAGCCAGCTCGCCAGCCAGATGGCCGCGCTCATCACCAACCCCGACTACGCCGAGATCGTCGGCATCGACCCGTCGCTGAAGGCCGACCAGCTCGCCGCCACGATCCTCAACTGCGGCGTGTACGACCTCGCAGCCCTGGCCGAGCTCGACGGCATCGCCGGCTGGGGCCTCAAGACCGCGATGTGGGCGTACTCGGGCACCAAGACCTGGGCGGAGGACTCCACCGGGTCGACCATGTCGACGCTCGACTGGGTCACCGCGGACTTCCCCGCCACCTACATCTCCGGCGGCAACGGCGACGGTCTCACCTGGCTCCAGTCGATCCCGATGGCGAAGCGCCTCGAGTCCCTGGGTGTGGAGGTGACGACGCTGTTCTGGCCGATGGATCACGAGCCCTCCCTGCCGCACGAGTACCAGTTCCACCTCGACCTGCCGGATGCCCGGACCGCTCTGGACGAGACGATCGCGTTCCTGGGGAAGCACACCACCCGCTGAGAACATTTCACTCCTGTGACGGTCGCCACGAAAGTGATATCTTTTCCGCATGCACCCGGAGAACCAGCGCGCCCTGGAAGACGGCATCGTCACCGACCTCACCGGACGGATGACCTACGGCTCGTACCTCGCCCTGGATCAGCTGCTCACCGCACAGCACCCCGTGAGCCAGCCGGAGCACCACGACGAGATGCTGTTCATCATCCAGCACCAGACCACCGAGCTGTGGCTCAAGCAGGTGCTGCACGAGCTGTCCTCCGCGCGCACGCTGCTGGCCGCCGACGACCTGCGTGAAGCCCTCAAGCGCATCGCCAGGGTCAAGAAGATCCAAGACGTGATGACGCAGCAGTGGTCCGTGCTCGCCACCCTCACCCCGACCGAATACGCGCAGTTCCGCGGCTCACTCGGCACCTCGTCCGGCTTCCAGTCGGTGCAGTACCGCGCCGTGGAGTTCGCGCTGGGCAACAAGAACGAGAAGATGCTCGGCGTCTTCCGCGACCATCCCGCGAACCTGGCGCTGCTCACCGCCGAGTGGGAGAAGCCCACGCTGTACGACGAGTTCCTGCGCTACGCCTCCCGCCGCGGACTGCCCGTTCCGGCCGAGATCCTCGACCGCGACGTGCGCGAGCCCTACCGCGAGACCCCGGCGCTGGTCCCCGCGATCCGCGCCATCTACCAGGACCCCGGCACGCACTGGGACCTGTACGAGGCGTGCGAAGACCTGGTCGACCTCGAGGACAACTTCCAGTTCTGGCGATTCCGGCACCTCAAGACCGTGTCGCGCACGATCGGCATGAAGGTCGGCACGGGCGGCTCCAGCGGCGTCGGATTCCTGCAGCGCGCCCTCGACCTCACGTTCTTCCCCGAGCTCTACACCGTCCGCACGGAGATCGGCGGCTGAGATGCACGCCGCGACGTACTTCGACGGCACCCGGTGGCGCGACGGCGTCGTCGAGGCGACCGCGGAACACGTGCGGCTCCGCGCCGAGACTCCGGCCCCCGGCCTCCCCCGCGTCCCCGGCGGGGTCGTCGGCGGCTTCACCGACCACCACGTGCACCTGCAGCTCGTCGACCACGCCCTGCTGCGCACCTCGCGCCTCGCCCGGGTCGACGACCTGGGCGGGAACACCGCGGTGCTGCGTGAGCTCGCGGTGCACACCTCGGCCACCCCCGATCACGCCGTCGAGGTCCGGTACGCCGGAGCGTTCCTCACCCCGCCCGGCGGCTACCCGTCCTACCGCGACTGGGCACCCGCGGGATCGGTGCGGGAGGTCGCGGACGAGGCTGCCGCCGTCGCCGCGGTCGATGATCTCGCGGCCGCCGGGGTCGCCCTCCTCAAGGTCGCCGGCAACAGCACGGCCGGTCCGGTGTTCGCCGACGCGCTCGTCCACGCGATCGTCGAGCGCGCGGACGCGCACGGCCTGCCGGTGGTCGTGCACGCCGAGGGCCCCGGCGAGGCGCAGCGGGCCGTACGCCTCGGAGCCGCCCGCCTCGCGCACGCGCCGTTCACCGAGCGCCTCGACGACGCCGAGGTCGCCCGCCACGCGGCCTCGGTCTCCTGGATCTCGACCCTCGCGATCCACGACCCCGCCGCCCTGCGCATCGCCGTCGACAACGTGCGACGGTTCCACGCCGCCGGGGGCACCGTGCTCTACGGCACCGACATGGGCAACGGCCCCACCCCGGTCGACCTCCACCCCGCCGAGCTCGACGCCCTCCGCCGCGCCGGGCTCGACGACGCCGCCCTGCTGCGCGCCCTCGCCCCCGTGGACCCGCGGCAGCCCGGCGCGCTGCTGCTCCTGCTCCCGGACGGCTCGACCGATCCGTTCGACGCCCGCCCGCTGACCGCCGCCGACCTGAAGGTGTGACATGACCGACCGTTCCTCCGACGCCGCCCTGCTCGACGCCGCCCGTGCCCTCGACGCGGCCGACCCGCTCGCCGCGCACCTCGACGCGTTCGCCGAGGCGCCGGGGGTCACGGCCTACCTCGACGGGAACTCCCTCGGCCGCCCCCTGCGGGACATGCCGGAGAAGCTCGCCGCGTTCGTTCACGAGGACTGGGGCACCCGGCTCATCCGCTCGTGGGACGAGCAGTGGATGGCGCTGCCGATGCGCCTGGGCGACCGCATCGGCGAGGTCGCGCTCGGGGCGGCCGCCGGGCAGACCGTGGTGGCCGACTCGACCAGCGTGCTCATCTACAAGCTCATGCGCGCCGCGGCCGCCGCCGACCCCGCCCGCACGGAGCTCGTGATCGAGACGGGCAACTTCCCCACCGACCGGTTCCTCGCCGAGGGCGTCGCCGCCGAGACGGGGCTGACCATCCGCTGGCTGGAACCCGACCCGGTGCACGGCGTGACGGTGGACGACGTGACGGCCGCGGTGTCCGACCGCACCGCGCTCGTGTCGCTCAGCCACGTGGACTACCGCTCGGGCGCGCTGGCGGACATGCCGGGCATCACGGCGGCGGCGCACGAGGCGGGGGCGCTCATGATGTGGGACCTGTGCCACTCGGCCGGCGTCGTGCCGATGCAGCTGGACGCGTGGGGCGTCGACCTCGCGGTCGGCTGCACCTACAAGTACCTGAACGGCGGCCCGGGCTCCCCCGCGTTCGCCTACCTCCGCCACGGGCTGCAGGGCGTGCTCCGGCAGCCGATCCACGGGTGGTGGAGCGCGGAGGACATCTTCGCGATGGGGCCGGAGTACGTGCCGAGCGGCGACATCCGGCAGCTGCTCAGCGGCACGCCGCCCGTCACCTCGATGCTCGCGATGCAGGGGATGCTCGACCTGATCGAGCAGTCGACGATCGCGGGGGTGCGGGCCAAGTCGCAGTCGCTGACCGATCTCGCGGTGCGCGCGTACGACGAGGTGCTCGCCCCGCTCGGCGTGCGGCTGCTGAGCCCCCGCGACTCCGCGCGACGCGGCGGGCATGTGACGATCGGCCACCCCGACTTCCGCGACGTCACCCGCCGGCTCTGGGCGGACGGCATCATCCCCGACTTCCGCTTCCCCGACGGCATCCGCCTCGGACTCTCCCCGCTCAGCACCTCGCACGTCGAGACGATCACGGGCGTGCTGGCCGTGCGCGACGCCCTGGAGTCCGATGACGACTGAGGCGGCGGCGACCGCCGTGCGCGACGACATCGATGCCCGCCCCGGCAGCACGGCGTCGCTGCTGCGGACGCTGATCGGGCTGTATCTGCGGCGCCTCGGCGGCTGGATCTCCGCCGCGCATCTCGTGCACCTCGCGGGCGAGCTGGGGATCCCGGCCGCCCAGGCCCGCACGGGCGTGACGCGCCTGAAGCAGAAGGGGCTGCTGCTGGCCGAGCGCGGCGAGACCGCGGGATACCGCCTGAACCCGGAGGCGCTGCCCATGCTGGAGCGCGGCGACCGGCGCATCTTCACCATGCGGCAGATGGGCGACACCGACCTGTGGTGCCTGGTGTCGTTCTCGATCCCGGAGAGCGCCCGCAGCGTGCGGCATCAGCTGCGTCGCCGGCTGCAGTGGATCGGCGCGGGCGTGGTGTCGCCCGCCCTGTGGATCTGCCCCGGTCACCTGCGCGACGAGGCGACGCAGATCCTGGAAGAGCTCGGCGCGCGGCAGTGGGCGACGCTGTTCGACGCCGTGGCCCCCGCTCCCGCCGGCACCCTCGTGGAGGCGGCAGCGCAGTGGTGGGACCTGGGTGCGCTGCGGACGGAGCACCTCGCCTTCCAGGCGTCGCTCAGCACGCTGCCGCCCGAGCCGTTCGCCGCGTATGTGCACCTGCTCGACCGGTGGCGCGTGCTGCCCTACACCGACCCCGGGCTGCCCGCGTCGATGCTGCCGGCGGACTGGCCCGGCGCCCGCAGCGTGGAGCGCTTCACGGCGCTGTCGGCCGAGCTGTCCGCGCCGGCGCTGGCGCACGTGCGCGCCGTCACGGCGGCCGGGGTGGCTCGGGCGGACACCCCGGACCCGGCGGTGGCGGACCGGCGCTGAGGACGCACCGGCCCGCCGCCCACGGCCTCAGGCGGTCCCGGCCACCTCGGCCAGGAACCCGGTGACGTGCTCCTGCAGCCGGATGATCCGCAGGTCGCGCGCGAGCTCCCGGTCGTAGCCCTGGTACGCGAGGGGCGGCAGCATCCGCACCGAGCGGTTGCACTCGAACCCGGCGCAGGCCAGCACGCCGACCGAGTCGCCCTTGCGTCCGGCCGGACCGGCCTTGCGGGCGACGAACAGCTGCACGTCGTTGCGGAGGGTCACGTCTTCGCACCACGAGCACTGGGCGCGGGCGAGCACCCGCTGTTCGGCGCGCTGCAGCAGCACGCCCACCGGGGCATCGTCGACCCAGGTCACGACGTAGGCGCGACGGGGCTGCTTGGGGTCGGTCCAGCCGAGGAAATCGAGCCGATCGAAGTCGATGTCGGCGAAACCGGCGGGCAGGGTGAGGTCGGAGACCTGCTTGCGGGAGGCGTTGAGGAAGGAGGCGCGGATGTCGCGCTCGTCGAGGGGACGCATGGGTGTGTGCTTTCGGACGGTCGCCGTGCGGCGAGTCGGTTCAGGTGGAGGACCCCGGACAGGAGCCGGGTACGGTGCAGCACCGGGGACGGGGGTTCCGCCTCCGGCCGGTCCTCAGCCTCTGCCCGCGGCGCTGAACGCGCCTGCGGCTCCGCTCCGCGCCCCGAGGGCGCTCATCGACGACAGCACCCGGCGAGCCTACACCCGATTGTTTCGCCCGATGTCGCCCGCCCTCGCGTCCCGCCGCCCGCGCCGCCTACTGTGGCCGGAACGCCGAACCGAAGGAGACCACCGTGTCCACGTCGCCCCACCGCCTGTCACCCCTCGAGGTGAGCGAGCGTGCGACGTGCATGTGCCGCGCGGGTGGCCGCTGCTCCTCGATCGCACCGGGACACGCGCTGCACCTGATCCAGGCCCGCCTGGCCGCCGCCACGCCCGCCGACTGGGCAGACGCGCTGGTCGAGTCCGCCGATCCGGTGACCGGCGACCTGGTCGTGCGCACCCTCGACGGCACCGCGCACGCCCTGTGGAACGGCTCCGGCGCCGCGCTCGAAGCGGCCGTCGGCACCCCCGTCGCCCTCCACCTCCCCTACGGCGTGCTGGCCGTGGGAGACGCGCGCTTCAACGTCGCCACCGTCTGACGGCGACCGTCCTGCCGCGTCAGGCGCTCGCCATCATCATGTCGCGCACGGCCATGCACGCGTTCATGCACGCCTGGCACGCCTGCGCGCAGAGGCGGCAGACGTCGCTGTGATCGGCGTGCTGCATGCACTCGTCCATGCACATCTGGCACATGGCGATGCACGCGTCGAGCATCGCCATCATCGTCGCGGGGGTCATGCCCTGCATCCGCAGCATCGACCGCATCATCGTGTGGCACATGTCGGCGCAGTTCATGCACGCGGGCGCGCAGTCCATCAGCTGCGTCGAGCACACGGTGCACGCCTGCTCGCACGCGGCGCACGCGTCCATGCAGGCCTGCAGCACGGCCATGTCCATCATCGCCATGTCGGGCATCGACTCCATGCTCTTCGACATCGCGCCCATCATCGTCGCGTCCATAGGGCTCCGCTCCCTTCGTCGAGGACAGCGGGCAGGACCACCCGCCTGGCGCCAGGCTAGCCGCTGCGGGGGCTCGCGTCGATGGGGGCGGAACGCTGACACGGCAGGGAGCGATTGTCAATCCCGTGGACCCTCGTCGCGGCCGATGCGAGGCTCGGAGAGCAATCGATCCGCCGAGGAGAGGAGCCCCACATGAGTGGCGCAGACGACATGAAGAACTCCGCCGAGAAGCTGGGCGGGAAGGTCAAGGAGGGCGTGGGCAAGCTCACCGACAACGAGAAGCTCGAGGCCGAGGGCCAGGCGGATCAGGTGAAGGCCGACGCCAAGCAGGCCGGCGAGAACGTGAAGGACGCCGCAGGCAAGGCCGGCGACAGCGTCCGGGACGCGTTCGACCGCTGATCCCGCCCCGCTGATCCCATGAAGAGGGGGAGGCCCGCCGGACCGGCGAGCCTCCCCCTCCGCATACGGGTCAGACCTTGCGGCTGCCGCTGATCGCTCGGATCAGCCAGGCGATCACGGCGATAGCCAGGAGCACCAGACCGACCCACAGCAGGAACTGGAGCGACTGCACCAGTCCTCCGGTGATCGCGAGGATCACGGCGATGACGATGACGATGATCAGGAGGATGTTCATCGGTCTTTCCCTTCTCTGGGGGCGCGGGCGCCCGACTGCGGTGCCCTCACGCTAGACCGCACGGACACCCTCGTTCGAGGGGGTTGACTTCCACCCTCCGAGTGCGCGAAGGAGCAGAGCAATGCCAGGAGCACGCAACAACTCCCTGAAGGACCCGGAGCTGTACGAAGAGCTCCGCGACGACGGGGCTTCGAAGGAGAAGGCCGCACGCATCTCCAACGCCGCCGCCAGGGACGGTCGCAGCACGGTCGGCCGCCGGGGCGGGAAGCACGGCGACTACGAGGACTGGACGGTCGCCGAACTGCGCAAGCGGGCCAAGGAGATCGGACTGACCGGCTACAGCGGGAAGCGCAAGGCGGAGCTCATCTCCGCTCTGCGCAACCACTGAGGCGGGATGGCGCGCTTCGGGATCGAGGAGGAGTTCCTCCTGCTCGATGAGAACTCGCTGCTGCCCGTCGGCCTGTCCGGCGACATCCTGGAGCGCATCGGCGACCGCCCGCTGACCGGGCGGGTGACCACGGAGTACCTGGCGTCGCAGCTCGAGTGCCTCACCGAGCCGGTGTCGACCCCGGAGGCGGCGCGACGCCAGTTGCGCGGCCTGCGCGGCCTGCTGGGCGAGCACGCACGCGCCCTCCACGCGGTGGCCGCCCCGACCGGGAGCCCGTTCACCACCGCGCGCTCGCCCCGGCTCTCCCCGTCACCGCACTACGACGACGTGGCCCGGCGGCTCGCGCACCTGACGCGCGAGCACGAGGTGAACGGCCTGCACGTGCACGTCGAGGTGCTCGACGAGGAGGAACGGGTGCGCGCGCTCAACCGCCTGCGCGGCTGGCTCCCGCTGCTGCTCGCGCTGAGCGCCAACAGCCCGTTCGCCCACGGCCTCGACGCGGGCTTCGCGAGCTGGCGGAGCATGCTCATCCGGCGACTGCCCTCATCGTGGTGCCCGCCGCGGTTCCACGACCTCGACGACTACCGCGCCCGGGTCGGGCAACTGCTCGCCCTGGGCACGATCGGCGAGGCCAGCTCGTTGTCGTGGGCGGTGCGGCTGTCCGAGCGATACCCCACCGTCGAGGCACGGATCGCCGACGCGCAGCTCACCGCCGACGATGCCGTGCTGTCGGCGCTGCTGTGCCGGGCGATCGCGCTGAGCACCGAGCAGTGGCTGGCCGAGGAACGCATGGACGCCCTGGACGCGTCGGTGTGGACGGCGGCGCGGGCCGGGATGGGCGCGCGCATCGTCGACCCGCTGTCCGGCGAGGTCGCCGACGCGTGGGCCGTCGCGGAGGGCCTGCTCGCCGAGATCCGCCCGGTGCTGCAGCAGCTCGGTGACGAGGCCGCGGTCGACGAGGCCCTGGGACGCCTGCGCGCGGAGGGAACCGGCGCCGAGCGGCAGCGGACCGCCTACCGCGACGGCGGTCGCGAGGGGCTCACGGAACTGCTCCGCGCGGGGACGGCGACCGCGTCGGCCTGACCCGCCCCGGCGTCCGCGGCCGGGAGTAGGGTCGGCTCGTGGCCTCCTTCGCCCCCCTCCAGCGGCTCGTCATCGCGATCGCGGTGCTCGCGTCCTTCGTGACCTTCCTCGACGGCACGGTGGTGAACGTCGCGCTGCCCGCCATCAGCCGTGAGCTCGGCGGCGGCATCACCACGCAGCAGTGGGTGGTCGACGCCTACCTCATCACCCTGAGCGCGCTGATCCTGCTGGCGGGGTCGCTGTCCGACGCGTATGGCCGGGTGGTGGTCATGCGTATCGGCCTGATCGCGTTCGGCATCGCCTCGATCGCGGTCGCCGCGGCGGTCGACCCGCTCATGCTGATCGTCGCCCGCGCGGCCCAGGGAGCGGCGGGCGCCCTGCTCGTGCCGAGTTCCCTGGCACTGATCACGGCCACGATGCGCGGCGACGTGCAGGCGAGGGCCATCGGCGTCTGGACGGCCTTCACGACCGCGGCGCAGCTCGTCGGGCCGCTGCTGGGCGGGCTGTTCGTCGACTTCCTGTCGTGGCGGTTCGTGTTCCTCATCAACGTGCTGCCCATCGGCGTGACGCTGCTGCTGCTGGCTCGACTCCAGCTGCCCGAGCGGCCCCGCGGCGTCGGGGTGGACTGGTGGAGCGGTGCGATGTGCGCCGTGGGACTCGGTGCGGTCGTGTTCGCCCTGATCGAGCAACCGAACCTCGGATGGGGCTCGCCCGCGATCTGGGTCCCCGCAGTCGCGGGCGCCGCCCTGTTCGCGGCGTTCCTGCTGCGCCAGCGCCGCTCGGCCGCCCCGCTCATGCCGCTGTGGCTGTTCCGCGTGCGCGACTTCGGCTGGGGCAACCTCGCGACGCTGTTCGTGTACGCCGCGCTCTCGCTCAACGGCTTCGTGGTCGGGGTGTACCTGCAGCAGGGCGCCGGGCTCAGTGCCACCGCCGCGGGTCTCGCGAGCCTGCCGATGACGATCCTCATGATCCTGGTGAGCTCGCGCGCGGGAGGGTGGGCGGGGCGCTGGGGTCCGCGCATCTTCATGACGATCGGTCCGCTGATCATGGCGGCCGGTGCGCTGATGCTGCTGACCGTGTCCGCCGAGTTCGACTACTGGTGGCAGGTGCTTCCCGCCATGGTCGTGATGGGGCTGGGCCTCTCGCTCACGGTCGCTCCGCTGACGGCCGCGATCCTCGGCGCGATCGACGAGAACCACTCGGGCATCGCCTCGGCCGTGAACAACGCGGTCTCGCGCGTGGCCGGGCTCCTGGTGGTGGCGATGCTGTCGACGATCGTCGGCGGCGCCCTCGACCTCGACGGTTTCCACAGCGCCGCCTGGGTCACGGCCGCGCTCCTGGTGCTGGGCGGCGTGGTGTCGTGGATCGGCATCCGTCGCAACCCGTCCGAAGACCCGACGGCCTCCGCGGAGGGCGCCCCGGCTCCGGCCCCGCCCGTGCCCGGTCGCGGCTGAGAGCACGAGACGTCCGCGCGCAGGAGCGCGGTCGCTGCATGCCTCCCCGACGGCTCGGCGTCAAGTCCCTGGCTCCGTTCGCGCGCTCGCGCGATGATGCCGGTGATCGATCCGATGGGAGCCCCTCCACATGACCGTCTCCACCCTCGACACCGACACCGCCGTCGGATTCTCCCCGCGCGGCCCGCTGTCGGCCGCCGTGCTGTCCTGCCTCGTCCACGGCGACGACAGCGTCGACCTGCCGGAGCTCGCGGCGACCGCCGTGGCCGAGACCACCGACGTCGTCCGCGACGACGACATCCAACTCGCCCTGTTCGTGCTGTACGCGTCGTCGTACGGATCGCTTCCCGCGCTCGACGCATCGCGGGAGTGGGACGCGGGCGTCATCACCGCCCGCCGCCTCCTGGAAGACGCGTTCGAGGCGGCCCTGCGCGAGACCGTGCCGGTGCCGGAGCTGCCCGAGCCGACGGTCGACGCGGTGGGCCGGGCCCTGTTCGCGCTCGCCGCCGCCGACACCGGACCGAGCGTGGCGCGCTACATCGCCAAGAAGGCCACGCGGGAGCAGGCGGAGGAGTCGCTGATCCTCCGCTCGATCTACACGCTGCGCGAAGCCGACCCGCACTCGTGGGCGATCCCGCGTCTGACCGGTCGGGCGAAGGCGGCCCTCGTCGAGATCCAGTCGGACGAGTACGGCGGCGGCCGGCCGCAGCGCGTGCACGCGGAGCTGTACGCCAGGGCCATGCGGGCCGCCGACCTCGACGACACGTACGGCGCCTACGTCGACGACGCCCCCGCGATCACGCTCGCCTCGCACAATCTGATGACCCTGTTCGGGCTCAACCGCCGGCTGGTCGGCGCGATCGTCGGGCACCTCGCCGCGTACGAGATGACGTCGTCGATCCCGTGCCGCTTCTACGCGGACGGGCTACGGCGCCTCGGCTTCACCGACGAGGTGGCCGCCTACTTCGACGAGCACGTGGAGGCCGACGCGGTGCACGAGCAGATCGCGGCGCGCGACCTCGCCGGCAGCCTGGCGGAGGATCGCCCCGAGGTGCTCGGCGACATCGTGTTCGGGGCCGCCTCGTGCCTCACCGTGGACGGCTGGGCGGGACAGCACATGCTCGACGCGTGGGCGGCCGGCGCCTCGGCGCTGCGCGGGCGGGAGTCGTCATGAGCGGTCGCGACGAGCCGGTCACCGTCACCCCCTACCCGGACGGGCCCCTGCTCGTCCGCGGCGACATCGAGCTGCGGTCCGCGGACGGCGCGCTGATCGACCCCGGCCGCCGCACGGTCGCGCTGTGCCGCTGCGGCCTGTCCGCCGTGAAGCCGTTCTGCGACGGCACTCACAAGGCGGCCGGCTTCCGGACCGACGACGAGGGGCCGCGTCAGCCCTCCGGCCAGTAGTAGCTGTCGGGCAGGGCGCGCGCGCCGAAGATCGCCTGCCCGACCCGCACGCACGTCGCCCCCTCCTCGACCGCGATCTCGTAGTCGCCCGACATCCCCATCGACAGCTCCCCGTCGCCGATCAGGTCGGGATCGTCCGCCCTGGCGCGGTCGCGGAGCTCGCGCAGCACGCGGAAGCACGCGCGCACCCTGGTCTCGTCCGGGGTGAGGATCGCGAGCGTCATGAGCCCGCGCACCCGCAGCGACGAGTACACCGGCAGTGCCTTCAGGAACCCGGACAGCTCCGCGGGCGGCATGCCGAACTTCGAGTCCTCCGCGGAGGTGTTCACCTGCACGAACACGTCGAGACCGCGACCGGCCGCCTGCAGCCTTCGGTCCAGCGCCTCGGCGACCCGGAGCCGGTCGAGTGCCTGGAACTCGTGCGCGAACGCGGCGACATCGCGCGCCTTGTTGGTCTGCAGGTGTCCGATGATCGCCCACGAGACGTCGAGGTCTTCCGTCTCACGGTGCTTGCGCACGGCCTCCTGCACCTTGTTCTCGCCGAGGAGCCGCAGCCCGGAGTCGATCGCGATGCGCACCCGCTCGGTCGGCACGGTCTTGCTGACCGGCAGCAGCCGCACGCTCGCGGCATCGCGCCCGGCGCGGTCGGCGGCGGCGTCGATGCGCGCGCGGACGGCGGCGACGTTGGCTCGGAAGTCGGCGACGGTGGTGGCCGTGGGGTAGCGGGCGGAGGTGTTCTCCTCGTCGACTGACTTTGACATAGGCCAAAATCTAACATAGCTTCGAGTCACGCCGCGCGCCCGCCGGCCGTCGCCCTCCCTCCGAAGGAGTCCGCCCATGACCGTGCCCGGCCTGTTCTCCGACACCGCCCTGATCACCCCGCGCCTGCGCACCGAGGTGCCCGGCCCCCGCAGTCGCGCGCTGCACGAGAGGCGCCTGCGCGTCGTGCCCCGCGGCGTCGGCAGCGTGCTGCCGGTCTACATCGAGCACGCCGACGGCCCCTGGGTCACCGACGTCGACGGCAACCGCTTCCTCGACCTGGGCAGCGGCATCGGCGTGACCACGATCGGGCACACCAACCGCGCGGTGGTCACCGCGGCGGCGGATCAGCTCGACCGCGTCACCCACACCCCCTTCACGGTCACCCCCTACGAGGGCTACGTGCACCTCGCGGAGCTGCTCGCCGCGCATACCCCCGGCGACCACGAGAAGCGCACGATGCTCGCGAACTCCGGCGCCGAGGCCGTCGAGAACGCCGTGAAGATCGCCCGCAGGCACACCGGCCGCCGCGCCGTCGCCGCCCTCGATCACGCGTTCCACGGCCGCACGAACCTGGCACTCGCGATGAACCACCGGGCCGTGCCGTACGGGGCGGGCTTCGGCCCGTTCGCGCCCGACGTGCACCGCGTCCCCAACTCCTACCCGTACCGCGACGGCCTGAGCGGCGCCGAGGCGGCGGCCCGCACGATCGGCTACCTCGAGCAGCGGATCGGCGCGGGCGACCTCGCCGCCGTCATCGCCGAACCCATCCAGGGCGAGGGCGGCTTCGTCGTGCCCGCCGACGGCTACCTGCCCGCGCTGCAGGAGTGGTGCACGCGCCACGGCGTGGTCTTCATCGCCGACGAGATCCAGACCGGCCTGGGCCGCACGGGCACCTGGTTCGCGAGCGAGCACTTCGGCCTCGTGCCCGACCTCGTGCTCACCGCGAAGGGCATCGCGGCCGGACTGCCGCTCGCGGGAGTGACCGGCCGTGCCGAGATCATGGACGCACCGGACCCCGGCGGGCTCGGCGGCACGTTCGGCGGCAACCCCGTGTCGATCGCCGCGGCCGTCGCGGTGTTCGACGAGCTCGCGGAGGGCGAGTTCTTCGACGACGCGGCCCGCATCGGCGCGCACCTGCGGGCACGGCTGACCGAGCTGGCGTCGCGCCACCGGATCATCGGCGACGTCCGCGGGATCGGGGCGATGCAGGCGTTCGAGCTGAGCGAGCCCGGCACCACGCGGCCCCTCGCGGGTGCCGCGACGGCCATCGCGGAGTTCGCCGCGCAGCGAGGCATCCTGCTCCTCACCGCGGGCAGCGACGGCAACGTCATCCGTTTCCTCCCCACGCTCACCACGACCGACGCGCAGCTCGACACGGCGGTGAGCGTGATCGACGACGCCCTCGCCGCACTCGGCTGACCGCGACTCCCACCCGACCAGGAGACCCATGAGCGCATCGACCCTCACGCGCACCGCCCTCGCTCTGCGCCATGTCGCGTTCGAAGACCTCGGCATCCTCGCGCCGCTGCTGGAGGAGCGCGGCTACCGCGTCCTGTATCACGACGCCGGCGTCGACGAACTCGACCGGGCCGAGGTCGCCTCGGCTGATCTGGTGGTGGTGCTCGGCGGCCCCATCGGCGTGTACGACGACGACCGCTACCCGCTCCTCGCCCCCACGAAGGACGCCCTGTCGGCACGACTCGCGGCGGACCGTCCCACGCTCGGGATCTGCCTCGGCGCCCAGGTGCTCGCCGAGGCGCTGGGGGCTCGGGTCGCCCCGACGGGCGGCGTCGAGATCGGGTACGCGCCGGTGGACCTCACCCCGGACGGGCGCACCTCACCGCTGTCGGCGCTGGACGGCGAGCCCGTGCTGCACTGGCACGGTGACGCCTTCGAGATCCCCCCGGGCGCGCGCCACCTCGCCCGCACGCCCGGCTTCCCGCACCAGGCGTTCTCGCGGGGTCGTGCACTCGGGCTGCAGTTCCACGTCGAAGCCGACCACCGCACGATCGAGCGCTGGCTGATCGGCCATGCGCACGAGCTGCACCACCGCGGCATCGACCCCCGCTCGATCCGGAGACAGGCGGCCGCGCACGGCCCCCGACTCGAGCACCGCGCGCGTACGGCGATCGGAACCTGGCTCGACGAGGTCGAGCCCGCGCACTGAGAAGGGGCCGGATCCCCCGCGGATCCGGCCCCTTCCCGCGTCGTCACGCGGCGCGACGCAGCGGCACCGTCGGGAAGTCGATCGGCACGTCGAGCGCGAGGTTCACGTAGTTCGTGAACAGGTTGAGCGCCACCTGGCCGATCGTCTCGACGATCTCCTCGTCGCTCCAGCCCTGGGCGCGCACGGCGTCGACCTCGGCGGAGCTCACCTGCCCGCGCTGCTCGACCACCGCGAGCGCGAAGGTCAGCAGGGCCGCGGTGCGCGGGTCCTCCGAGGTGCCCTCCTGCGCCGCGGCGAGCGCGTCGGCGGAGAGCCCGGCCTTCTTGCCCAGCGCGGTGTGCGCCGCGAGGCAGTAGCCGCACGAGTTGCGGTTGGCGACGGCCACCGCGATCTGCTCGCTGAGCGCGGCTCCGAGCGAACCGCCCCCGTAGGCGCCGAACGCGCTCCACATGCTGGTCAGCGCGGCCGGGGAGTTCGCCACGGCCCGGAACATGGCGGGGACGGCGCCGAACGCGGCACCGATCTGGTCGAGCTGGTCCTTGACGGGTCCGGTGGCGGCGTCACGGTCGATGAGAGGGACATTGGGCACGGGATGCTCCTTTGTTCGATCGGGCCGGGTGTCGACCCGCCCTCAGTCTTCTCGAATCCCCCGGACGATACGCATCACCCGGTCTTGCATTCACCGCAGATCGTCCAGAGAATGAAGAGGTGCCACCCCTCGACCGCCTCACACCCCTGCTCGATCGGTTCCGCGTGCGCACGCGGCTCTTCCACACCGGGCCCCTGTGCGGAACCACGGAGTTCGCGGCGAGCCGAGGACAGGGGTTCCTGCACGTGCTGCGCCGCGGCGAACTGGAGCTGACGTATCCGCGCGTCGACGGCGGCCGTGCGCGCGAGCGCATCACCCGCCCGAGCCTGCTGTTCTTCCCCCGCCCGCTCGACCACACGTTCCTCAACGCCCCGACCGCGGAATCCGACTTCGCGTGCGCCACGATCGACGTCGACGGCGGTGCCACCCACCCCCTCGTCCGCACGCTGCCGCCCGTGATCGTGCTGCCCCTCGACGAGGTCGCCACCCTCTCCCCCGCGCTCGACCTGCTGTTCGCCGAGGTCGACAACGTCCGCTGCGGTCGCCCGCTGCTCGCCGACCGCCTCTTCGAGGTCGTGCTGATCCAACTGCTGCGGTGGATGCTCGACCACCCCGACGGCCTCGCCCTGCCGCCCGGGCTGCTGCCGGGCCTCGCCGACGAGCGGCTCGCCCCCGCCCTGGTCGCGATGCACGAGGCCCCCGGAGAGGCCTGGACGCTGGAGGCCCTCGCCCGCCGCGCCGCCCTGTCGCGCAGCGCCTTCGCGGCCCGCTTCAAAGAGGTCGTCGGCCGGGCGCCGGGCGACTACCTCACCGAGTGGCGGCTCACGATCGCGCAGGAACAGCTCCGCGCGGGCATGACGGTCAGCGCGGTCGCCGCGGAGCTCGGCTACGCGAGCGCCTCCGCGTTCTCCCGGGTGTTCACGCAGCGTCTCGGCCACTCGCCGCGTGCGTGGCTGGGTCTCGCCGCGTAGCCTCAGCCGCCCGCCGACATCGTGGCGGTGAGCCCGGAGACGACGCGGTCGAGCTCGCCGTCCGTGAGCGAGGGATGCACGGGGATCGACAGCACCTCGGCCGCGGCCCGCTCGGTCTCCGGCAGCTCCACGCCCTGCGCGTAGCGCGTGAGAGACGGCAGTCGGTGGTTCGGGATCGGGTAGTACACGCCCGTGCCCACGCCGTGCTCCTCGCGCAGCGCCTCCCGCACGCGGTCGCGCTCCCCGTCCGCGATGCGCACGGTGTACTGGTGGTACACGTGCTCCGCCCCCTCCGCGACCCGCGGCACGGTGAGCCCGTCGATGCCGTCGAGCGCGGCATCGAGCACGGCCGCGTTGCGCTGCCGCTGCGCCGTCCACGCCGCGACCTTGCGCAGCTGCACCCGGCCCACCGCCGCGTGCACCTCGCTCATGCGGTTGTTGTAGCCGACGATCTCGTTGGCGTACTGCGTCTCCATGCCCTGATTGCGCAAAAGCCGCACACGGCGGGCGATGCCCTCGTCCGCACAGGCGACCATGCCGCCCTCGATCGCCGTCATGTTCTTCGTGGGGTACAGGCTGAACATCGCGAACGACCCGATCGTGCCGGCAGGGCGACCCCGCCACGACGCGCCGTGCGCCTGCGCGGCGTCTTCGAAGATCGCGAGGCCGTGCGCCGCGGCGACCTCTTCGATCCCGTCGACCAGGAACGGGTGGCCGTACAGATGCACCGGCATGACGCCCTTCGTGCGCGGAGTGACGAGTGCGCGCACGTGCTCCGGGTCGAGGGTGAAGTGCACGGGCTCGATGTCGGCGAACACCGGGGTGGCGCCGGCGAGCACGACCGAGTTCGCGACGGCGGCGAACGTGAACGACGGCACGATCACCTCATCCCCCGGCCCGACGCCCGCCGCGATCAGTCCCAGCAGCTGCCCGCTCGTCCCGGAGTTCACGGCCACGGTCGTGCGCCCGCGGAGGAACTGGGCGGCGAACTCCTCCTCGAACGCCGCGACCTCGGCGCCCTGCGCGAGCATGCCGCTGCGCAGCACCCGCTCGACCGCAGCCACCTCCTCATCGCCGATCAGGGGTTTCGCGGCGGGGATGAGCTGGTCGTGCATGGCGGTGTCCTTCGTCGTCTGGTCGGCTCGGGCGAGCCGGTCTGGAGGTGGAGGCAGGAATCGAACCTGCGTGCACGGTCTTGCGGACCGCGACCTGGCCACTCGGTCACTCCACCGGGTCTCTACGGCGTCAGCTCCCCGGCGGAGAGTAGCCCTGGAGGAACCCGCCGAAGCGCCGCAGTGCATCCACCAGCACCGGCGCCTCCGGCAGGAACGCGATCCGCAGGTGGTCGGGCCGCGGCCAGTGGAACCCGCGGCCGTGCGCCAGGAGGATCCCCTCCGCGTCGAGCAGGTCGAGCACCAGACGCTCGTCGTCGAGCACCGGGTAGCGCGCGGGGTCCAGCCGCGGGAAGAGGTAGAGCCCGCCGCCCGCCTCCGTCACCTCGACACCGGGGATTGCCCGCAACGCGGCGGTGGCGGCGTCGCGCTGCACCGTGAGCCTGCCGTCGGCGGCGACCAGGGCGTCGAGCGAGGTGTCGTGCTCCAGCGCCGCGGTGATCGCGTGCTGCGCCGGCACGGAGGCGCACATGCGCAGCGAGGCCAGCAGCCGCAGTCCGGACAGGAACGGGTCGTCGGGCGCGAAGCCGCAGGTCACCGCCCACGCGGCGCGGTACCCGGCGACGCGATGGGTCTTGGACAGTCCCGCGAACGTCACGCACGGCTGATCCGACGCGACCGCCGCCATCGACAGGTGCGCGTGCCCGGGATAGACGACCCGGTCGTAGATCTCGTCGGACAGCAGCAGGAGCCCGTGCCGTCGCGCCAGCTCGGCGATGCCCTCCAGCGTGCGCCGGTCGTACACCGCCCCCGTGGGGTTGTTCGGGGTGATGACCACGATGGCCACCGTGCGCGGGCCGATCAGCGCGGCCATCGCGTCGAGGTCGGGCAGCCAGCCCTCCTCCTCGACGCAGGGGTAGTGCACCGCGGTGCCCCCGGCGAGCACCGTGGACGCCGTCCACAGCGGGTAGTCCGGACTCGGCACGAGCACCTCGTCACCGGGTTCGAGCAGCGCCTGCAGCACGAGGCCGACCAGCTCGGAGACGCCGTTGCCCACCGTGACGTCGTCGAGGTCCACCCGCGGGAAGCCCGTGCGCCGGGCGTAGTGCGCCGCGATCGCCTCCCTGGTCTCGACCAGGCCGAGCGACTCGGAGTATCCGTGCGCGTGCGGCAGGGCGGCCCGCAGCGCCTCCACGATCACCGTCGGCACCTCGAACCCGAAGGGCGCGGGGTTGCCGATGTTGAGCCGCAGGATCTCCTCCCCGCGGGCCTCGAGCTCCGCGGCCCGCGCGGCCACCGTGCCGCGCAGGTCGTACTGCACGCCGTCGAGCCGCGACGAGCGCCCGACGCGCAGCACCCCGGTCATCCCGCGGACTCCCGCCCCGCGACCGTGACGACCGCCGCGACATCGTCGGCCAGGCGCTGCAGGTCGTCGTCGTCGAGGTCGTGCACCGTGAGGCGGAGGTGGCGGGCGCCCGGCCCCCCGTGCTCGAGCGCGAAGTCTGCTCCCGAGCGTACGAGCCAGCCGCGCGCGGCGAGACGTTCGGCCGCGCGCGCGGCATCGTCGTGCGCGTCGAGCCACACGTTGAGCCCGGCCCCGTCGTCGGCCGCGATCCCGCGCTCGCGCAGCAGTGCGACGAAGTCGGCGTGGCGGGCGGCGTAGTGCGCGCCGGCCCTGGCGATCTGCTCCCGCACATCGGCATCGCGCAGCATGCCGGCGGCGAGACGCTGCATCACGTGACTGACCCACATCGTGCCGGGGCTCAGTCGCAGGGCCAGGCGTCCGGCCGTGACCGGGTCGGACGCCGTGACAGCGAGACGCAGGTCGGGTCCGAGGAACTTCGACACCGAACGGACCAGGGCCCAGCGCTCATGGGTGGGCGCGATGATGCTGGCGTAGGGCGCGGGGGCGAGCAGCGAGAAGTGGTCGTCCTCGATCAGCAGCACGTGCGGGTAGGGGGCGAGCACGGCGCGCAGTTCGGCCGCGCGCGCGGGGGTGATGCTCGCGCCCGTCGGGTTGTGGGCGCGGGGCGTGCAGACGATCGCGCGCACCCCGCTGTCGAGGGCCGCGCGCACGCCGTCGACCGTCATCCCCTCGGCATCGACCGGGATGGCGACGGGGGCGTACCCCGCGAGCCGCGCGGTCTGGATGCTGGAGAGGAAGCACGGGTCCTCCAGCCCGACGCGGTCACCCTGCACGAGCGTCTGGGCGAGGAGCCGCTCGACCGCGTCGACCGCCCCCGCCGTGACCGAGAGCCGGAACGGGCGCGGGTGGTCTTCGGCGATCCACGTGGTCGCCCATTCGGCGAGCTCGGGGTCGATGACGGACTCGCCGTACAGCACGTGTTCCGGGCGCACGGTCGCGAACGCCGCGGCGAGGTCGGGCAGCAGCGCCGCCTGCGGGTTGCCGCTGCCGATGTCGCGCAGCACGGTGCCCGGCGTGAAACCCTCGTCGGGACCGGTCCCCGGGCCGAGCACGGTGGTGCCGGTGCGCCCGCCGGTGGCCGCGATGCGCGCGACGACGAGGGCCCGGTAGGCCGCCAGCACCGTGTTGCGGTTGACGCCGAGGCGCTCGGCGAGGGTGCGCACGGGCGGCAGCTGGTCGCCGGCGGCGAGGGCGCCGCGCTCGACGAGGTCGCGGATGCTGTCGGAGATCTCAGCGGCGGTCGACCCGGCGATCCGGTCGTGGAGGGGATCGCGCGAGTCTTCCGAGGCCATGCCTCGACCGTAGGCCAGATATTGACCTATGTCAAAGTCGGGCTAAGGGCGGTCGTCCACCTCCACGCCGTCCTCCCGCTCCTCCTCACCGAGGTCGGTGACGTCGACCTCCGGGGCGTCGCCCTCGCCGTTGTTCGCCGTCGGCGGTTCACCGTGGAACCCAGTCGTCTCGTCGCGTCGCTGATCGGACATGTCTCCTCCTCGGGGTCGGATGTCCCAGCATCGGCCGACCGGACCTGCGCGCACCAGCACCTTGACAGGAGGCGCGAGCGTGCGGCACCCGCGCAGGTGGAGTCCAGGGAGGGGCGATACCGTGCAGGGGACCCCCGCACGATCACCGCGATCCCCCGACAGAGGACACGATGACCCACGGCACCCTCGCCCTCGCCGCCCCCCAGTCCGGATACGAGGGCTTCATCGGCTGGGTCCTCAGCCTGATCGAGTCGCTCGGCGAGATCGGCGTCGGGCTGGCCGTGCTCATCGAGACCTTCGTGCCGCCGATCCCCTCGGAGGCGATCCTCCCCGCCGCCGGCTTCCTCGCGTACGACGGACGCATGAGCGCGTGGGGCGCCTGGGCGGCCGCCACGATCGGCGGTCTCGTCGGGGCCTGGATCTGGTACGCGATCGGTGCCGCGATCGGCCGGGACCGCACACGACGTCTCGTCGGTCGCATCCCCCTGCTCGACCACGACGACTTCGACAAGGCGGAGGCGTTCTTCCAGCGGTGGGGTGGCCGCGCGGTGCTGCTCGGCCGGTGCGTGCCGCTGGTGCGCTCCTTCATCTCCATCCCGGCCGGCATCGAGCGCATGGCCCTGTGGCGCTTCACGCTCTACACCATGGTCGGGTCGGCGGTGTGGAACGGCATCTGGATCGGCCTGGGCTTCGCGTTCGGCCCCGCGATCCGCCCGATCCTGGAGCAGTGGAGCGGCCTGCTCTCCGACATCGCGGTCGGCGCCATCGTTCTGCTGCTCGTGGTCTTCATCGCGCTGCGCATCCGGCGGCGGATGCGCGAGGCGGCCGCGCGGCGCGAGCAGGAGGAGGGGCCGGCCTGACGCCGACCCCTCCCGCCATCAGTTCCCGGAGCGCACGCCCTCGAGCGACGGGTAGTCCACGTACCCCTCGGCCGTGGAGCCGTAGAAGAGCTCAGGACGCGGCTCGTTCAGCTCCGCGCGGGTGCGCCAGCGCTCCACCAGGTCGGGGTTCGCGATCACCGGGCGGCCCGCCGCGACCGCGTCGGCCCACCCCTCCGCCACCAGCTCCTCCGCGGACTCCCGCGTGGTGGGCACGCCGAAGCCCGTGTTGACGATCAGCGGCGCGCCCGCCACCCGGCGGAGGTGCTGCACGAGGTCGCCCGACGGCTCGGCGTGGAGCACGTCGAGGAACGCGAGGCCGAGCGGCGCGAGCCCCTCGGCGACCGCGGTGTAGGTGGCCCGCACGTCATCCGCGTCGTCTTCCAGAACACCCTGGATGCCGTGCTGCGGCGACAGACGGATACCCGTGCGGTCCGCGCCGACTGCGGCCGCGACGGCCGCCGTGACCTCGATCGCGAAGCGCGCGCGGTTCTCGGGCGACCCGCCGTAGCGGTCGTCGCGCACGTTCGACACCGGCGACAGGAACTCGTGCACCAGGTAGCCGTTCGCGCCGTGCACCTCGACCCCGTCGAAGCCCGCGGCGATCGCGTTGCGCGCGGCCTGCGCGAACTGCTCCACGACCACGGGGATCTCGTCGAGCGTGAGCGCGTGCGCGACGGGAAGGTCGCGCTTCCCCTCCGGCGTCCGGGTCTGGCCGGGGGCGGCGAGGGCGCTCGGCCCCACGACGCGCGGCTCACCCGAGATGGCGGGGTGCCCGACGCGTCCGCCGTGCATGAGCTGCATCACGATCGTGCCGCCGGCCGCGTGGACGGCGTCGGTGATGCGACGCCACCCCTCGATCTGGGCGGGGGTGACGATGCCCGGCTGACCCGGGTAGGACATGCCCTCACGGGCGGGCCAGGTGCCCTCGGAGACGATGAGGCCCTGCCCGGCCCGCTGGCGGTAGTACTCCTCCATGACCGGCGTCGGCACGCCGTCGCCGGCGGCACGGGTGCGCGTGAGGGGCGCCATGACGACGCGGTTGGACAGCGGCAGGGCGCCGAGGACGGCGGGGTCGTAAAGAGTCACAGTGGGGACCAATCCCCGCAGCGCCCGCGGTATTCCCGTTCAGCCGCCGCCGAGGTCGGCCAGCAGGGTCGCGAAGTGGTCGAGGTCGGCGGTCGACCACTTCCGCAATCGTTCGCCGATCCGCCCCTCGTAGCGGGAACGCGCGAGTGCCACCCGCTCCTGCGCGAGGGGCGTCGCCACGAGCCGACGCGCACGGCGGTCCTCCGGGTCGGGAATGCTCTCCACGAGTCCGAGCTGTTCGAGCTGCCGCACCTGCCGGCTGACGGCGGACTTGTCGGTCTGGAGCCGCTCGATGAGGGCACCGGCCGTCGCCGCCTTGCCCGACAGGATCGAGGTGAGCACCTGATAGCCGAGCGGCTGCAGCTCGGGGTGCACCGTCACCGCGGCCTCGCGCCAGGCGACGCGGATGCGGGCGATCAGTCGCCCGAGCTCGTGCTCGACGCGCACCACGGCGGCGTGATCGACGTCGATCTCCGACGACGCGGAGGTGTCGACGGCGCCCTCGCCGGGGGCGGGGTCGGACGGGGCACTCATGCCGCCAGTGTACGGCGAAGCCCCGCCACCTCCGGGGTGGCGGGGCTTCGGGCGGGCGTCGTCACACCTCCGACAACAGCCGGAAGGCCTTGGACGCGGCCTCGATCTCGCGCGGCGTGAGCTGGTCGATCACGGCCCGCAGCCGGGTGCCGTACTCGCGACGGACCTCGGCGAGCGCGGTGCACGCCCCCGGGGTCGCAGTGAGCACCCGCAGCCGGCCGTCACGCTCGTCGGGGTGGGAGTCCAACAGCCCCAGCTCCTCCAGCATCCGCACCTGGCGGCTGACGACCGACTTGTCCATGTCGAAGCGCTCGGCGAGCTCGTGCGCATTGGCCGACCCGGCCCTGTCGATGAACGTGAGCAGCTTGTACCCCGCCACCGGGAGCTCCGGGTGGACCCGGGCTGCGGATTCCTTCCACAGCGACCGGGTCCGCGCGAAGATCAGGTTGAGGTGCGCCTGCAGGTCGCTGAGCGCCGTGTCGACGTCGGCAGTGCCGACCGCGTCGGGGGCGATCATCTCAGCGCTCCCGCGTCCGATCCTCGCGCTCGAGCACGCCCACCGTTCCCGTGGTGGTCGCCGGCTCGGCCCGCGTGGTACGGATCGTGCCCGTGGAGAGCGAGGCGCCCACCTCGGCCTCCGACACCTCGATGACCGACTCCTCGGCCTGCTCGCGCAGCTGCTCCGCGGCGTTCTTGGTGGACAGCGGCTTGTTCTTGATGAACGCGATCGCGATGATCGAGATCACGGCGAGCGGGATGGCGATGATGAACGCGTCGGCGATACCGTGGCCGTAGGCGCTCTCGACGATCGAGCGGATGGCGTCGGGCAGCTGGCCCACCTTCGGCACGTCGCCCGAGGCGAGGTGCTTCAGCGCGTCGACCTCCGCCTGACTCGACGGCGTGAAGCCCTCGAGCCCGTCCTTGACGTACGTCGCGACGCTCGAGGAGAGCAGCGATCCCATCACGGTCACGCCGATGGTGCCGGCGATCGTGCGGAAGAAGTTGACGTTCGACGACGCGGCGCCGAGCTGACGCGGATCGGTGTCGTTCTGCACGATGAGGGTGAGGTTCTGCATGACCATGCCGAGGCCGGCCCCGAGCACGAACATGTAGACGGCGACCAGGATGAACGGGGTGTCGTAGCGCAGCGTGGACATGAGGCTCACGCCGACCGTGGCGAGCACGGAGCCCGTGAGCATCCAGCCCTTCCACTTGCCGAAGCGGCTGACCAGCTGGCCGATGATGATCGACGCACCCATCTGCCCGATGATCATCGGGATGGTCATGAGGCCGGACTCGGTGGGCGTGGCGCCACGGGCGAGCTGGAAGTACTGCGCGAGGAACACCGAGGTGGCGAACATCGAGACGCCGATCGCGATGGAGGCGATGACCGACAGCGTGAACGTGCGGTTGCGGAACAGCGACATCGGCACGATCGGCTCCTTCACGAAGAACTCGACCGCCACGAACCCGGCGATGGCGACGCCGGCGATCACGGCGAGCACGATGCTCGTCGAGGAGTCCCAGTCGAACTGGTTGCCACCCATCGACACCCAGATGAGGAGGCTGGACACGCCCACGGCCAGGAGCACGATGCCGAAGTAGTCGATCGACACCTTCGTGTCGCGCTGCGGCTTGGGCAGGTGCAGCGTGAACTGCAGCAGCACGAGCGCGACGATCGCGAACGGGACGCCGACGAAGAAGTTGGCGCGCCAGCCCCACGCGTCGGTGATGACGCCGCCGAGCAGCGGGCCGCCGATGGTGCCGAGGGCCATGATCCCGCCGACGACGCCCATGTACTTGCCGCGCTCGCGCGGCGAGATGATGAGGGCGACCGCGATCATGACCAGCGACATGAGCCCGCCGACGCCGATGCCCTGGATCACCCGCACGGCGATGAGCATGTTCGTGTCGGTGGAGAACCCGGCGATCACGGTGCCGACCGTGAAGAGGATCAGCGAGATCTGGATGAGCACCTTGCGGTCGACGAGGTCGGCGAGCTTGCCCCAGATCGGGGTGGAGACGGCGGTGGCCAGCAGGCTCGCGGTGATGACCCAGGTGTACTGGGACTGCGTGCCGCCGAGGTCGGCGATGATGACCGGCATCGAGGTCGACACCACGGTGCCCGAGAGCACGGCGACGAACATGCCGACGATGAGGCCGGAGATCGCGGTGAAGACCTCGCGGGCCGAACGCGTGGCGTCGGCCGGAGAAGAAGAGGTGTGTGACAAGGGGGAACGCTCCTGCGTAGAAAGTTGATCGAGATCAACCATACGCCGATGGTTGCGAAAACGCAACTATCCCGGGAGCCCCGTCCGCGTCAGCCGCAGAACGCCCCCAGCGACTCGTGCAACTGCTCCACGGCCTGGATCGTCTCCGGAGACTGGAGGTCTCCCAGTCCATCGATCTGATCGGCACCCGAGGCGATCACGTCCCCCAGGTGGCCGTCGATCCCGGCCGCCAGATCGTCGAGCGTCGCCACCAGCCGATCGCGCGCCGCATCCGCCTGTTCCGCGGTCGCCCCACCCTGGTCGAGCAGACCCTGGTACTGCGCGTAGGCGTCGTCGATCGTGGCGCACGCGCCCTGCACATCGACCCCGAGGGCGTCGCCGGCGGCCTGGGTGACCTGCGAGCAGCCCGCGAGGAGCCCGGCGGCGAGGAGGAGGGGGACGACGGCGAATCGGCGCATGACCCGAGGGTAACCCGGGCCACCTGGACCGATCCTGACCCGCCGCCCCCGCGGGGTCAGCCGCCCGACGGGTTGTCGAGCGGGCGCCCCTGGTCGTCGGTGGTCTCGCGCTCCAGCACCTCGTCCGTCGTGTCGCCGCCCTCGTCGGGAGCGCCACCCGAGGCGGTGTCGGCCTCTTCGTCGGCCCCCGGCGTGCCCTGCGTGTTCTGCGGATCACTCATGTCGTGCCTCCTCTGTCTGGTGCCCCGACGCTACGCGCGCGACCACGGCCGAGCGCAGGGGCTTGACCGCCGTCACGCCAGGCCCCACACTCCCGCGAGCACGAGCCCGCCCGTCGAGCACCCAGGGGTCAGTCGGCCCAGAGCCGCTCGATCGGGACGGCCGCGCCCAGGATGCGCTCGGCGGCGCGGTGACCGGACAGCATCGCGGCCGGCACGGTCGCGGGGTCATCTGTCCAGGTGGCCTCCCCGGCGAGGTGCAGCACTCCCCCGATCGGCGTCGCGAGATCGTCGTGGTCGGCGGTCGTGGAGCCGAGCGTCATGTACGCGTACGAGCCGTGCGCGAACGGGTCGTCCTGCCACGCGGTGCGGTGCACGGCCACCGGCTCCACGGCCCGGTCGCCGTACAGCCGCCGCAGCTGCGCCATGACCGAGGCCACGACCTGCTCGTCTGCCCAGTCCCTCGTCGCGGTCGCCGCCGGCCCCGCCGCGAAGGTCAGCAGCGTCGGACGCCCGTGCGCCGCGGTGAGGTCGTACCAGGAATGCCACCAGCGGCCCTCCGGGCCCTGCTGCCGGATGGCGTAGACGCCCTCGTCCCAGAACCGCTCGGGAAAGCGCAGGAACACCTTCTCGAACGCGTTCATGCGCAGCCGTCCGAGCGCGTCGGCGTTGGCCGAAGGCAGCGGGGGCACGATGTCGACCGCCCCGGAGTGGAGCACCCCGACCGGCAGCGTCACCACGGCGGTGTCGCCCGCGAACACGCCGCGCCCCGTGTGCACCAGCACCCCGTCGGTCCAGTCGACGCCCGTCACCACGTGGCCGAGCCGCACGTCGAGACCCTGCGCCAGCCGTTCGGGCAGCACGCCGTAGCCGTCGGGGAACACGACCTCGTCGCCGTCGATCTGGTCGTCGTCGAGCCCGTGCGCCGCGAGGTCCTCGATCCACGCGCCGTACTGCTCCTCCGCGCGGTGCTCCAGATACTCGCGCACGCGCTGGGTGCGGTCCGCATCCCACCCCTGCCGCGCCAGGGCCTCCTCCGTGGCCTCGCGGTACGAGGCCTCGGGCGCCGACGCCGCGATGACCTCGGGCAGGACGGCATCGACCGCGTGCACGTCGGCCGCGAAGGCACGGGCGGCCTCATCGGGCAGCCGCCGCCCGTCCACGCCGTAGTTCTCGATCGGACGACCGTCGACCTGGTAGCCGCCCACCGTGAACTCGACCGTGCGCATGCCGAAGGCCGCGGCCGCCGCCGCCACCGGGCTCCCGTCGACGCCGTGGATCCACGAGGCGCCGAGGTCGGTGGCGCCGTCCGTCCGATCCGTGTGCACGCGACCGCCGACGCGGTCCCGAGCCTCCAGCACGACCACCGTGCGCCCGGCATCCTGCAGCAGCCGTGCCGCGGTCAGTCCCGCGACCCCGGCTCCGACCACGACCGTGTCGACCCGTTCCATGATTCCTCCCGCGGCGGGACATCGGCGTCCTCGCCTCGACGATACCCATCGCCGCCCGCCGCCACCGCCCCATCACCTCGACGGACGCCGGTCACCCCGCGTCCGGCGCCCGACGCGGGACCGCCGTGGTGGCGGGCGTCGCGTCGTCCGCGTCGTCTGCGTCCGCGCGCAGCCCGATGCCCCAGCTCGCTCCGCGCGCCAGCATCATGCCGAGCACGGACACGACCGCGAAGGTCAGCATCAGCAGCCGCGCCGAGCCGACCATGTCCGGCAGCGCCAGGTTCACGAGCACGCCCGCCATCGCCGCGCTGAAGGCGCTCGCGATGAGGAACACCGTGTTCACGGCGGCCGCTGCCTTCGCCCCCTCCTCCTCATCGCGCGTGCTGCCGAGCGCCGCGACCGTGAGGTGCGGGAAGCCCAGGCCAATCCCCGCGCCGGCGACGAACAGCGTGACGAACCACAGCGCGACGACGAGTGCCGACGGCCCCTCGTGCTGGAGCAGCCCGTACGCGGCGAGCCCGAGCGCGACCGTGAGCGGGCCGACCGTGATGAGCACCCGCCGGGACCGGACCCCCGTGGCGTTCGCGGTGAACATCTGCGTGACGGACCACCCGAGCGACAGCGCCGCACCGAGCAGCCCGGCGACGAACGGCATCAGTCCCCCGATCTCCTGCCCGAAGAGCGGGATGAACGCCTCCGTGCCGATCGCGAAGGCCAGCACCGCGACCGTCAGGTACACCCACCCGAGGGAGGAGCCGCGCACGAACGTGACCCGGGGGAGGATCCCGACGCGGCTGCGCTTCTCGTGCCGCACGAACCACAGGGCGAGCACGACGCCCACGACCAGCGCGACGCCCGTGCCGACACCCGCGGGCACGACGCCGGCGACCCCGACCGCCGCCACCCCGCCGGCGAGCAGCACCAGCGACCCCCACGGCACCGACTCGCTCGAGCGGGCACGGGCGGTCTGCGGCAGCGCGCGGACCACGACCAGTCCGATCAGCGCCGACAGGACGGCGAGTCCGACGAACGGCGCGCGCCACGCGTCGAGCTGCGCGAAGATCCCGCCGACGACGGGGCCGACGATGTTGCCCACGCCCCACATGGCCGACACGAGAGCAGCGCCGCGGGCCCAGAGCCGCTCCGGCAGGGCACGCTGGATGAGCGCATAGCCGAGACCGGCGAGCAGGCCGCCGCCGAGCCCCTGCACGGCGCGCCCGACGAGCAGCGCCGACATCCAGGGGCTCACCGCGCACAGGAGCGAGCCGAGGGCGAACAGCCCGAGCGCCAGCAGGTAGGCCCGCACGGCCCCCTGACGGGTGAGGATGCGGCTCACGAGCATCGCGCTCACGACCGACGCGAGCAGGAAGGTCATCATCGTCCAGGCGTAGAACTCGGCCCCGCCGATGTCGCCGACGATCGTGGGCAGGAGGCTCGTGGTGAGGTAGACGTTGCTCGCCTCGAGCAGCACGCCGCCGGCGAGCACGGCGGCGATCGGGGCGTAGCGACTGCTCAGCAGCTCGCGCCAGCTCCCGCTGACCGGTGTGGACGTCTGTGGTGAGGACATGAGCATTCCTTTGCAGCGTCGGCGGAGGTCGATCACCTCCGTGGCGCCGGTGCTCGGCGGCCTTCCGTCACGGTATGACCTCAAGTAATGTTGAGGTCAAGCGGCAGCGCCGCGCGGACCGGTTTGGAACCGGATGCGGCCGGGATGCGGATACCTCTTGTGACCAACGACAACGACATCATCCGTGACTCGATCACGTCGGCGGAGCGCTTCGCCGAGATCTTCGAGCGACATATCACCGCCGTCACCGCCTACGTCGCGCGGCGGGTCGGCCCCCACGCCAGCGACGACATCGTCAGCGAGACCTTCCTCGCCGCGTTCCGCCGGCGCAAGCGCTACGACATGACCAGGACCTCCGCGCTCCCCTGGCTCATGGGGATCGCGACCAAGGTGCTCGCGCAGCACCGGAGGGCGCAGGCCACGCACTGGCGCGCACTGCACGCCGCGTTCGGCGCCGGCGACGAGGACACGGTCGACGACCTCGACCGCTCGATCTCCCGGCTGGACGCCTCGGCCCAGCTGGAGGATCTGTTCCCCCGGATCGCCGCGCTGTCGGCCAGGGACCGCGAGGTGCTGTTCCTGCACGCCTGGGGCGATCTGACCTACCCGGAGATCGCCGCGGCGCTCGGCATCCCCATCGGCACGGTGCGCTCCCGGCTGAGCCGCATCCGCGCGAAACTCTCCGCGCCCCCACCGCCGGCACCCGCGCGCCTCGCGCACGCCCCCCGCTCGGCCACCACACACATCCGCTACGCAGAGACGGAGTCCGCTCATGGACATCTTTGACCAGGTCAGGGAGATCCGGCCCACCTATCCCACCTCCCCCCAGGCGCCCCGCCGGGCGCTGCACCAGGAGATCGCCCGCTCCCGGCGCTCGCGCCCCCTCCGCCACATCGCGGTGGTCTCGCTCGGCGGCGCCGCCGTCGCCGCCGCCGTCGTGACCGCCATCGCCGTGGCGCCGCCCGGGGTCGTCAGCCAGCCGCAGGCCGCGTCGGCCGCCGAGTACCTCACCGAAACCGCCGCGTCCATCAGGGCCGCCGCGGCCGCGGCCCCCGCCTCGGAGACGACCGCGGTCACCATCACCACCAGGCACCTCGGGATGGTCGGCGGCCCGAACACCGTGTTCGCACCCTTCGGCGACATCCGCGCCGGAGCCACCGGCGCCGTCGTGTCGCAGTGGAGCGGCACATACCGGCTCGACGCCGACGGCACCCTGCACGTCACCGACCAGATCCGCTTCCACTCCACCGACGTCTACGGAGACGAGGCCGCCGTGGCGGCCGCATGGAACGACTACTACGGCAGCACGGAGATCGGTCCCCTCGGCACGCCACCCGTGGCCGAGGACCCGCACTCGGCGGACTCGCCGCCGGAGACGCTCCCCGTGTCGCCCGCGGACTTCCCGCACGATCCCGCCGCCTTCCTCGAGGCCTGGACCAAGGGCATGAGGGATCTGATGGACGCGGAGATCGCCGAGTCCGCGGATCTCGTCGACGGCGACCTGGAGGCGAGCGGGATCCTCGACCGGACGTACGAGCGGTACGACGTGCCGGCCGCCGAGCACATGCTCTCCACGCTCTCCACCTCGACCCTGCTGCACACGGGATCGCCGGAGTACCGCGCGACCTTCCTCGAAGCCCTCGCCCTCGCTCCGGGCATCACGGTCGAGGAGGACTCCACGGCGGTCAAGGTGCTCGCCTACGCCTCCGACGAGCAGCGCTATCGGCTGTCGATCGACCCGGCGGCCGGTGCCGTCGTCCAGATCGACGAGTTCCTGCTGGCCGTGCCGGGACAGCTGTGGAACCGCCACACGAAGGACGACCCGCCCGTCGAGGTCGGCTCCGCCCCATTCCTGCCCGACGGCATCCCCTCCCGGTCGAGCACGTTCCGCTCCGCTCCTGCGAGCTGAGCCGTCCTCACCCCACGGCGCCCCTCCCCGTTCTCCGGTGGAGGGGCGCCGTCCTCGCCCCACGGCGCCCCGCACCCGCGCAGACCTCATCTATTGTTGAGGTCGAGCGAAGGGAGCGCACGATGGAACCCGAAGACCTGCTTCCGATCGGCGAGGTCACCCGGCGCACCGGCGTCGCCCCCTCCGCGCTGCACTTCTACGAGCAGCTCGGCCTTATCTCGTCGACGCGCACCGCGGGGAACCAGCGCCGCTACCGCCGGCACATGCTCCGCCGCGTCTCGCTGATCGTCGTCGCCAAGCGCATCGGCATCCCGCTCAGCGAGGTGCAGGAGCTGTTCCAGACGCTGCCCATCGACACGCCGCCCTCGCACGCCGACTGGCGCCGGGTCGCGAAGCTGTGGCGCACTCAGCTCGAGGAGCGTCGCACCCAGCTGGAACACCTGCAGCGCGAGCTCACGGGGTGCATCGGCTGCGGCTGCCTGTCGCTCAAGGCGTGCCGCCTGCTCAATCCCGACGACACCCTCGGCGACGACGGTCCGGGCCCCCGCCGCATCTGACCGGGCACGCCGCGCTCGACGTTCGTCCAGCGCGGATCCGACGATCGGCCAGACCTCTGCGTCGGGCCGCCAGGCCGTCCGAACGGCGTTGTGCCGGTAACGAGTAACCCTTTACCTTCTAGACGGCACACGTCCATCCGTGTTGCCGTCCTCACGGTCGCGGGCTGTCCCGACAGCCAGGCGCGGGTGCGCGTCCGCGAGGGAACCGATCATCACGTCGTCGCACGGTGTCGTCGCGCCGGCGTGATCGACCAACCATTGAAGGGATACCCGTGGATTCCACAGCAGCAGTACTCTCGCGACCACCCGGTCGCGTGCGCCGATTCACGAGCATGCTCCTGGCATCGCTCTTCGTCACCTCGGCACTGGTCGGGGTGAGCACGCTCGGAGGCCCCGCTCCGAGCGCCGAGGCCACCCAGAGCTGGGGCACGACGACGCTTCGTCAGACCAACCAGTTCTTCGCCTACGTCAACGCCGGCGAACAGCTCACCGGCGACATCTCGAAGCTCGTGCGAGGGGTCGGATCCCAGTCGGCCACGCTCCGGGCCACATCGCCGTCCGGTGAGACGTTCGAGTGCACCGTGGCCGCCGACGCGGTCGTCGGCACCGCCTGCACGTTCGGCACCCAGACGGCGGCGGTCAGCGGCATCTGGACGATCGACTTCGTCCGTCCCGTCGCCGACTCGCAGGCCGCCGCCGGCACCTTCCAGTGGAACATCACCGTCAGCTCGGGCGGCACGCCGATCCCCGGCCGCGTGTGGTCCGACGACTTCATCATGGAAGACACGGAACCGGCGACCTTCGACCTCTGGTACGTCGGCTCGACGGGCTACCAGTACCGGTCGACGTACTCGGACTTCCGCGGCATCTCGAGCCGGTTCCAGGTGAACCAGTTCGGCAACGTGATGCCAGGGACGTGCACGCCGTACTACGGCAGCGCGGCCATGGGAGCGCCCACCGGCTCGGAGATCCCCGGCATCGAGCCGAGCGACTCGTGCGGTGTGCCGTACCACATCTTCTTCGAGACGCCCGCGGCCGACCTCCCCGCGTCGGCCTCTGCCGTGGACGGCAGCCACTTCGTGCTGCCCGCGCCGGAAACACCGGACATCTCCGGCTTCGCGTTCGCGCCCGCCGGCAACGACACGCGTGCCGGCACGTTCACCTTCACCACGAGCGGTCACGTCGGCTCGGTCGACCTCTGGGTCGACGCGGACGCCGACGGCTTCTACGGAACCGCGGGCGATCGCCTGATCACCGTGGCGGTCAACGGGGACGGCGCGCAGACGGTGTCCTTCGACGGACTCGACGCCTTCGGAGCACCGATTCCCGCGACGACGCAGTTCGCCGCGCGCGCCGGTATCTCCAAGGCGGGTGAGATCCACTTCGTCAACTCCGACATCGAGAGCCGCGGCGGCATCTCCGTGACCGCGATCAACGGCCCGGCGGCCGGGTCGTCCACCCTGTACTGGAACGACACGACCCTGGAGCTCGCGAACCACCGCACGGACTGCCTTCCGCCCGTGATGGACGGACGGGCGGGGACGGCGAGCGCTGTCCCCGGCGGCGTGCACGGCTGGCCCTGCGACATGAGCATCCAGCCCAACAACGCGAACAACGGCGTCGACGGCCCCTGGGGCGACGTGCGCCACATCGACGACTGGACCTTCACGCCGGTCGACGAGCAGGAGCAGATCATCGTCGCACCCGCGGCGAACTACACCGTGGTGAAGTCGTCCGACCCGGCCGACGGCGAGTCGGTCCAGTCGGGTGACGTGGTGACCTACACGATCGACGTGGCACAGGTGGGCAACGTCCCCGCGGACGCCACGCTCACCGACGACCTCGCGAACGTGCTCGACGACGCCGCGTACAACGGCGACGTCGCCGCCAGCACGGGAACGGTCGACGTGACCGGAACCACCCTGTCGTGGAACGGCACCCTCCCCGTGGGCGGGACGGCGACGATCACCTACTCCGTGACCGTCGACGACATGTCCGACCTGCCCGCGGGCGACTACAGTCTCGGCAACGTGGTCACCAGCCCCGGCTGTGCGACCGCGGACGACTGCTCGACGGTGCACCCGATCGGCGCGTACTCCGTGGTGAAGACCTCGGACCCCGCGTCCGGCACGACCGTGTCCGATGATCAGAAGCTGACGTTCACCGTCACCGTCACCGAGACCGGTCAGGGTTCCGTGGACGGCGCGACGCTGACCGACGACCTCTCCGACGTGCTCGACGACGCCACCTGGAACGACGACCTCGTCGCCTCCGCCGGCACGGTGTCCTTCGACCAGGACAGCGAGCAGCTGGACTGGTCGGGCGACCTGGCCCCCGGCGCCGTCGTGACGATCACCTACTCGGTGACCGTCACCGGAGACGGCGACCAGTCGCTGATCAACCAGGTCACCAGCCCCGGGTGCGCCTCGCCCGAGACGTGCGGCACGACGCACCTGTACGGCACCTACTCGGTGGTCAAGGAGTCCGACCCCGCGTCGGGCACCGACGTGGCCCCCGGTGACACCATCACCTACACGGTGACCGTCACCCAGGCGGGTACGGGCGCGGTCGACGCCGTGCTCACGGACGACCTGACCGGGGTGCTCGACGACGCCGTGTGGAACGGCGACCTGGCGGCCGACCTCGGCACCGCGTCGTTCGATCCCGCGACGAACGCCTTCACGTGGAACGGCACGCTCCAGCCGGGCGAGGTGGCCACGATCACCTACTCGGTCGGGGTCAGCGGCGCCGGAGACACCGACCTGCTCAACGTCGTCACCAGCCCGGGCTGTGCCACCGCCGACGTCTGCTCCACGGAGCACTTCGTCGGGGCGTACTCCGTGGTCAAGACGTCCGACCCCGCACCGGGGACGGCCGTCCAGCCGGGGGACGTCATCACCTACACGGTGACGGTGACGCAGACCGGCAGCGGGGCGGTGCAGGACGCCGTCCTCACCGACGAGCTGCCCGAGGTGCTCGACGACGCCACGTGGAACGACGACGCGGAGGTCTCCGCCGGCGACCTCGACTACGACGAGGACACGCAGGAGCTGAGCTGGACCGGCGACCTGGCCGTGGGCGACGTCGTCACGATCACCTACTCGGTGACCGTGACCGCCGCGGGCGACACCAGCCTGACCAACACGGTCACCAGCCCGGGCTGCCTCACGCCGGAGGACTGCACGACGAACCACCTCGCGGGTTCCTACTCCGTCGTGAAGGACTCCGATCCTGCCCCGGGCACCGACGTCGCCACGGGTGACACGATCACCTACACCGTGACCGTCACCCAGTCCGGCCTCGCCGCCGTGACGGGCGCGACGCTCACGGACGACCTGTCCGAGGTGCTGGACGACGCCACGTGGGACGACACGATCACCGCCACCAGCGGTGCCGCGACGTTCGACCCGGCGACGGCACAGCTCGCCTGGACGGGCGACCTGGTTCCCGGCGCCGTGGTGACGATCACCTACTCGGTCACCGTCGTCGAGGGTGGCGACACGACGCTCACCAACGTCGTGACCAGCCCCGGCTGCGAATCCGAGTCGGTGTGCACCACCGAGCACTACACCGGCACCTACGCCGTCGTGAAGAGCTCGGACCCGGTGTCGGGCACGACGGTCGCGGCCGGCCAGGTGATCGACTACACGATCACGGTCACGCAGGACGGTGCCGGGTCGGTGGCCGCACTGCTGTCGGACGACCTGACCGGTGTCTTCGACGACGCGTCGTACAACGGCGACGTGGCGGCGAGCCTCGGCACGGTGGCGATGGACGGCGCGAACCTCTCCTGGAACGCGACGCTCGCGCCCGGCGAGGTCGCGACGATCACGTACTCCGTGACCGTCGGGGCGATCGGATCGGGTGACGGGCAGCTGCCCAACGTGGTCACGAGCCCGGGCTGCCAGAGCGAGACCGACTGCGCCACGGTGCACCAGGTCGGCGCGTACACCTTCGAGAAGACATCGGACCCCGCACCGGGACGGGTCGACCGCGGCGACGTGATCGACTACACCCTGACGGTGCGCCACACCGGCGTCGGACCGATCCCCGGTGCGCGGATCCTCGACGATCTGACCGCGGTGCTCGACGACGCCACGTACAACGACGATGCGGTCGCGTCCGCGGGGACCGTGACCCGTGACGGCGTGGACCTCACCTGGACCGGCGACCTCGTCGCGGGTGACGTGGTGACGATCACCTACTCGGTGACCGTCACGGGCAATGGTGATGGCGACATCGACAACGTCGTCACCACCGACGACCCGCGCGGCGGCTGCGCGGCCAACGAGCCGTGCCGCACCGAGCACGACGTGCCGCCGATGCCGGGCCTGGCCACCACCGGTGGCGAGCTGCCGGTGTGGTCGGTGCCGATCGCGCTCCTGCTCCTGCTGATCGGCAGCGGCGTGTACGTCGTCGCCCGCCGTCGTCGGAGCGACATGAACGCCGAGTAGTCGACGGTGCTCGACGGGAGCGGGGTGGCCATCCGGCCACCCCGCTCTCGTCATCTGCGGAGCCGCTTCGACGCATGCCGTGCGGCGTATGCGGGCCGGGTTAGCCTGAGGACAGCGATCGGCATCCGCCCTTGGCTTCCACAGCTCAAGGGCTCCCGATCGACAGGAGAGCATCATCTCTCTCACCCGAACCGCCTCCCCCGCCTCCACCCTCGGCCCCGTCCGCCAGACCTACGCGGGCACCGCCGAATTCCCCCCGATGACACGGGCGTACCGCGACGTGCAGCAGGTGGTGAAGGAGACCGGGCTGCTGCAGCGCACCCCCGTGTTCTACTCGCTCGTCGGCGGCGCCCTGCTGCTGGCCCTCGCTGGCTGCGTCACCGGCTTCCTGCTGCTCGGCGACAGCTGGTTCCAGCTGCTCATCGCGGCGGCGCTCGGCATCGTCTTCACGCAGATCGCGTTCCTCGCGCACGAGGCAGCGCACCGGCAGATCCTGTCGTCCGGTCCCGCGAACTTCCGCCTCGCGCGCATCCTCGCCGGGATCGTCGGCATGAGCTACCACTGGTGGGACTCGAAGCACACCCGCCACCACGGCAACCCGAACCAGGTCGGCCGCGACCCCGACATCGAGGTCGACACGATCTCCTTCCTCGAGACCGATGCCGCGCAGTCCCGCGGCCTCGTGCGGCTGATCACCCGCAAGCAGGGCTGGCTGTTCTTCCCGTTGCTCACGCTCGAGGGCCTCAACCTGCACTACATCGGCCTCAAGCACCTGCTCACCCGCAAGAACGTGAAGGGCCGCTGGATCGAGCTGTCGCTCATCGTCGCCCGGTTCGCGATCATCCTGATCCCGGTGTTCCTGATGCTGCCGCTCGGGATGGCGTTCGCGTTCCTCGGGGTGCAGCTCGCGGTGTTCGGCGTGTACATGGGCGCGTCGTTCGCCCCCAACCACAAGGGCATGCCGATCATCGCGCCCGACGCCAAGCTCGACTTCTTCTCCAAGCAGGTGCGCACCTCGCGCAACATCCACGGCGGCCGCTGGGTCACCTGGCTCATGGGCGGCCTGAACCACCAGGTCGAGCACCACCTGTTCCCCAACATGTCGCGCCTGCACCTGGCGAAGGCGCGGGAGATCGTGCGCGACTACTGCGCCGCCAACGGCATCGCGTACACCGAGACGAGCCTCGTGCGCTCCTACGCGATCGTGATCGACTACCTCAACCGGGTGGGGCTCGCCGCGCGCGACCCGTTCGACTGCCCCGCCGCCGCCCAGCTGCGCCGCGCCTGACCGCCGCCGGCCGACCGGGGGCGCCCTCGCGGCGCGGGAGAATGGACTCCATGTCCGCGCGTTCTCCCCAGCGACTGCTCTCCTCGGTCCGCCGGCTGCTGCACACCGACCCGTCGAGCGTCGCGCACACCGAGGCCCTGCCCGTCATCGACGAGCGCACCGTGCCGCGCGTGCTCGACCTCGCGACCCGCATCGGCGAGTCGATGTTCGCGGTGGGGGCGTCCGCGCACGAGGTGACCCTCGCGATCACCCGCGTGTGCGAGGCGTACGGGCTCAAGGGCGTGCAGGTCGACGTCACCTACAACTCGATCACGGTGTCGTTCCACCTCAGCGGGGAGGTGTGGCCGGAGACCCTGGTGCGCGTGGTGCGGGTCGCCGCCCCCGACCACGCCAAGCTGCAGCGCGTGCAGGCCCTGGTCGCCGACATCGACGCCGGGCTCGACCTGGAGTCCGCCCGCACCGCCTTCCGCGTGATCCGGCGGATGCCGTTCCGCTACCAGCAGCCGGTCGTGATCGTGGCCCGTGCGCTGCTCGCGGTGGGCGTGAGCATCATGCTGGGCGCCTCCCCGATCATCGTCGGGCTCACGTTCGTCGCGGCCCTGTGCGCCGCGCTCACCCAGGCCGGGCTCGCGCGGCTGCGGGTGCCCCTGTTCTTCAGCCAGATCGCGGGCGGGTTCGTGACGACGGTCGTCGCGGTCGCGGTGTCCGCGCTGGGCAGCGCCGGCGTCGAGCCCTTCGTGGGCATCCGGCCGTCGATCATCGTCGCGTCCGGCATCGTGCTCATGCTCGCCGGACTCACCGTGGTCGGTGCCGCGCAGGACGCGATCGACGGTTTCGCGCTCACCGCGGGCGGCCGCATCCTCGACCTCACGATGCAGACCCTCGGGGTCGTGATCGGCATCCTCGTCGGACTGGAGCTGGGCGGCGTGCTCGGCTTCACGATGGGGCTGCCCGACGACCCCGCCCCGTTCGGGCCGCTGCTGAACCAGTTCGCCGGTGCCGTCATCATCGCGGTCGCCGTGGCGGTGTTCAACGGCGCGGGACTGCGGATCATCCTGGTGAGCGCGCTGCTGAGCGCCCTGACGCTCGCCGGGTACGCGGGCACCGTGGCGCTGCACCTCCACCCCGCGGCGGCGAGCGCGGTCGGCGCGCTGCTGGCGAGCTTCGTCGGCATGCTGATCGCGCACAACCTGCACGTGCCCTCGGTCGCGGTGACGACGGCGGCGATCGTGCCGCTCGTGCCCGGGGTCGCGGTGTTCCAGGGGCTGCTGGAGATGGTGCACGCGGCGGGCACCTCCGCCGGGATGCTCGCCACGGGCGGCTCGCTCATCGACGCCGCGGTGATCGGCATCGCGCTCGCCTCCGGCGCCTCCCTCGGCCTCTACCTCGGCACCCCCGTGCGGGCGACCCTCGCGGGCGTCGCGAAGACCAGGGCGCGCGTGCGGCGCTGACGCGGGCGCGGCGGCTCAGGTCGCGCGAGGGGTCGCGGTGAGGTCGAGCGCCCACTCGTTCACGGTGAGGTCGGCCCCGCGGAACCGCTCGGTCGCCACGCCCACGAGCTCGAACCCGCCGCGGCGGCACACCGCGTTGGAGGCCGGGTTGTCGACCGCGGGGAACGCGAGCAGCAGCTTCCGGCCCTCGTGGTGCTCGCGCGCCTCCGCGACGAGGAGGGACAGCGCCCGCGCGGCGACCCTCCGCCCCTGCGCCGCGGGCAGCACGAACCACCCGGTCTCCCACGAGGGGCCCGCGCTCCCCTCGACCTTCCACCGCCCGATCGAGCCGAGCGGCGTACCGCTCTCGTCGACGATCGCGAACATCCGCGCCTCGCCGTCGCGCTGCAGCCGGAGGTACCGCTCGTGACGCGCCAGGATCTCCTCCTCGCTCTCCGGTCCGTTGAGATGCGCGGTCATCTCCGGGGTGTTGGCGGCGTGCAGCAGCGGCAGGTCGGCGGGCGACCACGGCCGCAGGGCGAGGGTGTCCATGCGGGGAGTCTGCCGTCGACCTCCGACATCCGCGACCGATGTCGGAGGTCGCGCCTACCGTCTCCCGCATGCCAGATCCCGTGCCGACGTGGTGGGCGAGACGCCAGTTCTCGCGCGGTGCCGCCGTGCCCTACGCGGTGGGCACCTACCGGTCGGCGTGGTCGGCGTATCCCGAGCTCGTCCGCCAGTACCACCCGGAGCTGAACCACGGCATCGCGCTGTCGCAGGTGCCGCTGGCCGCCGACGTGCTGCTGTGCTGGGAGTGTCCGCTCGGGCACCGGTTCGCGGCCACCCCGACCGAGCAGCGCGAACGACCGGGGCGCGTGCGGCGGCGTTCGTCGTGGTGTCCGGAGTGCTCCGCGCTCGCCCGCCCGCAGCCGGTGGTGCTGGGCGAGGCTCGCGCGCTGCCCGCCCGCCCGAAGAAGCCCGCCCCCGCGCTGTGCACGAAGACCCCCGACCTGCCGAAGGGCACCCCGTTCCTCAGCGCGTGCGCGCCGAAGCCCGCGTCGGCGGCCGAGGCGAAGCTGCGCGCGATGCTGCGCGACCGGCTGGAGTTCACCGATGGCCTCAACGCGATCAAGGTCGTGCGGCCGTTCTTCCGGCACACCGAGGTGTGGCCCGACATCCTGCTGCCCGAGCTGCGGGTCGCGATCGAGTACGACTCCGTCGGCCGTCACGGGCTCGAGCACGTCGGCAAGCGCGAGGAGGCCGACCGCCGCAAGGACCGCGCGGTGCGGGGCGCCGGCTGGGAGGTCGTGCGGCTGCGCACCGGTCCGCTCGAACCCCTCGGCCCGTACGACGTGCAGCTCACGGGGCTCGGCCGGGCGGCGATCGATCGGCTCGTCGAGCGGCTCCGCGAGATCCGGGGCCCGCTCCTCGTCGACCCGTATCTGCGCGCGTGAGCGCCGCGCTCCCCCGGCGACGTCCCGCGCTTGGTAGCCTGACGACCACCCCGCCCCCACCCCGAAAGGCCGCCCCGATGCTCGGCGAGACCGTCACCCTGAACGCCGAGCGCGGCGTCACGCTCACCTGCTACGTGCAGCCCGTCGACGGCGAGTTCGCCGGGGTCACGGCCCGCCCGGCCGTGCTGATCCTCCCCGGCGGCGGCTACCAGTACTGCAGCGACCGGGAGGCGGATCCCGTCGCCTACCCGTTCCTCGCGGCGGGGTATCAGGCGTTCGTGCTGCGCTATTCGGTCGGCGATCAGGGAGCCTGGCCGCGCCCGCTCGACGACTACGAGCAGGCGATGGCACAGCTCACGGCGAACGCCGAGGCGTGGCACCTCGACCCGACGAAGATCGCCGTCATCGGGTTCTCCGCCGGCGGGCACCTCGCGGCGGTCGCGGCGACCATGGCCGAGCACCGGCCCGCCGCCGCGATCCTCGGCTACCCGGTGATCCTGCCGGAGATCGCCGACCGCTGCCGACCGGGCATGCCCTACCCGGCGGAGCACGTCACGGCCGACACCGCCCCCACCTTCCTCTTCCACACGCGCGACGACGACGTGACGGTCGTGGAGAACACGCTCACCTTCGCCTCCGCGCTGGCCGGAGCCGGAGTGCCCTTCGAGGCCCACGTCTACTCGTACGGTGCCCACGGTTTCTCGACCGGGGCGGCGCACCTGAACCCGCGCCCCCTCTCGCCGCGCGCCCGGAGCTGGGTTCCCGAGAGCATCGCGTGGCTCGACGAGACCCTCGGTGCCCTCACCGCCTCCGGCATCGGCGAGCCGCGGCTGTCGTCCGATGGAGCGACGGGCGGGCGCACACCCGCGTGATTCCGGGACTGGCCGAACGGTCGAGTCCGCACTTCCCCGGGATGTTGAACCGCACGCCACCCGCGCGCTTGACTCGGCGTCATGACACACAGCGCCAAGCAGGACTTCGGTGACTTCGTCGCCGAGCACCGCCGCGTTCCGGCGGCGGTCCGGCAGCTGAACGTGCTGCTCACGCTGGTCGTGGGCACCGTCGCGATCCTCCTGTTCCTGCTCATCCTGCTCGCGGCGCTCGGCCGGGCCGACCGCTGGGCGACCGTCGCCGTCCCGATCGCCGCGATCGCGCTGATCCCGGTCTGGATCGCGGCGCTGGTCATCCGCTACCTCCCGCTGAACGGACTCGGGATCGCCGCGATCGTCACGGCGATCGCCGCGGTCGCGACGCTCGTGCTCGATCCGGCGATCACGTCGATCCTCGGCGACCCCGCCCCCCCTCCCGGCCGATCTGTCGCGCTGGCAGTCCGACACGATCGACGCGAACGTGCTGTTCCTCGTGGTCGCGGGGCTGGTGGTGGTGAGCGCCGCGCTGGGCGTCACCTCCGTGGTCCAGGCGCGCATCACGCGGGCCGAGGCCAGGGCGCTGCGCACGCCATCGGGTCGGGTCTGACGCGGAACTACTCGGACGCGGACCCCCGGGCGGAGGGTGCCGTCCGTCCGCCCGCGGACTCGTCCGGCGGTGTCGCCTCGACCGCAGCGTCCGCGGCGTCGGCAGGGATCTCCCGCACCCGGCGCAGCGCCGAGAGCAGGACGTAGCCGAGCTGCGCGGCGAACACCCCGGCGCACAGCACGATGCACGCCTCGACTCCCACCCCGGCGGCGACCACGGCCCCGAGCGCCGCGCCGACCGGGCGGGCCCCGTACGTGGCGACGACCAGCACCGACGACACCCGGCCGATCATCGACACCGGGGTCACCGCCTGACGCAGCGACGTCGTGCCGATGGTCCACAGCACCGGCCCGAGCCCGAACAGCAGATACGCCGCGAACGCGAACGCCGGCGCCGGCACCCACAGCGTCGCAGCCATCAGGAGCGCGGCGGCGAACCCGCCGAGCGGCCCCAGCATCGTCAGAGCGCCGAGCGCGAACCGTCGCGACAGCACCGGGGCGAGCAGTGCGCCGATCACCATGCCGCCGCCGTACACGGCCATCGCGGCGCCGACCGTCGCGGGGGTCATGCCGAGGCGGTCGAGCGCGTAGACCACGAACACCGACTGCAGCAGAAACCACCCCACGTTGAACACGAAGGAGGTCACGATCATCGGCCGCAGCAGCGCATGCGAGAACGCGAAGCGCAGTCCCTCGCCGATGTCGCGCCAGGGTGTCGTGCGGGGTGCGGCCACGCGGGCGGGGATGTCGGTGCGCGCGAGCACGGCCAGCGCGGCCAGGCAGGCGACGGTCGCCACGACGAACGCGGTGTCGGCGCCGCCCAGCGACACGATCGCACCGGCGACGGCCGGCCCCCCGATGAACGCCGCACTGCGCCCGAGCTCCAGCCACCGGTTCGCGTCGACCAGGCGATCGCGCGAGACGGTGCGCGGAACGGCGGCGGGCACCGCGACACTGATGCCCATGGTGCCCACGGCTCCCGCGAAACCGAGGGCCAGCAACGACTCGAAGCGCAGGGCGTCGAGGGCGAGGAGGACGATCACCGCCACGAGCGTGCTCGCGCGCAGCGCCTCGGACAGCAGGAGGAGCCGGCGCGGAGACGTACGGTCGACGAGGAGCCCGAACGGGATGGCGAGCAGCAGGAACGGGAGGGTCTGCGCGACCTGGAGCAGCGCCGTGCCCGCGGCGTCGGCGCCCAGCAGCAGCACGGCAGTGAGCGGGACGGCCACCAGGGCGATCTGCTCGGCGAACTGCGTGAGGACGCTCGACCAGGACAGTCGCGTGAACGCCGGAGGCAGCGGAGGGCGGGGGGCTCGCGGGTGCATCCCCGCAGCCCAGCAGCCCGCCGCCCGGAGTTCTGGCGGGTATCGGACGCGGCATTCCCCACGGCGGCCGCGGATAGGTTGGGAGTCCCACCCGGAAGGACACCCATGACCCCCGTCGTCACCGCCCTCGACCATGTCCAGCTGCCCGCGAAGAACCTGGACGAGGCCATCGGCTGGTACTCGGACGTGCTCGGTTTCCGCGTGCTCACGCACTACGGGACCTACGCCATGCTGCGCCTGGACCCCGGCCTCGACCTCATGCTCTGGGAGGCGGCGGAGTACACGCCGATGCGGGTCACCGTGGACGGCGACACGAAGCCGGCCCTCTTCCTCGAGACGGAGCGCTTCGACGACCTCGCCGCGCGGCTGCGGGCGTCCGACACGCGGATCGCCAGCATCGAGGACCTGGGCTTCGCGCGGTTCCTGAAGTTCTCCGACCCCAGCGACAACTTCCTGGGCGCGATCGCGTTCGCGGGGGATCCGTCCAACGGCAGCGAGAGCGGAACGTCCGCGGGCGCAACGTCGGAGTGAGTTCGAGCCCCGGCGGGTGAGCGCAACCCGCTTGCGCGATCTTGCAAGGACTTGCGTACACTGAGCGCATGTCGAAGCGTCTGGCAGAGGTGGCCCGCAAGGTCGGCGTGAGCGAGGCGACGGTCAGCCGCGTGCTCAACGACAAGCCCGGCGTCTCGGAGGCCACCCGCCAGGCCGTGCTCACGGCGCTGGACGTGCTGGGCTACGAGCGGCCCACGAAGCTGCGCGGCGAGCGGGCACGCCTGGTCGGTCTCGTGCTGCCGGAGCTGCAGAACCCGATCTTCCCCGCGTTCGCCGAGATCGTCGGCGGTGCGCTCACCCAGAACGGCTACACGCCCCTGCTCTGCACGCAGAACGCCGGCGGGGTCACCGAGTCCGACTACGTGGATCTGCTGCTCGCCCAGCAGGTGTCGGGCGTGGTGTTCCTCGGCGGCAACTACACCCAGGCCGACGCCGCCCACCAGCACTACGAGCGGCTGCGGGCGGTGAACCTGCCGACCGTGCTCGTGAACGCGCGCGTGCCGGAGCTGCCGTTCCCCACCGTCTCCACCGATGACGTCGCGGCCGCGGAGCAGGCCGTGCTCCACGTGCATCAGCTCGGGCACCGGCGCATCGGTCTGCTGCTCGGGCCGGACGACCACATCCCCTCGCGCCGCAAGCTCGACGCCGCCCGCCGACTGCTCGACCAGCTCGGCTCTCCGCTCAGCGACGAGCTCGTGGCGCGCGGCCTCTACTCGCTCGAGTCGGGCCAGGCGGGGGCCGCGCGACTGTTCGCCGCCGGAGCCACGGCCCTGGTGTGCGCGAGCGACCCGATGGCGCTCGGGGCCGTGCGCGCCGCCCGCCGAGCCGGGCTGTCCGTGCCGGGCGACGTGAGCGTGGTCGGCTTCGACGACTCGGCGCTGATGAGCTGCACCGAGCCGCCGCTGACCACCGTGCGCCAGCCGATCGAGTCGATGGGCCGGGCCGTGATCGAGCTGCTCCTCGCGCAGATCGCGGGCACGCCGCAGGCCGCCGACGAGCTGCTGTTCGAGCCCGAGCTCGTGCTGCGCGCCTCCACCGGTCCGCTGCACTGAATCGGCGGCGTTGCGCCGCTCCTCCCCCGCGGGCTCCCCCGGGGGCTTTCGCACGTGCTTGAGTCCTTTCTATTTTTCATTCTTTTGTCCGGTTCTTGCGTTAATCTCTTCGGAAAGCTACATTCAACTCATCACCGCCGATGAGGAGACCTGTGGACACCGACGTTCTGCGCAGCACCGCCCCCGCTTCCCGGCCCGTCCCCCCGACGGACGAGGGCTGGTGGCGCACCGCGGTGATCTACCAGATCTACGTGCGCAGCTTCGCCGACGGGAACGGCGACGGCATCGGCGACCTCGCCGGCGTCCGCTCCCGCCTCGGGTATCTGAAGAGCCTCGGCGTTGACGCCCTCTGGTTCACCCCCTGGTACCGCAGCCCCCTCGCCGACGGCGGCTACGACGTGCAGGACTACCGCGCCATCGACCCGCGCTTCGGCACCCTGGAGGAGGCCGAGCTGCTGATCGCCGAGGCACTCGAGCTCGGCATCCGCACCATCGTCGACATCGTGCCCAACCACATCTCCGACCGCCACGAGTGGTTCCGGCAGGCACTGGCCGCCGGCCCCGGCAGCCCGGAGCGGGAACGGTTCTGGTTCCACCCCGGCCGCGGCGCCGACGGTTCCGGCATCCCCACCAACTGGGTGTCGAGCTTCCAGGGCGAGACCTGGACGCGCACCCGCAACGCCGACGGCACACCGGGCGAGTGGTACCTGCACCTGTTCACGCCGCAGCAGCCCGACCTCAACTGGAACCACCCCGACGTGCGCCGCGAGCACGAGGAGGTGCTGCGCTTCTGGTTCGACCGCGGCGTCGCCGGTGTGCGCATCGACTCCGCCGCCCTGCCGGCGAAGGACCCCGCGCTGCCCGACCTGCCCGCAGGCTCCGCCCCCGCGGAAAACCACCCGCACATCGACCGCGACGAGCTGCACGACATCTACCGCGAGTGGCGGGCCGTGGCCGACGACTACGCCGGAGAGCGCGTGCTCGTCGGCGAGGTGTGGCTCGACGACGCCGAGCGCTTCGCGCGGTACCTGCGACCCGGCGAGATGCACACGGCGTTCAACTTCGGGTTCATGACCCAGCCGTGGGACGCCGCGGCCATGCGCGCCTCCATCACCCGCACCCTCGCCGAGCACGCACCGGTCGGCGCCCCCGCCACCTGGGTGCTGTCGAACCACGACGTCACGCGCCCCGTCACCCGCTACGGGCAGGCCGACTCGTCGTTCGCGTTCGAGCGCAAGCGCTTCGGCACCGCGACCGACACCGCGCGCGGGCTGCGGCGAGCGCGCGCCGCAGCCCTCCTCGTGGCGGCGCTGCCCGGCAGCCTGTACGTGTACCAGGGCGACGAGCTGGGGCTGCCCGAGGTGGAGCTGCCGCTCGACGCGATCGAAGACCCGATGCACTTCCGGTCGCACGGCGTCGACCCCGGCCGCGACGGGTGCCGGGTGCCGCTGCCGTGGGCGGGCGACGCGAGCCCGTACGGGTTCGGCGGTGCCCCGTGGCTGCCGCAGCCCGCCGACTGGGCCGGGCTCACGGTCGACGCGCAGGAGCTCGAGCCCGCCTCCACCCTGCACCTCTACCGCGCGGCCATCCGGCTGCGCCGCGAGGTGCGCGACCTGGCGAACGGCGAGCTGTCGTGGCTCGAGCTCGGGTCCGACGTGCTCGCGTTCCGCCGCGGCGACGACACCGTCAGCATCACCAACCTCGGTGCGACGCCGATCCCGCTCCCCGCCCACCACGCGGTGCTGCTGTCCAGCACGCCGCTCGACGGCACCCTCCCGGCCGACGCCACCGCGTGGCTCACGCTGCGCCCGGCGCGCACCGGTCGCGCGCCCCACTGACCCGCACCACCCGATCCGCATCACATGGAAGGACAGACGATGAAGTCACCGAAGAAGGCCCTGGTCGCCGGGATCGCCGTGCTCGCCACGGCGGGCGCACTGGCCGGATGCTCCGCGAACGACGCCGGTTCCGGCTCCGACGGCAGGCTCGAGCTGCGCGTCGCGACGTTCCCGCCCGGCGCCGACGCCGCCGCGTACGACGCGTTCGCCGCCCAGGAGAAGCAGTTCGAGAAGGAGCACCCCGACATCGACATCATCGGTGTCGAGTACGAGTGGGAGGGTCCGACGTTCGCCGTGCAGCTCGCGGGCGGCAGCCTCCCCGATGTGTTCACCGTGCCGTTCACCGACTCCAAGACGCTGCTGGAGAACGGCCAGCTCATGGACGTGACCGACGCGATCGACGAGCTCGGGTACACCGACAAGTTCAACCCGATCATCCTCGAGGGCGTCACGGGCGACGACGGCAAGATCTACGGCTTCCCCCGCCAGGCCTACGCCGCCGCGCTGCACTACAACCGCGACCTGTTCGAGCAGGCCGGACTCGACCCCGACGACCCGCCGCAGACGTGGGACGAGATCCGCGAGGCCGCCAAGGCCATCACCGACGCCACCGGTAAGGCCGGCTACGCGCAGATGGCGATCAACAACACCGGCGGCTGGCAGCTCACCTCGCAGACCGTCGCGCGCGGCGGCCGCACGCAGACCGACAACGGCGACGGCACCGCCGAGTCCACGATCGACAACGACGCCACCAAGGCCGCCCTCCAGTTCCTCCACGACGTGAAGTGGGAGGACGGGTCGTTCGGCTCCAAGGTCGACCTCGACTGGGGCACCATCAACCAGGAGTTCGCCGCGGGCAACATCGGCATGTACACCTCGGGCTCCGACATCTACACCGCCCTCGTGCGCGACTTCGGCATGGACTCGGAGATCTACGGCATGACGGTCGTGCCGATGGAGGGCGACGACCCCGGCACGCTCGGCGGCGGCGACATCGCGGTGATCAGCCCCACGGTCGACGACGCCACCAAGGACGCCGCTGTCACCTGGATCGACTGGTACTACATGCAGAAGCTGATGGACGAGGACGCGGCCGTGCAGGACGCGAAGACCCTCGACGAGTCGGGGCAGGCCGTTGGTACCCCGCTGCTGCCGGTGCTCAGCCGTGAGCTGTACGACGAGTCGCAGGTGTGGATCGCGGACTACATCAACGTTCCGGTCGACCAGATGAAGCCGTTCAGCGACCGCATCTGGGACCAGACGCCCGTAGGCGAGCCGAAGGTGAAGACCCAGGAGGTCTACGCGCTGCTCGACGCGGTGGTGCAGACCGTGCTCACCCAGCAGGACGCCGACATCGACGCCCTGCTCGCCCAGGCGCAGACCGACGCCCAGGCGAAGCTCGACGAGTAACGCTCCATGACGATGACGCTCCCCGAGCAGCGGGCGGCGGCGGACACCCCTCCGCCGCCCGCTGTGCGCCCGACCCGTCGCCGCTCGCCGCTCACGTGGCTGCGCGGCGGCGGGCTCGCGAACCTCGTGTTCGTGCTGCCGATGCTGTTCGTGTTCGTGTTCTTCTCGTGGTCGCCGATCGTGCAGTCCGTGATCATGAGCCTGCAGAAGACGAACCTGATCGTCTCCGAGTGGGTCGGGTTCGACAACTACCTCGCGGTGATCGGCGACCCGGAGCTCGGCCGCGCTGTGCTCAACACGCTGTGGTTCGCGGTGCTCGCGCTGCTGTTCGGCTTCCCGCTGCCGCTGCTGATGGCCGTGCTGATGAGCGAGGTGCGGCGCGGCAAGGGCATCTACTCCGCCCTCGCCTACCTCCCCGTCGTGATCCCGCCCGTCGTCGCGGTGCTGCTGTGGAAGTTCTTCTACAGCGCCGACCCGTCCGGCGTGTTCAACACCGTGCTCGGGTGGGTGGGCATCCCGCCGCAGCCGTGGATCCAGGACGCGGTGCAGGCGATGCCGTCGCTCGTGCTGGAGGCCACCTGGGCCGGGGCCGGCGGATCGATCATCATCTACCTGGCCGCGCTGCTCGGCGTGCCGCCTGAGCTGTACGACGCGGCGGAGGTCGACGGCGCCGGCATCGCGAAGAAGGTGTGGCACGTCACGCTGCCGCAGCTGCGCGGCATCCTCTTCATCATGCTGATCCTGCAGGTGATCGCCACCGCGCAGGTGTTCCTCGAGCCGTTCCTGTTCACGGGCGGCGGGCCGGCCGGCGCGACCAAGACCGTGCTCCTCTACATCTACGACAAGGCGTTCCGGAACAGCCTGGGCGGCGACTACGGCGAGGCCACGGCGGTCTCGGTGCTGCTGGCGATCGTGCTGGCCGTCCTGTCCTGGCTCTACTTCCGACTGACCGACCGCTGGAGCACGACGTGAGCCTCACCGCCCGCCTCACCACCCGCCTGTCCTCCCGCGCCGCGGAACGAGCGGCCGCCCGAGCCGCCGACGCCGTGGGCGACCGCACCGTGATCTCCGCCTCCGAGCGTCGGCGCCCCGGCATCCGCGTCGGCCTCACCCTCACGCACGTGTTCCTCGCGGTGGGTCTCGCGGTGGCCGGTCTCGGGCCGATCCTGTGGCTCGCGAAGTCCGCCGTGACCCCCACCCAGGACACCCTTCAGCAGCCGTTCGCGCTGTGGCCGAACGGCATCGACTGGGCGAACCTGGAGACCGCGTGGAACGACATCCACATCGACCAGTACTTCCTGAACACGGTGGTGATCGCGCTCGGCGCGTGGTTCGTGCAGCTGTTCGTCGCGACCACGGCCGGGTACGCACTGTCAGTGCTGCGACCCCGCTACGCGCCGATCCTGAACGCGCTCGTGCTGGCGACGCTGTTCATCCCCGGGATCGTGCTGCTGGTGCCGCTGTACCTGACGATCGTGAACCCGCCGCTGCCCGGCGACGTGAACCTGCTCAACAACTACCTCGCGGTGTGGCTGCCGATGGGGGCGAACGCGTTCAACATCCTGCTGGTGAAGCGCTTCTTCGACTCGCTGCCGCGCGAGGTGTTCGAGGCGGCACGCACCGACGGCGCCGGGCCGTTCCGGCTGTTCTGGTCGATCGTGCTGCCGATGTCGAAGCCCATCCTCGGCGTGGTGTCAGTGTTCGCGATCATCGCGGCGTGGAAGGACTACCTGTGGCCGATGCTGGTGCTGCCCGACCCCGCGGTGCAGCCGCTGTCGGTGCGGCTCCCGGCGGTGCAGTCGCAGACCGAGCTCGACGTGTTCCTCGCGGCCCTCGCGATCGCGACGCTCATCCCGATCGCGATGTTCCTGCTGTTCCAGTCGGTGTTCCTGCGCTCGGCGGGACTGGGCGGCGCGGTCAAGGGCTGACCGCGCCCCCGACGGCGCCGGCGCCGCGACCGTCGCTCAGTGCCCGTGTGCGAGCTGCTGCACGACGACGACGAGGGCGCCGAGCCCCACGAGGATCCCCATCGCGATCAGCTGCTTCCACCCGCTCAGGCCCGTGCGGCGGACCGCGACGTAGCCGATGACTCCCAGGATCGCCAGGTACACCACCGACGCGATGGTGAGCGCGGTCTGCAGCTCGATCCAGTCGAGCACCGCCGCCAGCAGGACGAGCAGCGGGATCGCGGCAGAGCCGATGGCGGTGCCGGTGAGCCGGAGCAGCTCCGTCAGCTCGGCCCCGCGCGGGAACGCACCGTGGGTCGCGAGGTGCGCGATCAGGTCGGCCGCGAACCCGGCGAGCGCGATCGCCACGATGCCGACCAGCAGGGTGACCGTGGCCCGCACGGCGCTGGGGTGCTCCGCGTTCGCGTTCTGTACGAGCACGATGGCGAGACCGGTGAACGTGGCGTACACGCGTTCCTTGAGCGCGGCCCGTTCGACGGCCTCGTCGCGCGGCGGCCGAGAGGGGGCGGGTTCCGGCGAGCTCATGTGCGGGATGCTACCAACACGGGACGGCGTTCAGGCGGCCTGGGTGGCCAGACCTCCGGCGATCACCTCGATCACGCACGCGGCGGCTCCCCTCGCCCAGTCGTCGAACCGGTGCGGGCGCAACTGGATGTCGCACTCGCTCGCGGCGCCGAAGGCGTGCTCCGAGAAGGCGGTGCGGAGGGCGTTGGCGTACAGGTCGTACTCCGTCACGTTCTCCCCGGCGATCACCACGGTCTCCGGTCCGACCAGGTTGACGAGCGCGGCCAGGGCGGAGCCGATCACCTCCCCCGCCTGCTCGAACGCGCGGCGCGCCACCGGGTCTCCGTCGTGCGCGAGGGCGAACGCGTCCTCCGTCGTGATGGACGGGTCGTCGTGCCCCGCACGCACGAGCTCGAGCACGGCCGGGGTCGACGCGACCGCCTCCACGCAGCCGCGGCGGCCGCAGCTGCACACCGCGTCGCGCGGACCGAGCGGCAGGTGACCGATCTCGCCGGCGACCCCGTGCGCGCCCTCCACCACCTTGCCGTGCAGGTAGATGCCGCAACCGATGCCCGTGCCGATCGTGATGACCGCGAACGAGCTGGCGTCGCGCGCCGACCCGAACAGCAGTTCGGTGACCGTGAGCGCCCGCACGTCGTTCTCGAGCAGGGCCGGGATGCCGGTGGCCGTCTCCAGCGCCTCGGCGAGCGCGACCCCCTTCCACCCGAGCAGCGGGGAGTCGCGCACCATGCCGCCCTCGCGGTCGACATCGCCGGACACCGCGACGCCCAGTCCGTCGATCGGGGTGGGCGAGGAATCGCGGAGCCGGTCGACGACGCTCGTCGCCGCGGCGATCACATCGTCGACCGCGGTGCTCGCGTTGTGCTCCTCGGTGCGCGCGAGCACGTTCGCCGCGAGATCGGTCAGCACGCCGTAGGTGCGCTCGGCGGTGATCTTGATCCCGATGATGTGCGCACGGTCGCGCGCCACGGCGAGCGGGCTGATCGGGCGGCCGACCACCGGGGTGGAGCGCAGCTCGTCGTCTTCCACCACGAAACCGGCGGTGATGAGCGGCGTGACGGCCTTCGTCACCGCGGCCTGGGAGAGGCCGGTGGCGCGCGAGATGTCGACGCGGCCGATCGGCCCGTGGGTGAGGATGCGCCGGAACACCGTGACGGAGGCGGGCGAGGAGACCGGTATGCGATTCACGTTTCAGCCTTTCAGTCCGCTCGAGGCGATTCCGGCGAAGAACTGCCGTTGCAGTGCGATGAATATCACGACGAGCGGGAGCGACGCCACCAACGACCCCGCCATGAGTGTGGGGTAGTCGGTTCCATACTGCCCCTGAAGGTTCGCCAGACCGACAGGCAGGGTCATCGTGTCCGGTGACGACGTGACGATCAGGGGCCAGAGCAGGTCGTTCCACGAGTACAGCGACGTGAGCACCGCGAGGGCCGCGACCGTCGGCCCGACCATCGGCAGCATGATGCGCCAGAAGATCTGGAGGGCGTTGGCGCCGTCCAGGCGCGCGGCCTCCTCGTAGTCGGCGGGGAGGGCGAGGAACGCCTGCCGCAGCAGGAACGTGCCGAACGCCGAGAACACGCCGGGGATCGCGATCGCGGGCACCGTGTTGAGCAGGCCCAGCGTCTTCATCAGGTCGAACTGGGCGATGAGGAACAGCTGGCTGGGCGCCATGAGCATCACCAGGAACAGCACGAACAGCACGTCGCGGCCGGGGAAGCGGAACCGTGCGAAGCCGTAGGCCGCGAGCGTGCACACCACCAGCTGTCCCGCGACCCGGAGGATCAGGGCGAGGGCCGACACCCCGAGCATGCTCCCGAACGGGACGGTGGCGAAGAAGCGCTCGAAGGCGCCGAAGTCGAGCTCGTCGGGGAGGAACACGGGCGGAACGGCGCGCGACTCCGACACGGTCTTGAACGCGGTGAGGATCTGCCACGCGAACGGGAACACCATCACGGCCGCGCACACCCCCAGGATCAGGTGCAGCGGCCACTGCGACCGGCGGCGAGCGCGCACCCGGGGCGCGGGCGGGCGCTGCACCTCGGGGTCGGCGAGGACGAGCGTGGCCGTGTCAGCCATAGAACACCGCCTTCCGCTGCAGCCGGAACTGCACGGCCGTGACCAGCATGATGAGCAGCAGCAGCACGATCGCGATCGCCGAGCCGTAGCCGCGGTCGAAGCGCACGAAGGTCTGCTGGAAGAAGTAGTAGACGATGGTCTGCGAGGCGGTCTCGGCCTGCGACCCGCGGATCAGCATCACGTAGATGAGGTCGAACATCTGCAGCGACGAGATGACCGAGAGCACCGAGACGAAGAAGATGCTGGGCGACAGCAGCGGCAGCGTCACCGCGAAGAACTGTCGGACCGGTCCTGCGCCGTCGAGCGCCGATGCCTCCAGCAGCTCGGGCGGCACGCCCTGGAGTCCGGCCCCGAGGATGATGATGCTCGTGCCCAGGCTCATCCAGATGCCGACGATCGAGACCGCGAAGATCGCGACGCTCGGGTCGGCGACCCAGCTCGGCCCGTCGATGCCGACCACCCCGAGCGCCTGGTTGAGCAGGCCGAACTCGCCGTTGAAGATGTAGCGCCAGACCATGCCGACCGCGACCGGGAGCGTGACGATGGGGAGGAAGAAGAGCACCCGGTAGACGTTCTTGCCGCGGCGGACGGCGTGGATGAGCGTGGCGATCACGATGCTGATCGGGATGCCGAGCAGCACGATCGCGGTGTAGATCGCACTGTTGCGCAGCGCGTTCCAGAACTGCGGGTCGGCGACCAGGGCCGCGTAGTTGTCGATGCCCGTGAAAGTCTCGCCGCCGAACGGCTTCGTCTCGGTGAAGCTGAGGTACACCGTGGTCAGCAGCGGGAGGATGTACAGCGCGAGCAGACCGACGAGCGCCGGTGCGATGAACGCGAGCCCGGGCAGCCCGGAGACGCGCGCGCGCCGGCCGGCGATGGTCGTGCGGGCGGAGCGCCCCGCGGCGCTCCGCCCTGTCGTGTGAGAGGTCATCGTTCCTTCGCGAGCACGTCGTTCATGGCGGTCGCGAGCCGGTCGGCCACGTCCTCCACCGGTTCGGTGCCGTTCCAGGCGGCGGGGAGGTAATCATCTTCGAGCGCGTTCCACGCCGCGGTGTCGGCCGAGACCGGGTAGACGACGCCGTCGGGAACCTGCTCGATGAACGCCTGGACGTTGAGCTCCGGCATCGAGTCGACCCAGGCCTGCTGCGTCCCCTCGTACGCGGGGATGACCGCGCCGGTCGCGGCCTGGATCTCCGCTGCCTCCTTGCCGCCGAGGAAGAGCAGGAACTTCTTCAGCTCCTCGGGGTGCTTCGTGCCGGCGAAGCCGACGTTCTGGATGCCGTTGATCACGGTCGCCCGCTCGGCTCCCTGCGGCAGCACGGTCACGTCGACCGCGGCGCGCAGGTCGGCGTTCTCGTAGAACCGCTGCGCGTAGAACGAGCCGCCGTAGTACATCGCGACGGAGCCGTTCTCGAACTGGGCGACGGCCTCGGTGTCGGCGAACTGCTCGAGCGTGGGCGAGACCCCTGCCTTCTGCAGGTCGGTCCAGAAGCGCAGGCCCTCCTGCGTCTTCGGGTCGTCGTAGCCGGACTTCCCGTCGTCGATGATGTGACCGCCGGCCTGCGCGACCGTGTTGTAGAAGCCCTCCTGCCGGTTGAGCGGCGCGGCGATGCCGTACACGCCAGCGGCCGGGTCGGTGAGCTGCGCCGCGGCGGCGGAGACGTCGTCCCAGGTCCACTGGTCGGTCGGGTAGGCGACCCCGGCGGCGTCGAACAGCGTCTTGTTGTACCAGAGGCCGACGGTGTCGAAGTCCTTCGGCAGGCCGTACAGCTCGTCATCGTAGGTGAACAGGTCGACCAGGGCCTCGGGGTAGACGCCGAGGTCGACCCCCGCGTCCTCGATCGCATCGCCCAGCGGCAGGAGCTGGTCGTTCGCGGCGTACACCTGGAACCGGTCGCCCAGCATCCAGAACGCGTCGGGGGCGGTGCCGCCCTGAGCTCCGACCTGCAGCTTGGTCCAGTACTCGGTCCACGGGTTGACCTGGAGGTCGACCGTGATGCCCGGGTTCTCCGTCTCGAAGGCGTCGACGAGCGCCTGCATCGTCTCGTCCTGGCTCCACACCCCGTAGGTGAGGGTGACGTCGCCCCCGGCGTCGTCACCGCTCGTCCCGGCGCTCGAACATCCGGTGAGCAGAGCGAGGGCGGCGACCGCCGCTACCCCGCCAGCAGTCCATCTGCGCATGTGAGTGGTCCTCCTCTTGGTCAGCCTGGCCACGATGCCAGGAGTCATTCGCTCAGCCGCAGCGTCAGCCAGTCGACGTGCGTCTCGTCGGCCGAGTCGGGCGACGTGCGCAGCGTCAGCAGCGACGCCCCGGTGACGTCGATGTCGAACGGCAGCGGTGCGGTCGTGGCGCTCGGCGTGAGCCGGGCGGCGGTCACTCCGTCGACGAGGATCTCGGCGACGGCCGCGGTGTCGGGGGTCTCGTCGTCCACGGCGACGGAGCCCGTGAAGCGCGTGGCGGATCCGGCCACGGCGATCGTGATCTCGGAGTCCTGTGAGACGCCGAGCCCGTCGGGGTACGACACGCCGCGCACCTGCAGCGGGCCGCCGTCCCTGGGGTCACCGCCGCCGTTGGCGCGCCCGCGCTCGACCGGTCCCACGGCGTTGCGCGCGGACACGAACGGCAGCCGCGACACGTCGTGCACGCCGCCGTCGAACGGGGTGAGCACCCGCACGTGCGACACGACGGCGACGCCGTCGTGGCCGGGGTTCTCCAGGGTGAGCACGGCCACGTCGCCCTGGTCAGGACGGTGCAGCGGCGCGACGATCCACTCGCCGTCGGCGCCGCGGTCGGCTGTCCACCCGGGGGGCGTGCGCACGGCGGCCGCGTCGGTGCCCACGGTGATCTCGGTCCCGCGCAGCGCGATCAGGCTCTCGGCGACGGTCGGCCGGGGGAGCTCGGCCCGCTGGACCGCCCGGCGCACGGGAGCGGCGGCGGGGGCGACGACCGCGACGAAACCGCCGCGCGGCGCGAGCGGGACGCGCATCCGGGTTCCGGGCTCGGGGGCTGCGAGTTCGGTCAGGGCGCCGTCGACGTCGCCGATCGCCCACACCGCGGCCGAGCCCCCGACGAGTGCTGCGGGGTCGAGCTCGACGACCGCGTCGGAGGTGTACGCACCGATCCCGCCGATGAACCAGCGGTCGCCGCTGCGCCGCGCCACGACCGCGTGCGTGTCGGGGTGACCGTCGAGCAGGCGCACCTCGTCCCAGGTCGCGGGCAGTTCGGCGAGGAACGCGGCGGCGAGCGGACGGGAGCGGTACTGGTCGGGGTCGTCGGCGAAGTGGGTGATGCCGCTCTCGTACACCACGCCGAGCGCGAGCTCGTGGGCGTCGGTGGTCTCCCGCTCCGGGGCGCTGAAGGTGACGGGGGTGTAGTCCATCGAGCCCACCACGTTGCGCGTGAACGGCTGGATCACGTTGTGCGCGGCGGTGAGCGGGTGCCCGTAGAACACGTAGTACTCGGCACCGCGGATGCCCTCGTAGCTGACGACGTGCGGGTGGGTCCTGGCCCAGCCGCGCGGGATGACCGATCCGTGGAAGTTGACGACGAGTCCGACGCGGGCGCTCTCGGCGATGATCGCGTCGTACCAGCGGTAGCGCTCCTGCGACTCCGACTCCATGAAGTCGACCTTGATGCCGGCGACGCCCCACGACCGCCACAGCGCGAGGGAGCGCAGGGCCTCCGCGCCGTCGAGGTCGCTCCACGCACTCCACAGGTGCACCTGGATGCCGCGGGCGCTCGCGTACGACACCAGCTCGGGCACCCAGGCGGCATCCCACCCGCAGTCCACGAGCACGTGCTCCCAGCCCTGCTCCGCGGCGAAGTCGGTGAAGCGCTTCTGCACGTCGAGGTAGGCGCCGGAGTACTGGCTCGACCACCACGACCAGGCGGCGCGCCCGGGCCGCGGCCGCGGTGCATCGGGCTGCGCGGCGGGGGCGAGCGCGTCGATCAGCTCGGTGGCGACGACCTCGGCGAGCGTGCCGGCGACGATCACGCGCCACGGCGTGCGGTGTCCTGGCTCGACCTCGATGCGGTCGTCCGCCGGGGTCACGCGGAACACGGTCCCGTCCCAGTCGACGTGCGCGCCGGAGCTGCGACCGTCGATGTCGGACTCGCTCAGCAGCAGGAACCGCTGCGGGTCGCACTCCACCAGCACGGGGAAGCCGTACGACCCGGGGGCGAGGTCGCGCAGGTCGCTGCCGAACCGCGGTGTCTCGTACCAGGTCTGGTACTCGAGCACCCAGGCGCGGCCGTGGTCGCCCGCGTCGATGCGGGTGTGCTCGGCGCCGAGCGAGGCCGCGGTGGCGGGGAGCACGTAGCGGAAGGCGAAGCCGTCGTCGCTCACCCGCACGACCACGGCCCAGGTCAGCGTGCCGCTGCGCAGCGTGACGGTGGTCTCGCGGTGCACGGCGGCGCGCGGCCCGGTGGCCTTGCCGAGCGCGGGGTCCCACTCCTCGCGCACCTCGCGGTCGTCGCTGCCGACGATCGCGGCCCCTGCGGCGAGGTCGGCACCGTCCACGTCGACCCCGAGGGCGATGCGGGCGAGCGGCGCCTCGTCGAGCAGGAGCTCCAGGGCGGGACGGCCGTCGGCGATCGCGAGGACGGCGCGGCGTCGGCCGGTGGAGATCTCGACGGCGGTGGCGGGGGTGGCGTGGCTCAAGGCACGGACTCCGTTGTCGTTCGGAAAAGTTCGGGTTGCGGGTTGTGTCGAGGATACGCATGATTAATTCATGACGTCAAGTATGAAACTTCACGATGAACAGAAAGTCCGGGACGGGGTGACGGTCACGCCGGAGTACGCCCACCTCTCGCGCTCCGGGACGAGCATCGTCTTCGCGTTCGACGTTTTCGGGCTCCCGTCCGTCGCGCACTGGGGGGCCGCCCTCCGCGACGAGGAGCTCGACGGCCTCCTCGCCAGCACCGCTCCCGCGGCCATGAACAGCTCTCTCGACCTGCCTCGCTCGTTCTCGATCGCCGCCTCCCGGGCGTTCGGCTGGTCGGGCACCCCCGCGCTCGACGTGCACGACGACGACGACGTCGTGATCGAGCGCTTCGAGCTCCACCGCGTCGAGCACGATGCCGACGGCGTCGTCTTCACGCTCCGCGACGAGAGCTCCTCGGTCGACGCGGCCTTCGCCTACCGCCTCGATGCCGCGGGCCTTCTTCACGCCGACATCCGCATCGACAACCTCACCTCCGACCGCTGGATCGACGTCGCCGCGGCCCGCGTGCTGCTGCCCCTTCCGGCGCGCGCGCAGGAGCTGCTCGACTTCACCGGCCGCTGGACGCACGAGCACCACCCGCAGCGGTCCGAGCTGCGCGACGGCACCTGGCTGCGCTCCTCCCGACGCGGGCGGCCGGGGCACGACTCCGCGTTCCTCACCGCGACGGGCACGCGCGGATTCCGGTTCCGCAGCGGAGAGGTGTGGGCCGCCCATCTGGCCTGGAGCGGCAACCAGGAGGTGCTCGTGGAGCGGCTCCCCGAGGGCGCCGGGGTGCACAGCAGCGTGCTCGGCGCCGGCGAACTCCTCGACCACGGCGAGGTCGGGCTCGGTCCCGGCGAGTCGTACCCCTCCCCCACGGCCGTGTTCGCGTGGAGCGACCGCGGGCTCGACGGCCTGACCGCGCGGTTCCACGAGGCGATCCGCGCCCGGCCCACGCACCCGCGGTCGCCGCGCCCCCTGCTGCTCAACACGTGGGAGGCCGTGTACTTCGACCACGACATCGACACCCTGCGCGAGCTCGCGCGCGTCGCCGCCGAGGTCGGCGTGGAGCGGTTCGTGCTCGACGACGGCTGGTTCCGCGGTCGCCGCGGCGACACCGCGGGCCTGGGCGACTGGTACGTCGACGAGACCGTGTGGCCGGAGGGACTGCGGCCCCTCGCCGACCAGGCGCACGGCCTCGGCATGCAGTTCGGCCTCTGGGTCGAGCCCGAGATGGTCAACCCCGACTCCGACCTCGCGCGCGCTCACCCCGACTGGATCCTCGGGGAGGACCCGCGGCTCGAGTCGCGGCACCAGTTCGTCCTCGACCTCTCGCAGGACGAGGTCGTGGCGTACCTCGTGGAACGCCTCGACGAGATCGTGCACTCCTCCACGGCGGACTTCCTCAAGTGGGACCACAACCGCGACCTCCACGCCGCCACCGGTGCACGCGGCGACCGGAGGGTGCACCCGCACACCCTCGGCGTGTACCGGGTGTTCGAGGAGCTGCGCCGTCGCCATCCGCACCTGGAGATCGAGTCGTGCGCGAGCGGAGGGGCGCGGGCCGACCTCGGCATCCTCCGCGTGACCGACCGCGTGTGGGCCTCCGACTGCAACGACCCGGTCGAGCGGCAGGCGATCCAGCGCTGGACGCAGACGCTCCTCCCGCCCGAGCTGATCGGCGCGCACGTCGGTCCGACCGAGTCGCACACGACCCACCGTCACGCGGACTTCTCGTTCCGGGCCATCACGGCGCTCTTCGGTCACGCCGGGCTGGAGTGGGACCTCACCCGCATCACCGCGGAGGAGAAGGCGCAGGTCGCCGCGTGGACGGCGCTGTACCGCGAGCTGCGCGGCCTGCTGCACGGCGGCACCACCGTGCGCGGCGATGAGGTGGACGACGGCGCCCTGCTGCACGGGGTGGTCGACACCGCGCAGACCGAGGCGGTGTTCGCGTGGGTGCGGACGGCGACGAGCGCGACAGCGCACAGTCCGCGCGTGCCGATCCCCGGGCTCGATCCCGCACAGCACTACCGCGTGCGGATCCGGGAGGAGGTGGGCGCGGCCAGCCGTCACCAGGTCGCCGACCCGGCGTGGGTGGAAGCCGCGCCCGAGCTGACGTTCACGGGAGCCGTGCTCGCGCAGGGCCTGCCGCTGCCGGTGCTCAATCCCGGGCAGGCGATGCTGCTGCACCTCACCGCGACCCCCGCGGACTGAGCACGGAAGAGGGGGGGGGGGGGGGGGGTGGGCGGGGGGGCCCCGTCTCCTCCCCCCCCCCCCCCACCCCCCAAAAACACCCCCCCACCCGATGTTGGGGCTGTTTTTGGGGAG
>NZ_JBSHIM010000006.1:68037-145679 GCF_053618975.1 Microbacterium sp. NPDC055599 | reverse complement strand
GCCCCTCCTGTGTGTCCGCTACTGCCGCACGATGATGCGGTCGATGTCGGGCGCGTAGCCCCCGGCCGCGTCGAACGTGATGGTGTTCGCCCCTGCCGCGAGCGGCAGGTGCACGGTCTGCGTGCTGATGTCGTTCCAGTCGGCGGTGACCGGGAACGCGACCGTGATCGGCGCTCCCCCGTTCACCCTGACCTGCACCGACCGCGCCGTGGCGGCCGCATACCGGATGTGCACGGTGGTCGATCCCGCCTGCTGCGCCTGCACCCCGGTGAAGGCGAGGGTAGACGCGCCGTAGAGGTCGCCGACCTTCTGCCCGGAGCACTCCGGTCCGGTGCACGCCACGACGGCCGCGGTGCCGGTGCGGGTGTTGCCGGTCGCCTCCGCCTCGTAGGAGCGCAGCACGATGATGCGGTCGATGTCGGGGGCGTAGCTGCTGCCGCCGATCGTGATCGTGTTGGCGCCGGCAGCGAGGGTCACGGGCACCTCGACGTCGCGCACGATGTCCCAGCCGCTCGGGTTGCCCGCGTTGCCCTTGCCGGAGCGCGGCGGGCTGACGGTCTGCGCGGCCCCGCCGTTGACGGAGACCGTGAACGAGCGCGGGTCCTCGGCCAGGTAGCCCACCCGCAGCACGTACGTCCCCGCCGTGGCGGCCTGGACGCCGTTGAAGCGCACGGTGGCACCGTTGCCGAGGCTGCCGACCTTCGAGCCGCCGGAGCAGCCGGGGCATGCGGCGACGCTGGCGCCGCCCGCGAGCGTGTTGCCGCTCGCCTCGGCCTCCAGCACACGGTCACCGGTACCGGCGAAGGGCAGCGGCGTCGCGCTGATCTGCACCGTCAGGCCGCCGTTCGCGCGCACCGGGATCGCCAGGGTCGAGCTCGACGTCACGGTGCGTGTCTCGGTCACGATCTGCCGGTCGGTCGCGCCGTCCTTGAACAGGGTGGCGGTGTACGAGCCGGAGCCCAGGAACGTGAGCGGGATGTTCGTGGTGCGCGCCGTGTCGGACACCGAGCCGATGAACCAGTCCGATCCCGTCCGCCGCGCGATGGTCGCGTAGTCGCCCGGGAACCCCTCGATCAGTCGGCTCTCGTCCCACACGGTCGGAACCGCACTCAGCACGTGCCGCCCCACCCAGGTCTCGTACGCGGCGGCCGAGTCGGCGAAGTGCTGCATGGCCGAGCTGAACAGCACGCTCTGCGCGAGCTGGTGCGCGTGGGTGGTGAGCAGGTTCGAGTTGGAGAAGATCACGGGCGTCATGTCCATGCCGCCGATCGGGTTGCGGGTGAACGGGTACGTCGCCGTGTCGGTGCCCGTCGGCGGCCGACCGTACTTGTACTGCTCGCTGCCGAGCACGGCCTCCGAGGTGATGAGGTTCGGATAGGTGCGGTTCTCCCCCGCGGGCTTCGTGCTGCCGTGGAAGTTGACGAGCACCTTCGCCTTCATCGCCGCCTTCGCGATCCGGTCGTACAGGGCCATGGTCTCCAGCCGGTCGGACTGCATGAAGTCGATCTTGACCCCGGCGACCCCGCGGTTCGCGATCGCCTGCATCGCGGTGTCGAGCTGCGCCTGCGTGTAGTAGCTGCCGTCGCTGTTGACGTAGTCGCCCTTGTTCTTCCAGATGAACACGCCGATGTCACGCTTCTTGCCGTAGGCGACGAGCTGCTCGATCGAGCCGTCGCCGTCGTTGTAGCAGCAGTCCACCGTCACGAACTGCATGCCCAGCTGCTCGGCGGTGTCGATGTACTCCTTCTGCGAGCGCAGCATGTCGTCGCCCTCCGAGGCCTTCTCCTCGTTCGACCACCACGACCACAGCGCCTTGCCCGGACGGATCCACGACGTGTCGGTGCCCGCGGCGGGTGCCGGGTTGAGGTCGGTGATGAGGGAGGTGTTGACGATGGCGTCGAGCGAGGAGCTGACGGCGATCGCGCGCCACGGCGTGGTGAAGGAGCCGGTGGTCGCGACCTGGGTGCCGGCGGTGGACGTGTCGAACACGTTGCTGTCCGGGCCGGGGAGCTGCACCTTCAGCGTGCGGTTGTTGTTGCCCTGCGCGTCGAGCCGGACGGCCGGGTAGGTGGGGTTCACGTACACCGCGGCCTCGGAGATCAGCGCCCATTTGGCGTTGTTCGACAGGCTGGCGAGCGTCGGCATCGCGAAGTGACGCGACCCCATCGACATGGCGGATACGTAGGGGTAGGCGTCTTCATAGTCCCTCGCCGACCGGTAGTCGCTCGCCCACAGCCCGGTGTTCGCGGGGAGGGCGAAGGTCGTCGCCTCGCGGGTGATGGTGGTCGATCCCACGCCCGACACCTGGTAGCGGAACGCGACGCCGTCGTTCTGGGCGCGCACCACGACCGCGAGCTGCGCGGATCCGCGGGTGAACGTGAGCGTCATCTGGTTCGCCGACGACGAGATCGGGCCGTCGAAGTGCTCCACGAGGGAGTAGTTCTGCACGACGGGGGTGGTCGTCTCGGTGCCGAACGTGAGGCTGGTCGACAGGTCGACCGCGGCCGTGACGACGCCCATCTTCGAGCTGTCGATCACGGCGAGGCCGCCCTGCACGACCGAGTACGACAGCGATCCGTCGTTCTCGTGCCGCACCGTGAGCGACGTCTGCCCATCGGGCGACGTGACGGTGTGATCGGTGGACGCGAGCGCCGGTGAGGCCGACGCGAGCACCCCCATGGACAGGACCAGCGCGGCCACCGTGGCCAGCGACGTCCTCTGGAGTTTCGCCATCATGGCTCCTTCCGCCCCCGCGTCGTCGCGGTGGCGCGACTATATTGACACCGTAAAGTTACGCCGTCAAGTAATTCGCGAAAGGTCGCGCGGGACTCCGCAGCAGCGTCGCGTACACCGCGACGGACAGCGTGCTGGTCGCGTAGATCACGAGCGCCTGGAGCACGTAGGCCGGGTAGTGCACGATCCAGCGCGACTGCGCCGGATCGGTCGCGTGGGCCGGATTGTCGGCGAAGGGAGGTACGACCTCGGCGACGCCGTACGCCAGCACCTGCCCGAGCGCATACACGCCGACCCCCGCGAGGAGAGCGCCGACCGCAGCCCCGCGGCGAGTACGCCACACCGCTCCGGCCGACCGCCACGCCGTCCTCCGGTCCCAGCGGCCGCCTTCCGGCGCCGCGAACGCGGACAGTACCGGCGCGGCCAGGAACGCCGCGACCAGCAGGAGCAGCAGCGCCCCCGTGCCGAGCAGCAGCAGATGCTCATTGCCGGCGCGACTGCGCAACAGCTGGGGCACGAGCAGCAGGGCGAGCAGGGGAACACAGCCGACCAGGCTCGCGAGCCAGGTGCGGATCAGGATGCGGAGGGTCATGCAGCCAGAATTCCGGTTCGACCGCGCGCACGGCAGGGGGCCATCCGGAACAACCGGGAGGGAAACCCCGAAAGCCGTCTCCCCGCACCGGTGAACCCGGGGTCGGCGGCCCCGCGTCCCGCTGGTCAGGAACCGTCGCGCGTCGGCAGCGGCAATCCGAGCAGACTCAGCGCATCGCGCTGGACGAGCGCGTCGACCTCGGTCATCGACAGCGGCTCGAACCCCGGCGCCACGATCCCCCCGATCCGGTGGAGTCCCGCGATCGTGTCGTTCACCGTCGTGAAGGGGAAGTCACTGCCGAACAGCAGCTTGTGCCAGACGCCGTACTCCTGCACGAGCATCAGCGTGTTCCAGAGCTGGAACGGGCGATAGTGAAGCGCGCTGATGTCCGCGTAGACATGCGGATGCTTGCGGATGACGGCGATGCACTCCCCCTCGTAGGGATGACCCATGTGCGCGAGAATCAACCGCAGCTCCGGGTGGCGGCGAGCGATCTCGTCGGCGATCCCGGGTCGGGCGTAGGCCAGCACCGCCTGGCTCATGAAGGTCGTCCCCGTGTGCATCAGCACGGGAAGCCCGTTGCTCTCGGCGTAGGCCCACAGCGGCTCGAACTCCGCGGCGGCCGGATCGAACCCGGCGTACATCGGCATGAGCTTGATGCCCCGCAGGCCCAGATCGCGGTGGGCGTGGACGAGCTCGTCCCACCAGCCGGGCTGCGTGGGATCCAGCGAGAGGAATCCGACGGCCCGGCCGTTCGCCGACGCCACGAACGCCGCAACGTCCTCATCCTCGACCCAGATCCCCGACAGGCGCGCTTTCCCGCCGATCACGAGGGCGACCGTCTCGTCCGGCGCGGTGTCCCAGTACTGGGACCAGTGGGTGCTCAGGTCCACCTCGTGGCCGGCGGCCTTGCCCGCCTGCGCCACGAAGGTGTCGCCGAGGTGGCGATGCTGATCGAACAGGTGGGCATGGACATCGACGATCATGGGCACTCCCTCTCTCTTTCCGCCATGGTCATCCGGGGCGTGCGCTCAGGCGAAATGGTGTTCGTCGGAACCGAATGCCGGACTGACGTTCCCGAGCGCGAACGAGATGCGCTCGGCGTGGTCGGCCACCGTGCGACCGACGCGCAGGATCTCGGTGCGGGAGAAGCCCGCCTTCAGCCGCGTCACGCTCACCGCGCTCGTCGCGCGACGGCTGCGGTCGAAGATCGGCGCGCCGATGCACACCACGCCGTCGGCATCCTCCTCGTCATCGATCGAGAACCCGCGCTCGCGGGTCCGCGCGAGATCGTCCAGGAGCGCCGGCACGCTCGACACGGTCCGTGCGGTGCGGCGCACCATCGACGTCCGCGACATCGTCGCCGCCACCTCGTCATCGGGCAGCGTCGACAGGATCGCTTTCCCCACCGACGACGAGTGCAGGTACTCCTTCTGCCCCATGTGCAGCTCGAACCGCACACCGCTCGTGCTCTCCACCCGCCCGACGACCACCACATAGTTGTCCACGCGCGTCGCGACCCGCGACGTCAGGTCGATCTCGTCGGTGAGCGCCCGCAGGTGCGGCATCGCCAGGTCACGCAGGGAGACCCGCGACAGCGCGATCTCCCCCAGGAATGTCAGTCGGAGGCCGAGCGCATAGCGCCGTTCCATGCCCGACCCCGTCGAGCGCACGAACCCGCGCGCACACAGCGTCTGCAACGTCGCGAACACCGCACTCTTCGATCCGCCCACCGCGGCCGCGACCTCCGTCACCGTGGCACCGCGCGCCGAGCCGATGAGCGCCTCCAGCACATCGATCGCCCGGTCGACGCTCTGCACTCCGGTCTTCTTCCGCCCCGCGCCCTCCATCAGCAGCCCCTCTCGTGATGCCGCGCGCGCCAGGATTCGGCCTGGCCGCACAGTTGTTGGCCGGTTGCGTACCCGCTGCCTACCGTGGCGAGCGCCGAATAGGCGACTGCCCTACCGAACAGGAGAACCCCGTGACCGACAGCCTCAGCGGCGTCCTGCCCGTCATCGCGACGCCCTTCGACGACCAGTGGGAGATCGACCCCGTCCAGCTCGACGCCGAGATCGACTGGCTCTTCGCCAACGGCGCGGACGGCATCGTCGTCGCGATGGTCTCGGAGATCCTCCGCCTGAGCACCGCGGAGCGGATGGCACTGAACGCCCTCGCCGTGCGGTTCGCCCGCGGACGAGGACCCGTCGTCGTGAGCGTGGGAGCGGAGAGCACGCGCACGGCGCGCGAACTCTGCCTGCACGCACGAGACGCGGGTGCGGATGCCGTGATGGTCACGCCTCCGCTGCTCTCTCCGGTCTCGGAGCCGCAGCTGGTGGCCTACCTCGAGGAGGTCGTCGATGCCGCGGGGATGCCGGTGATCCTGCAGGACGCGAGCGGATACGTCGGCGCCTCGATCCCCGTGGAAGTGCAGGCGGCCCTCGTGCAGCACTTCGGCCACGAGCGGCTGCTGCTCAAGCCCGAGACCGAGCCGCTCGGGCAGCGCGCGTCCGCCCTGCTCGCGGCAACCTCCGACCGGGCTCGCATCCTGGACGGCTCGGGCGGCATGGCACTGCTCGACACCTTTACGCGGGGCATCGTCGGCACGATGCCGGGGCCGGACCTGATCTGGGCGGTGAGCGCGCTGTGGGCTGCGCTGCAGGCGGGAGACGACGACCGCGCCCTGGCGATCAGCAACCCCCTCACCGCGATCATCTCGATGGTGCCCGGGCTGGACGGCTACGTGGCGTTCGAGAAGTGGTCGCTCGTCGCCCAGGGGGTCTTCACCGATGCGCGGATGCGCGGGCCGGTCACCTATGCGATCGACCCGCCGACCGCACGGTTCCTCGATACGCAGGTCGAGCTGCTGCGACGTGCGGTGGCATGACGGCGGGCGGGGTCCGGTGCCGCGGGGATGCGCGCGCACCGGACCCCGCGACCGGTCACCCACGATCCACCAGGAGCACGGCGTCCAGCTCGATCAGGAAGCCCATCAGCTCGACCTTGATCGTCGTGCGCGCGGGGAAGGGCTCGGGCAGGTACTGCGCCGCGATCGCATTGAACTCCTCGAAGTCGCCGAGGTCGTTCAGATACGCTCCGAGTCGCACCGCGGCGCCGAGGTCGGTTCCGGCCGCCGCCGCGACCGCCTGCAGGTTCTGGAAGGTCCGGTGCGCCTGCGCGGCGAACGTCTCGCCCACGAGAGCACCCCCCTCGTCGAACGGGCCCTGCCCCGCAAGGAACAGCAGCCCTCCGGCGACGATGCCCTGGGAGTAGGGGCCGACGGGCGCCGGTGCGGAGGGAGTGGAGATGGCGTGCTTGATCATGGTGTCCTTCCAGACGTCGGTGTTCTCAACAGGTCGAGGGCGCGGCGCACGGCGGCGATCCGCGGTTCGAGGCGGTCCCCAGCGGGACGCCACGCGGTCTTCACCCCGACGTAGGCGGGCGGGTGGGCGAGCGAGGCCAGTGCTTCGACGGCGTGCTCCCGCGTGAGCAGCGAGACGGACGGATCGACCGTGTCCACGACCGGGGGATGGGCATCCGTCCAGGCGGGACCGTAGGGCCCGTCCTCCCCTGAGACGCCCGAGAGCATGAAGCCGAACAACCGCTCACCGGCCTGTTCCGCGTGCACGGCGGCGCCGGACACGTCGCGGAACTCGATCGCCGACCGGCCCCAGTTGACGACGAGGCCGCTCGTGGCCGCACCCTCGTGGTCGCTCCGCTCGACCGCCGCGCGCTCGTCGTGCAGCCGCGCGTACCCCTTGTCGGGCGCGCCCGCTCCGCCCACGGCGTCGCAGTGCTCGATCACGACCGCGGTGCCGCCCCAGTCCCACGAGCGGATCTCCCGCAGACTCTCGGTCAGGCGCGCCGCCACGGCCCCCGAGCCCGGCACGCCGCTCGAAAGGGCAACCGCGGTCACGACCCGGCCGTGCTCCCGCCAGCGCACCAGCTGCTCGTGCATGCCGGCGATCACGGCGATCGCGGCGCGGCGACCCCGAGGGTCGGCGGACGCGAGGCCGAAGCCCGCCCTGGCGCGAGTGCGGACCGCGAGCGCGGGCACAGCGGTGACCACGTGGCGCCCTCCCCCGCCCGCCCACTGGAACCACTGCTCGTCTCCCGCGAGGCCGAGCGGAATCTCGAGGCCGTCCACGTCGTCGAGCCCGAGGATCGATTCGACGAAGGCGGCCGCCGCGGTCGGGGCGTCCTCCGGCGACAGGGCCGCGTAGGCACCGACGACGACGTCCCGACGAGTCATCGGCGTGCCTCCACCGGCCAGCGGTCGACGATGACCCCGCGACTGACGACCCACGCCGTGGAGAACATGTTGACGGTGCCGCAGGCGTGGTTCGGCAGCAGCACCACTCGATCGCCGAGCGACACCGCGCCGGCCCCGCGCAGGAACCCGTGCTCCTCGTGGGCGAGTGCGAGCACCCCCGGACCGTCGACGCGTGTGCCCAGTCGTCCGTCGCCCCGGGCGCTGCCGTCGCCGCTCATGGCCTTGAGCCCGGCGTCGACGATCGCCGGTTCGCCGCGCTGGGTGCTGACGACGGTCGCATGCACGGTCAGCGCGCAGTCCTCCGCGGCAACCGCGCCCGTGGAGCGCTGATTGTCGTCGCCGAAGACGTAGGTTCCCGGTCGCATCTCCGTGATACCCGCGACGGTCGGTGCACTGTCGGCACCCGGCGTCGAGCCGACCGAGACGACATCGATGGCGACACCGCGGGCCCTCGCCGCTTCGGCGACCTCCACCAGGAGACGCCCGACCCCGATGCCAGCGGCACGGCGGGCCTCCCGATCCGCTCCGTGCCGCGCCAACTGCCCCTCGTGCGTGAAGATGCCCTCCAGGCGGAGGCCGTCCAGCGCGGCGATGTCCTCCAGCTCTCCCGGCGCATCGGCGGGGTGAGCCCCGGTGCGGCCGAGACCCGAGTCGATGTCGAGGCGCACCGGGATCGTGAGGCCCTCCGCCGCCGCACGCCCGGCCAGCGCCGCAGCGGCGGCGACCGAGTCGACCCCGACGGTCAGCCGGCCGCGAGCTGCGAGCCGCACGGCCGACGCGATGCGCGCGGCGCCCACGGGCGGATACGCCCAGAACACGTCGTGGCCGGCCTCGATCAGGACCTCCGCCTCGAGCGCCGTGGCGCAGGTGAAGCCGACCGCACCGGCAGCGGACTGCAACGCCGCCACCGCCAGGCTCTTGCTCGTCTTCCAGTGCGGCCGGAGGGCCACCCCGGCACGATGGGCGATCTCGGCCATGCGCAGCACGTTGGCACCGAGGCGGTCGAGATCGATCACCAGCGCCGGCGTCGGCACGTCGGCGAGACTCTCGGGAAAGGTCATGTGGATGCTCCTCGGTGGTCGACGGCGGCGGTCACGTCCTCGGGGAAGTGGCAGGCGACGGCACGACCGCCCCCGATTGGCGCGAGCGGCGGCGTCTCCTGTGCGCACCGCTCGACGGCCTTCCAGCAGCGAGTGCGGAATCGGCATCCGCTGGGCGGGCGAAGCGGCGATGGCAGCTCGCCGCCGAGGACGATCCGCTCGCGGCCTGCGCCGTTCGGCATCGCCGAGACGAGTGCCCGCGTGTACGGGTGCGCCGGGGCGTCCAGGACCGCCGCGGCCGGACCCTCCTCGACGATCACCCCCAGGTACATCACCACCACCCGGTCGGCCGAGTGGCGCACCACTTCCAGGTCATGCGTGATCATCAGGAAGGCGGTATCGCTGTCGCGCCGGATGTCGGCCAGCAGATTCAGCACCTGCGCCTGCACGGAGACGTCGAGCCCCGAGACCGGCTCGTCCAGCACGAGCAGGCGGGGCGACAGCGCCATCGCACGCGCCAGCCCGATGCGCTGACGCTGCCCGCCGGAGAATTCGTGCGGGTAGCGGTCGAGCGCGTCGGCGGGCAGGGCGACGCGGTCCAGCATCCGCACCAGGTCCTGTTCCGAGGCGGGGATACCGTGCGCGCGGAGCGGTTCCCGCAGGATCTCCCGCGCCGTGAAGCGCGGGTTGAGGGACGAGTGCGGATCCTGGAACATGAACTGGATCTCGCGGCGCAGTCGACGCCGGTCCGCGCGATCGGCCGCGGTGATGTCGTCGCCGCGGTAGACGATGCGGCCCGACGTGACCGGGTTCAAGTGCACGAGCGCGCGGCCCATCGAGGACTTCCCGCAGCCGGACTCGCCGATCACGCCGACGAACTCCGCATCGCGCACGACGAGGTCCAGCCCGTCGACCGCGTGCACGACACCGCCGCGGCGGCCTCCGGCGCGGAAGTGCACGCGCAGCTGTTCGACGGCGAGCAGCGGCGCGGTCATGAGGCCAGCTCCATCCGAGGGTCGTCGCGGAAGTGGCAGGCGCTCAGCCGGCCGGGCGCCGGTGGAAGCAACAGTGGCGTCTCCTCGCGGCATCTCTCCGACCGTCCGACGAAACCGCACCGGGGCGCGAACGCACAGCCCGAAGCGGCGGACCCCGGTCGCGCCGGGATCCCGGGGATGGTCGGCAGTGCGGTTCCCGGCGGGGACGCACCGGGGCGGCTGGCCACCAGGGCTCGGGAGTAGGGGTGCCGCGCGTCACCGAGGATCGAAGCGGCCGCGGCGGACTCCACCACGCGTCCCGCATACATCACCACGGCGGTGTCCGCGATCTGGCCGATCAGCCCCAGGTCGTGGCTGATGAACAGGACGGAGACGCCGAGGGCCTCCTTCGCGCGAAGCAGCACGTCGATCACCTGGGCCTGGATGGTCGCGTCGAGCGCGGTCGTCGCCTCGTCGGCGATCACCAGCTCTGGCTCGTTCACGAGCGCCATGGCGATCACGGCACGCTGGCGCATGCCCCCCGACCACTGGTGCGGGTACTGCCGTGCGCGCCGCTGCGGCTCCGGCACCCCCACCAGCTCGAGCACCTCGACGGCCTTGTTCCTGGCGGCCGTCCGTCCCGCGGCGGGGTGATGGATGCGGTAGGCCTCCGCGATCTGGTCGCCGACGCGATGCAACGGGTTCAGGGTGGTCATCGGATCCTGGAACACCATGCCGATGCGGCCGCCGCGCAGTGCGCGCATTCGACGTTCCGGCCAGCGGACGATGTCCTCGCCGTCGAACCGGATGGCGCCATCGGTCAACGCCCCGGTCGGCAACAGCCCCAGGATGGCGAGCGCGGTGAGGCTCTTCCCTGAGCCGCTCTCGCCCGCGACCCCGACGATCTCGCCGCGGTGCACCTCGAGGTTCACCCCGCCGAGCAGCTCGCTCGGCCCGTCGGCGGTGGGGATCCGCACGACGAGCTCCTCCACCGTCAGAAGCTTCTCCGTCATCGTCATCGCGCCTTTCTGGGGTCGAGGGCGTCGCGCAGGCCGTCGCCGATGACCATCGCGGCCAGCACGGTGAGGGCGATCGTGAGTCCGGTGGGTATCCACAGCCAGGGCATGGAGGACAGCACGGTGATCGACTGCGCCTCGGTGAGCATGTTTCCCCAGCTGGGCGTCGGCGGCTGCACGCCCACCCCGAGGAACGACAGCGCCGCCTCGAGCAGGATGGCCTCCGACACCAGGAGGGTCGCCGCCACCGTGACATGAGGCAGCACGAAGGGGACCAGATGCCGGCGCATGACGAAGAGGGTCCGCGAACCCAGCACCTGGGCCGCCTGCATGAATTCCTCCCCGCGCAGGCCGATGACGACACTGCGCGCGATGCGGGCGGACGAGGGCCAGGAGAGCCCGGCGATCACCCCGATCAGCATCCCGATGTTGGGCCCGAGCACCCCGGCGAGGACGATCGCGACGAGCACCGCGGGAAGCACGAGGAACCCGTCGATGATCCGCGTGATGGCCGTGTCCACCCAGCCGCCCGCCCAGCCGGCGACGACGCCGACGATCGTGCCGACGGTGACGGCGATCACCGCCGCGCACAGTCCGACGGCGAGAGACACGCGTCCGCCGTGCAGCAGGCGCGTGAGCACGTCGCGGCCGACCGAGTCCGTGCCCAGCAGGTGCTCCGGGCTCGGCGGGCGCCGCACGGCGCCCAGGTCGATCTGCTCCGGGGTGTACGGCGTGAGCCAGGGGGCCGCGATCACGGCGATGAGAACCACGGCGATCACCGCGACTCCGCCCACCGCGAGTGCGTTCCTGCGGAACCGGCGGCGAGCGGCCGCACCGGGCGAGGCCTCCTTCCGGTTCCGCAGGGCGACCGCGCTCGTGCGGGGTCGCATGTCGATCTCGGTCATCGCTGCCTCCGCACACGGGGGTCGAGGATCACGTAGGCCACGTCGGCGAGCAGGTTGCACACCAGCACCAGCACGGCCACGTAGAGGCCGAACCCGATCACCACCGGGTAGTCACGCGCCTGCACGGCCTGGATGGAGAGCTGTCCCATGCCCGGCCACGCGAACACCTGCTCCACGGCGACCGCGCCCGCGAGGAACACCGGGATGTAGAGCATCAGCACCGTGATGAGCGACAGCAGGGTGTTGCGCAGTGCGTGTGCCACCGCCCGCACGGGCCCACCGCCCTTCGCGAGCACCGTTCGCACATAGTCCTTGCCGAGCTCTTCGAGCATCCCCCCGCGGACGAAGCGCGTGAACGGTGCCGCGACCGTTAGGGACAGCAGCCCGACCGGGAGGAGGAGGTGACGAAGCACGTCGAGCGCGTCGCCGCCTCCCGACGACGTCATCCCCGCGCTCGGCAGGAGCCGCAACTGCACCGCGAACACATAGATGCCCAGCATCGCCAGGAAGAACCCGGGGAAGCAGATGGCCAGCACGCTCCCCGCGCTGATCGCGTAGTCCACCGGGGTGTTGCGTCGTGCCGCGGCGAGGATCCCGGCCGGCACGGCGATGAGCGTGCCGATCACGAGCGCGCTGCCCATCAGCAGCATCGTGGGGCCCAGCCGGTCGGTCAGCACCTGACCGACCGGCTGTCCCGAGGAGAACGAGTAGCCCAGGTCACCGGAGAGCACACCGCCGAACCAGCGGACGAACTGCACGAGCACCGGCTGGTCCAGCCCCAGCTCCCGGCGGCGCGCGGCGATGTACGCCTCGCGATCGGCACCGCTGAGCTCCGGGGGCAGGGTCATCTCGACCGGGTCGCCGGGGGCCGCGTGCACGAGCGCGAACAGTCCGATCGCGATCGCGACGAAGATCACGGCGCTCGACAGGAGACGCCCGCTCAATGACCTGATCACCCTGGTTGCTCCCCTACTGCCCCGACACGGTCCACTCGGCGGCGTTCCAGAATCCGTTCGTGGCGTCGCCGTTCGGTACGAAGCCGGACACGCGGTCGCTTACGGCCCAGATCGTGTCGGGACGGTTCAGCCAGATGTACGGCACCGTGGCGTTGTCGAGGCGCGCGGCGTCGCGGTACACGGAGGCCCGCGCGTCCCGGTCGTTGGTGCCCGCACCCTCCGCCAGCAGCGCGTCAAGCTCCTCGTCGCAGAACAGCGACAGGTTCGAGCCCTCAGGGAAGCGCGACGCGCACGACAGCACCGGGGCGGAACTGGCGGGGTCGATCGAGTAGACGCCCCCGCCGAAGAGCAGCAGATCGAACGACTTCGCCTGCAGCAGCGCGGACTGCCCGGCGGAGTCCACCGGGTTCGCGCTGGCCTGGATGCCGACGGCCTTCAGGTTCTCCACGATCACGTCGACCGTCAGGTCGCGGTCGCGCTGCCCGTTGATCCAGCTGAGTTCCACGGGCGTCGAGGGGTCCCAGCCTGCCTCGGCGAGCAGCTCCTTCGCGCGCTCCGGGTCGTACGGGTAGGAGTCCAGGTCGTCCGGCAGGGCCCAGTCGGCCAGGAACGTGCTGTTGAGCCGGCTGGCCGCGCCCCCGAGGATGCCGTCGATGATGCCCTCACGGTCGATCGCGGTCACGATCGCCTGGCGAACGCGCGCGTCGCCGAGGAGTCCCTTCTCGGTGTTGACGGCCATGCGGGTGAACCCCGGCGACGGTGCGGTGCTGGCGCTGACGTCGGGGATCGCCTCGACCGCGCCGAGGTCGCTCGGCGAGATCTGCACGATGTCGATCTCCCCCGTGGACAGCTGCGAGGTGGCCACGTCGCTCGTGACGAGCTTCAGGTACAGCGTGTCGATGCCGACCTCGTCCCGGTAGTGCTCGTTCGCCGACAGGACCAGCTCCTGGTCCTGTCGGTACTCGTCGAGGACGTACGGCCCCATTCCCACAGTCGGCGCGGAGAAGAACTCGTTCTCCATGACCTGTTCGGCGGGCACGTCCCCGAGCACGTGCTCGGGGAGGATGAAGAAGATCGGACCGTAGGCGATGAGCGACAGGAACCCCGCGTCGGGGCTGCGCAGTTCGATGCGGACCGTGGTGTCGTCCGGGGCGGTGACGCCGGCCAGCGTCTCGGCGGCACCGGACTGCACGTCGTCGTAGCCGACGACCCCCGCGAGCCGCGACGACTGCGCGCTGGCCACGGCGGGATCGGCGAAGAGATTGTAGGTGAACACGACGTCGTCGGCGTCGAACGGCTCCCCGTCGCTCCACGTCAGCCCCTCCCGGAGGTGGAACGTGTACACGGTGGCGTCGTCGTCGACCTCCCAGGACTCCGCGAGCCGCGGAACGTACTCGGCATCGGGGTTCGTCGTGACCAGGTTGTCGTAGAGCAGCGACATCGCCAGCTGCTCGCCGCCCGCGAACGGCTTGAGGGGGTTGAACGCGGTCGGCTCCTGGTACAGGTAGACGCTCGCGGAGGTGGCGGACGGAGAGTCGGCGTCGGACGGCCCTCCCGCGGTGCATCCCGCCAGCAGGACGACGGTGGTCGCCGCCAGGAGCGCCAGTGATCGCTTTCGCATGGGTACCTCTTCTCTCATGTGTCGGGTGGTGCAGGAACGGGCGCGCCTCGTGACCGCGATCAGCCGGACACGACCGGCGTGCGCAGGGCCCCGAGGCGCTCGACCTCGGCGACCATCACGTCGCCCGGCTGGAGGTAGTCGCCGGTGGCGGCACCGACCCCGGCCGGCGTGCCGGTGAGCAGCAGATCCCCGGGCCGAAGGGTCATGAGCCGAGAGGCGAAGGAGATCAGCTCGGCGACCGAGAAGATCATGGCCGCGGTCGTCGAGCGCTGCCGCACGATCCCGTTGACCGACAGGCTCAGGGCGAGGTCCTGCGGGTCCGACACCTCGTCGGCCGACACCAGCCAGGGACCGATGGGGGCGGACGCGTCGAGCCACTTGCCGGCGAGCCAGTCGAAGAAGACGGTCCACTCCTGGCCGTCCCGTTCGGTTCCGACGTCGAGCGACCTGGCCGAGATGTCGTTCGCTGTGACGTACCCGAAGACGTGGTCGAGAGCCTCGTGCACGGCGACGTCGGCGGCCTCGGTGCCGATGACCACACCGAGCTCGGCCTCCCAGTCGAGCGTGCGCGTGAGGCGCGGACGCACGACGGGGTCGTCGGGTCCCGCGAGCGCGGTGTCCGGCTTGAGGAACAGGCGCGGGGTGCTCACCGCCTTGACCCGGTCGTCCGCACCGCCTTCGCGCACGTGCTCCTGGTAGTTCGCCGCGACGCCGATGATCTTCCCCGGCCGCGCGAGCGGAGCCCGCAGCACCGCCTCGTCGCGTCGAAGTCGCCCGATCGGTGCAGTACTCGGCGTTCCGGCCCGCAGGTCGAGGTGACCGCGGCCGAGCACGACGATGTCCTCGCCGTCCAGGTATCCATGCCCCGGCACACCCTCGTGGTCGTAGCTGACGTATCTCATCGTGTTCGTCCCTCTCGTCTCGTCGGTGCAGCGGTGCCCCGCATCGCCCTCACCACTGCGTCTCTCGGACGCCGCCATCCGTCGCGGCCTCGGCCACGTCGTCCAGGAACCGGGAGAGCGCGGCGATCTCATCGAGGGGCAGTTCGAACGCGCGCCGCGCCTCGGGGTCGCGCAGCGCGGCGACGAGCATCGTCACCGAGTCGGGGCCGAGAGGCACACGGCGGCGGGCTCCGGCATGCTGCACCTCCACCGCGGGCGACGTGAGGTCGACGATGGCCGAACCGTGGGAGCCGTTCACCCGCACCCGCGCCGTGAGGATCTCGGGTTCGCCGACGGTCGTCCTGGTCACGTGGATGCCCACCACCACCTCGCGATCGGTCTGGGCGAGCACGGTCCAGCTCTCCGTGCCGCGGTCGGCGGCGTCGACCCGGTCGGCGCTCATGCGCAGGGAACCGGCACCCGTGACGCGTCGCGCCAGATCGGCGAGGTACACCAGGAGGTTGCGCAGCTCGCCCTCGGGCGCCGGCCCGTCGCCACGCGTGACCACCAGCTCCGTGTGCACGGCGCGAAGCAGGCCGATCTCACCCGAGTGGACCGCGCGGACCAGGCGGGTGACCGACGGGTGCGCGGCGAAATGATGCCCGGGCGCCACCGTGCCGTCGGGGAGTTCCGCGGCGAGCGCCGCGAGGGCGGTGGTGCTGTCCAGCGTGGGCTTGTCGAGCAGCACCGGGATCCCTGCCTCGTGCGCCGCGCGGAGCACGAGCGTGCGGCGGGTCCCGCGCTGACAGCAGATGATCGCATCGACGCCGATGGTCGGCGGGACGGGGTCGCGCCGCAGCTCGATACCGTGCTCCTCGGCGACGTCCGTGGCGCGGCGCACCTCCTGGTCGTCCGCGTCCGGGTGCACCCAGAAGGCAGCGATGCGGAGGCCGGCGCGCTGCGCGGCGGGCACCCACATGTCGCGCTGATGGTCCTGGTTGGGCAGTCCGGCAGCCCCCGCCAGCAGGATCGACGTCATCCCCGGCCTCCCGTCGAGATGCTCGCGCCCGTGGCGAGCGATTCCTCCGCGGCCTCCGCCCAGCGGACAACCGCGAGGCTGTCGCGCACCGGGGGGAAGGCGAGGGCGTGGTCGTCGACCGCGTCGATGAACCGTTCGAGCTGCGCCGTGAACGACCGCTCGACCGCGCCGTCCGGTGACCAGCCGCCCTGCCCGCGATCGGTCCACGTCTGCATGCCGTCCGCGTCCCACCGCCGCTCGACGGTGCCGGTGTCGCCGACCACGCGCAGCTGCGTGAACGAGGCATCCCGCGGAAGCTCGGCTCGACTGACCTCGCACCGGGCGACCGCGCCGCTCGCGAAGCGCAGATCGATCACGAGGTAGTCGTGGATGTCGAGGGCGGCACTCGTGGCTCGCTGTCCGACCGCGCGCACGGCCACCGGATCTTCTCCCACCCACCAGGCGGCGAGGTCCATCAGGTGGACGCCGTTGTGGAGGGCGTGACCGCCGGAGAGCCCGCGGTCGAGCACCCAGGACGACCAGCCGCCCCACAGCCACCCTCCGTTCATCACGATGTGCACGAACCGGACCGCGCCGATCTCTCCCCCATGCACCAGCGCGGCGATCGCCTGCGCCTGGGCGCTGTGCCGGTGCGTGTGACCGACGATCAAGAGGCGATCGGCGGCCTCCGCAGCCTGGACGAGGATCTCCGCGTCGGGCGAGGTCAGCGCGAGGGGCTTCTCGATCAGCAGGTGCCGCCCCGACTCGATGACCGCTCGACCGAGGGGCACGTGGGTGCGGTTGGGCGTGCACAGGATCACGGCGTCGACCGTCGGATCGTCCAACACCCGTGTCAGGTCGGACACGGCCCTGGCACCGTGCGGGGCGGCGAGCTGCTCGGCGGCCGTGAGGCGGGTGTCGCACACGCTCACCAGTCGGCCGCGCGTCGAGCGGGACAGTGCGCGCGCGTGCTCGCCGGCAATCCCTCCCGCCCCCACGATCGCGAATCCCACCTGTCTGTCAGTGCCCACCGTGTGCCCTCCTCTGGAATCGGCCGGGACGCGCGGCCGTCGTGCGCGCGTCATCGACTACCGCGGTACCGCCGACGAACACGTGCGCGATTCCCGCGGCGGGTGCCATCGGGGTCGCCTCGGTCGCGGTGTCGGTCAGCGCGACGTCGTCGAAGACCACGAGATCCGCGCGTGCCCCCTCGGTGACGACCGCACGGGCGCCGATCCGCCGCGCCGGGTCGTCGGTGCATCGCCGCAGCGCTTCCGCGGGGGTCAGCCCCAGCTCGCGCATGCGGCGATACGCCCGCGGAAAGGTCCCCCAGGAGCGCGGGTGCGCCGCGCTCTCCGTGTGCGTGGGGCCCAACGCTGCTCCGTCCGAAGCGATCGAGATCCACGGGGTGCGCAGGGCCGTGTCGAGATTCTCCGCGGTGGAGCCGATGACCGCGACATCCACCGCGCCGTCGTTGTCCACGAGCAACCGGGCCAGCCAGGCCCAGGGGTCGGCGGGGTCCGGTGCGCACCCCACGGCGTCCGGCGTCGCACGGGCCTTCATCACCGTGATCGCCTCCGGCGCGAAACCGGATGCCGCCAGACCCCGCACGAGCGTGTTCAGCGGCAGGGCTGCACAGGCCCGCTCGCCCGCCGCGCGGACATCCGGCGACAGCAGCTGGACCAGCGTGGTGTGGCCGGACAGGTAGGGATAGGCGTCGGCCGCGACGTCGACGCTCCGACGAGCCCGCTCGACCCTGGCGAGGACGCGGTCATACGTGCCGGCGTCCGACCCGATCATGCGCAGGTGCGACAGCTGGAGCCGCACCCCCGTGGCCTCCGCGAGCGCCACCGCCTCCTCGACCGCGGCCAGCAGCCCCTCGTGCGCGTAGGAGCGCAGGTGCACCGACAGCAGGGCGTCGTGGGCGCGGACGGCTTCCGCGACCGCACGGAGTTCCTCGGGGTCGGCGCTCTGGCCCGGCGCGTACATGAGACCGAGGCTCACTCCCACGCAGCCGATGCCGAGGGCGTCGCGGATCACGCGCACCAGCTCGTGACGGTCGACCGGAGCCGCGGTGGAGCGGGCGACAGCGGCACGCACGGTGCCGTGGCCGACGAGTGCGCTCCCGTTGGTCGCCGCGGGCGTGTGCTCCAGCGCCGCGAGCCACCCCTCCACGCCCGTCCATGACCAGGGTGCCGACTCGACGATGTCGACCGGACCGATCACCTCCCGCGTGCGGTCGCGGCTGCCGACCACGGGGGCGGGGCTCATGCCGCAGTTGCCGACCACCTCGGTGGTGATCCCCTGGGTGACGCGGCTCTCCTGCCCGGGGTAGACCAGACGGCTGAGATCGGAGTGCGTGTGGATGTCCACGAATCCGGGGGCGATCAGAAGCCCGGTGCAGTCGGCGGTGCGAGGGGCGGAGACCTGCGCACCCCGGGGAAGGATCGCCCCGATGCGCCCGTCGACGATCGCGACGTCAGCGTCGCGGAGACGCCCGTCGACGACGTCGACGAGGGTTCCTCCTCGCAGCAGCAGATCGGCGTGGGTGCTCACGGGTGCTCCATGGGTTTTCGGGTGTGGCGATTCGACCATCGGGATTCGGTCGGGACAACTCCCGTTCGGCGTCGCCGAACGGGTCAGTACGTGGCTCGGCCGCCGCTGATGTCGTAGACCGCTCCGGTCGAGAAACTGAGCAGGTCGGAGGACAGCCAGGCGATCAGCTCCGCGACCTCTTCGGGCCTTCCGGCCCGTCCCATCGGGATGAGGGAGGTGATGTGCGCGAGCACCTCGGGCGTGGTGCGGGCGTTCATCGGCGTGGCGATCACCGCGGGCGCGACCGCGTTCACGAGGACGCCGGTGGTGGCCAGCTCCTTGCCCGCCGCCTTGGTAAGCGCGATCACGGCGGCCTTCGAGGCGGAGTACACGGAGAGGCGCGGATTGCCGTCCTTGCCCGCCATGCTCGCGAGATTCACGATCCGGCCCCAGCCCCGCTCGACCATGCCGGGGACGCAGGCGCGCATCATCAGCACGGTGCCGATGACGTTCACGTCGAACACCCGGCGCCAGTCCGCGGCCGCGGTCTCGACGAGCGGCGCGTTGACGCCGACGATCCCGGCGGAGTTGACGAGCACATCGACGGGTCCGAGGCGCCCGATCGTCGCGGTGACGGCGTCCTCGTCGGTGATGTCGAGGGACACATCGCCGCCGTCGGCGATGTCGACCGTCGTGACACGGACGCCCTGCGCTCGCAGCCGAGCGGCGGCCGCCGCTCCCAGCCCGCTCGCGCCGCCGGTGACCACCGCGTGGCGCTCCGGCGGGTTCATCGCGGGCCTACCACGAGCTGACGCTGCACGCCGAGCCCGTCGATCGCCAGTTCCATCGAATCCCCCGGCTCGAGCCAGATCGGCGGAGTGGAGCCCATGCCCACGCCCGGCGGGGTGCCGGTGTTGATGAGGTCCCCTGGCTCCAGGACGAGGAACTGGCTGATGTACCGCACGAGTTCGTCCGGCGGGAAGATCATGGTCGCCGTGCTCCCGGTCTGCCGTCGCACCCCGTTCACGTCGAGCCGCATGCCCAGCCGCGCCACGTCGAGCTCATCGGGGGTGACCAGCCACGGACCGGCGGGGTTGAACGTCTCCGCGGACTTGCCCTTGAGCCACTGGCCGGAGCGCTCGAGCTGGAACGCCCGCTCACTGACGTCGTTGACCAGGGTGTATCCGGCGATGTGCGCGGCGGCCGCCTCGCACGACTCCAGGTAGCTGGCGCGACGGCCGATCACGATGCCGAGCTCCACCTCCCAGTCGGTCTTCGTGCCGCCCCGCGGAATGCGCACGTCGTCGAACGGCCCGACCAGGGTGTTGGGCGACTTCGTGAACAGGATCGGCTCCGCGGGGATCGGCATGCCGCTCTCCGCGGCGTGGTCTGCGTAGTTGAGGCCGACGCAGATGATCTGGTGCGGGCGCGCGATCGGCGCGCCGATGCGCTGGGTGCCCACCGACGTCACGCGCCCAGCGGCACGTCTCTCCTCCACGATGTCCGCGAGCGCAGCGATCCCGACGGACTGGAAGAACACCGCATCGATGTCGGCGACCACGTCCGACACGTCGACGTAATCGTCGTCCCCGACGAACACCGCGGGACGCTCCGCGCCCGGTGCTCCGACTCTGGCGATCCTCATGACCTCGTGACCCTTCTTCTCTGTCTCCGCCGCGGGCGCCCGGCGGGGCGGCGGCACGGCTCTCTCGCCACCGATCGTGTGGCGCGACCGCCGCGGACACCGAATACGGTTCGCCCCGTCCGAACGGCCGACGCCGCCGCGCCGCCGCTCACGGCGCGATCGTGACCGAGGCGATGCCTGTCGTGTTCCGGGCGGTGTCGTACACGCGGTACTGGACGACCGCGCCGACCGGGACGACCACCGAGACGCTGTGTGCGGCCTGCGGGGTCGGGAGGGTCGTCGTCGTCCACGCGGTGGCCCCGGGCAGCAGGTACCCCACGGTCTTGACGCCGGACAACCCGTCGGAGCCCGTGATGGTGAGCCGTCGCGTGGCGGGGTCGCCCGTCGGCTCGATCGACGTCGCGGCGGTCGGCAGCGTCCGGTCGATGTTCACGCTGACGGTCCGCACGCTGGAGGTGTTCTGCGCCGCATCGCTCGTGCGGTAGACGAACGAGTGCAGGCCCTCGGGGTAGCCGGAGGTGTCGACCGTGGCCGTGGTGGTGCTGGCCTGCCACCCGGATCCGGTGTCCACCTCGATCGTCGGTGACGGGTCATGGCGGTCCTGCGCGGTGAGGACGATCTGCGCGGGCGTGGCGGAGAACCACCCGCTCGACGGCTCCACGGGTGTCAGTTGCACGTACGGGGCCACGGTGTCCTGGCCCGGTGCGGCGCGATGGAAACCGGTCGCGGGAGCGCGCAACGCCACTCCGGCGAGCCCCGCCCAGCCCTCGCTCTCCGTGATCGTCACCCGCACCCCGGTCACCGTGAGGTCGTGACCGGCGCCGAACCAGTCGAGTGCGTCGAGCTGCACGTCGTCGTAGGTGCGCACGGTCGTCCAGCTCTGCGCCGTCCCGGTCCCCGTGGCCACCTCGACCACCGCGGACTCCGCGTAGCCCGGCTTGAGCGCGATGCCGATCTCACCGATGCGGGTGGGCTCGTCGAGGTCGAGTTGCCAGACGTGCGGTGCACCGTGACCGTGCACGCTCGAGTTCGCCACGGCCATGCTGGCGTAGTCCACCGTGCCGTCGATCGGGCCCGTCGGCGCGAAGCCCGACGCCGTGTGGGTCAGGGTGGTGGTCACGGTCGCGTCGCCGTCGGCGACGAGCGCCCCCAGGGGCACCTGCTCCGCATCCAGTTCCAGGAAGGTCCCGCCGATGGTACCGGCCATGCGGTCGTAGGAGACCGTGAGCACCCGTCCGTCGACGAGCTGGACGGAGCCCGAATAGGCCTGGTCGCCGAAATCACGCGGCCCGCGGTAGATGAGCGTCTGTTCCACGCCACCCCACCCCTGCGCCGGGTCGTACACCAGTCCGGCCGTGGGGCGTCCCTGCCCCCAGGCGCGGGATCGGTCGCCCCACGTGAGGAGCACGTTGCCGTCGCGCAGACGGAGCAGGTGCGGGGCGTCGCCCTTGAGCCCGGGGATGTCGACCGGCGCGGTCCAGGTGTCGCCGTGGTCGGACGAGTAGCTCACGCGCATCACCGCGTCCTGCGGGTTGTAGGAGGTGCGCGCGACCATCATGACTTCGCCGCCGCCGAGGTCGACCAGCGCGGGCTCCACGTACCAGGTGGCCGGGGTCGTGGTTCCGGGGAGGTAGTAGTCGGGCCCCGACCACATCACCACGCGTTCGTCGTCCACGTCCCAGGTCGCCCCGCCGTCGAGGCTCCGAAGGACGTGTGCGGCCGGTGGCCCCGCGTTGCCGCGCCGGTCTCGCATGGCCGTGAAGGGAAGCAGCAGGTCGCCGTTGTCGAGCTCGATGAGCTCGCCGTTCCCGGCCGCATAGCCGTACGGGCTGTCGTACGCGAGCGTGTCCGGCACGACGGGCGCCGACCACGTGGCTCCGTCGTCCGTGCTGCGGATGAGGTTGATCGTGCGGTTGTTGGAGCGGTTCGGGTTGTTGAAGTCGTAGTACCAGAGCAGGACGTCGCCGTTGCGGAGCACCGTGACGTTGGGCTCCTTCTCGTCCGGCACCCCGGGGGTGTCGACGATCGTGATGGGTGCGGACCACGTGCGGCCCTCGTCCGTCGAGGTGCGCACGGCGATCCGGCTGAAGTTCGAGTGGCTGGGCGAGTCCGAGTACGCCACGAGCAGCCGGCCGTTCGCCAGGCGCGCGATCGAGGGGAACCAGCCGCAGTCGACGACCTCGTTCTCCTCGCGGCTCTTGGTCGTGTCCCAGGGCTCGCAGTCCGAGTTCTCCGGTGACACGATCTCGACGTCGGGTTGGATGGCGAGATCGATCTGGCCGACCGCGACGGCGGGGACCGGCGCGAGGGCGGCGAGCAGAACGGCGGCGAGCGCGGCGGCGAGGACGGACCTTCTCATCTGTGAACCTCTTCTCTGGGATTCCGCGCGACCGGCCGTGCCCGACCGCAGGGTGGACACATGCAAGCACGGGCCCGGTCGCCGCCCCACTCGCGTTCGTCCTCGCCGAACCAGGTCCTGTCGGGACCGCCGCGTCCTCGTCGTCGCGGCCGGCTTCGTCTCAGTCCGCCGGTCGCCAGTTCCCCGGCAGCAGTTCGGGGCCGCCCGTGACCGGATACGTCGGAACGCTGCGGAACCCCTCGACGAACGTCCACTCCGTGCCGGTCGCCCGGACCTCCGCCTGGCGCCGCGCGTCGGCGATGTAGTCGTCGCCGTACGCCTGTGCCATCCAGTCCACCTGGCTGGCGTGCAGGCGCAGCAGACCTTCCTTCCGGGTCTGCTGCGCCGTGATGTCGACGAGGTGTTCGGGTTCGAACGCGATGCCGCCGAGCGTGTCCATCACGAACAGGTGGGGGATCCGATCGAGCGCGGCGTATCGCGTGCGCACGTGCGGCACGGCGGCGGGGATGCGGCTGTCGATAGCGATCTGACCCGCGATGCGGTGATCCGGGTGATAGTCGTCGGTCGAGTGCACGAAGACCACGTCGGGCCGCGCCCGGCGGTAGGCGTCGATGAACGCCTCCCTGGTGGGACGGTCGTTGAACAGCATCTCGTCCGGGAACCCCATCCAGATGAGCTCGGCCCCCAGCTGCGACGTGGACGCCTCGGCTTCGGCGAGCCGACGCGCCGCGATCGCCGCCGGGTCGGGATCCCCTCCCCCGACCTCACCGTTGGTGGCGATCGCGAACGTCACGCGCGCTCCGGCCTCGGCGTACAGGGCCATCGTCCCCCCGCAGAGGATCTCGATGTCATCGGGGTGCGCTCCGATCGCGAGGACGGACAGGGTCGACAGGTCGGGCTGGTCGGCGGATCGAGCGGTCATGGGGGTCCTTTCGGGGCGCAGGATCGGTGGGGAGAAGAGCAGGAACGTCACTTCAGCCCGCTGGACGCGAAGCTGGCCACGATGTGACGACGGAGGGCGAGGAAGACCAGCACCACCGGGATCGCGGCGAGCATCGACACCGCGAGCACCTGTCCGTAGTCGGTGGCGTTGGAACCGCGGAACTGCGAGAGTCCGAGCGGCACCGTCGTCATCCCTGTGCTGCCCACCACGATGAGCGGCCAGAGGAAGTTGTTCCAGCTCGCGAGAAAGGTGAGCGCCCCGAGTGCGGCGAGGGGTCCCCGTGCGAGGGGTACCACGATGGTCAGGAAGATCCGCAGCTCACCGGCGCCGTCGATCCTGGCCGCCTCGAACAGCGCCTGCGGTAGCCCCGCGAGGAACTGGCGCATCAGGAACACGCCGAACGCGCTGACGGCCCCGGGGATGATCAGCCCCGCATAGCTGTCGAGCCAGCCGAGTGAGCGGACCTGGACGAACAGCGGGATCATGATGGCCTGGAACGGCATCATCATCGCGGCGAGAGTGAGGACGAACAACGCTCGCCTGCCGGGGAACACGAATCGCGCGAAGCCGTAGCCCGCCGTCACGCTCCCGATCAGGGTGAGGGCGGTGACCGCGATCGCGACGACGAAACTGTTGACGAAGTACGTCGCGAACGGCGACGACTGCCATCCGAGGAGGTAGTTGTCGAGCGTGAAGCGGCTGGGCAGTTGGAACAGGCCCGTGCTCATCACCTCACCGGTGGGCGTGAACGACGACTTGAGCGCCCAGAGCAGTGGGGTCGCGACGAGCAGTGCCGCGACCACGAGGAGGACGTGCGGGGCGGAGCGGCGGACGATACGGAGCGGACTGGCCTCAGTCGTCATGGGAACTCCTCAGGGCGCGGAACTGGACGATGGCGAAGAGGATGGCGATGACCAGCAGCACGACCGCCATCGCGGACGCCTTACCGACGTTCCCGAACGAGAAGCCGACCTGGTAGATGTACAGCGACAGGGTCTGGGTGGCACCGCCCGGCCCGCCCTGGGTCAACAGGTACGGCTGAACGAACAGCGTCAGCGCCTCGGTCGTCGCGATCACCAGCACGAAGAGGAGGACGGGTCGCAACAGCGGAACGATGATGTGCACGAGCCGCTGTATCGGCCCTGCCCCGTCCATGCTGGCCGCCTCCAGGATCTCCGCGGGGATGTCCTGCAGCCCGGCGAAGACGAGGATCGTGTAGTACCCGACGTTCGTCCACACCATGAGCAGCAGGATCGACACGAGCGCCCAGACCGGATCGGCCAGCCACTTGATCTGCGTTCCCAGCAGGGTGTTGATCACACCCTGCCCCAGATACATCGCGCCCCAGATGATGGAGGAGACCACGCTCGGGATCACGAGGGGCAGGTAGAAGACCGCCTGGTAGGCTGCGCGCCCGCGGACGACGTTGCTCATCAGGAGCGCGAGCACGAGCGCCAGGACGGACCCGGGAAGGGCGACTCCGGCCGCGACCTGGAACGTCACGATCAGCGCCTGCCCGAAGGTGGAGTCCTCGAAGAGGGCGAGATAGTTCGCCACACCGACGAACGTCGGATCGCCGACGAGGAACCACTCGGTGAAGCTGAGCACGACCGCTGCGCCGGAGGGCAGCAGCACGAAGACTGCGAGCCACAGGAAGGTCGGCGCGACGAACGCGAGTCCGACGCGCGCTTCGCGGCGGGGAAGGGAGGCGGGGCGGTCGCGGCGGTGTGCCGTCACGATCGCCGAGGTTCGGTCATCCATGGTTCTCCGTCCGTTCGGGGTGCGGCCGGTGGTCGACCGCACCCCGCGGCGTCACTTGTCCAGCAGAGGCTCGATGGCGGCGTGCGCGGTGTCGAGCGCGCTCTGCGCGTCGTCGCCGTTCACGACCACCCGCTGGATGGCGCTCTCGAGGATCTGGCTGATCTCGTTGTACTGGCTCAGCGGCGGCAGGAAGTGGCCGCGGGCGAACCCTTCGACGAACACGTCCCAGCTGGGGACCCCGGCCGTCGCCTCGTCGGAGAGCACGTCGTTGTCGCCGAGCCAGATGCCCGCGTCCGCGAAGTAGGTGGGCGAGGCATCGGCCAGGAAGCGCGCGAACTCCCACGCCTCCTTCTGATGCGCGCTGGTGACGGGGACGTAGAGCCCGTAGCCGTAGAGGTCGGCGCCGACCGGATCCTCGCCGAAGGTGGGGTACTGGCCGACGGTCCACGAGATGTCGGGGTAGGTGCCGTCCAGCGTGGGGATGAACCACGAGCCGCCGGTGTTGACCATCGCGGCGGTGCCGTCTCCGAAGAGATCCTCGGCGTTCGTGGAGGCGGTCGGTCCGAGCGCCGGATCGTTGACGCGGTGCTCGTTGGCCAGGTCGCCCCACGTCTGCAGAGCCTGGACGGCCTCGGGCGAGTTCACGAACGATTCGGTGCCGTCCGGGCCGAACAGTGCCCCTCCGGCCTGGCGGGTCATGGCGTCGAGCACGAGGACGTCGCGCACCGGGTTGTTCAGCGTCAGGGCGACGCCTTCGGCGGGGCCGTTCGCCGCGTTCTGGATCTGCGCCCCCACAGCCGCGACGTCGGCCCAGGTCTGGGGGAAGTCCTTCTCCGGGTCGAGGCCTGCGTTGGCGAAGTGCTCGTTGTTGACCCAGAACTGGTACGTCGAGATCTCGTGCGGGATGCCGATGAAGTCGCCGTCTGCGGAGAAGCCGGCCGCGATCGCTTCGGTGTACTGGCCGGCGAGCTCCTCGGCGGTCATGCCGTAGGCCTCGTGGTCGACGGGGGCGAGGTAGCCCTTCGCGCTCAGGCCCGCGGCGTAGGACTGGAAGTAGTTGACGATGTCGGGGCCCCCGCCGGCGGCGATGGCGGCGTTGAGTTTCGCGGCCATGGTGCCGAACTCGATGGGCAGGTAGTCGATGCGGACGCCGGGGTGGGCTTCCTCGTACTGCGCGATGAGTTCGCGTTCGACCTCCTGCGCGGGAGCGTTGACGTGCGTCCAGTACGTGATCGTCGTGGTGCCGCCCTCGCTCGGCGCTCCCCCCGCGCCACAGCCTGTGGCGGCCAGCGCCGCGAGCGCGACGACGGTGATGCTTGCTCCGCGCCGACCCCAGAGTCGTCGTTCCATGGTGTTCTCGCCTTCCGCCCGTTCGGTAGCTGACGCCGGCTTCTCTGCCGACGATCAGAATCTAGTCGATTGTCGACAATCTCCCCCAGACCGTGATGCGTCTGTTACGAACGGAGGCCTCCGGGGCCCGAAGAGCGGAAGATCCGCAGCCTCAGAACGTGTTGGCGCTCTTGGCCAGCAGGCCGCCGTCGCAGACCAGATGGCTGCCCGTGACGTAGGCGCTCTCCGCGCTGAGGAGCCAGAGCACGGCGTCCGCGATCTCCTCCGGCCGCGCCATCCGGCCGAGCGGGATCTGCTCCCTGGCGGACTCCTCGAGCTCGGCGCGACGATCCCGCAGCGCCTCCCCCTCCAGCCCGAAGTAGAGGATGTCAGTGTCCGTCGCCCCGGGGACGACGGCGTTGACACGCACCCCATCCGGTGCCGCATCCAGGGCCGCCGCCCGGACGAACGCCGAGATCCCGCCCTTCGACGCCCCGTAGGCCGTGTTCGCGCCACCCGCGAAGCCCACGAACGCCGACGGCGATGAGACGCAGACCAACGAGCCCCCCGCCCCCCGCGCGCGCCAGTGGTTCAGCGCCGCCCTGGACGTGAGGAACGTGCCGCGCAGGTTCACGGCCATCACGCGGTCCCACGACTCCACGCTGGCCGAGGCGAGCGGCTCACTGACCTCGATGCCCGCATTGGCCACGACGCCCGAGATCTCCGGCAGGCCGTCGGCGACCGCGGCGAAGGCCGCGTCCACCCCACGCTCGTCGCTCACGTCGCACACGAGCGGAAGCACCGAGGCCGCACCGGCCGCCGCCGCCGCCGATGCCGTGTCCGCCAGCGCGCCGTCGTCGATGTCGAGCAGCGCGACATGCCGCCCCTGCGCCGCAGCGCGCAGGGCGATCCCGCGCCCGATTCCGTACGCGGCGCCCGTCACGACGATGGTGCTCACCGGTCGCCCTCCGCGGCGGTGGCCGAGGAGAAGTGCGTGCGGATGTGCTCCGTGATGGCGTCGAGGCCGTGACCGCTGTCCCCGCTCTGCAGCGCGCGGATCAGCTCGCGGTGCTGCTCGGCGACCGCGTGGGAGTCTCCGTAGTAGTTCGCATCCCGGCGGAAGTACGCGCGCACCCGCGGCTGGATCGTGCGCCAGATCTGCAGGCAGTGCTGCTGACCGGACAGGACGACGATCGCCTCGTGGAAACGGATGTCATCGTCGGCGAGCCGGGCGAGGTCCCCCGCCGAGGCCGCCTCGTCCATGCTTTCGATGATGGCGTTCAGCGCCGCGACATCGTCTTCGGTCGCCACCGCCATCGCCTTGTCGAAGGCGAAACGCTCGAGCGCGATGCGGATCGGCACGAGCACGTTCTCGATCTCCTCCTGCGAGACCCCGAGCACCTCGGTTCCGCGATAGGGGTAGGAGACGACGAGCCCTTCCTGCTCGAGCTGTCGGAGCGCTTCACGCACCGGGGCGCGGCTGGTCCCCAGCTGGGCGGCGAGCTCGAGCTCGGTCAGCTTCTGCCCCGGCTCGAGATCCCCGGTGGTGATGGCCTCGCGGAGGATCTCGGCGACGCGCTCGCGACGCGACGCCGCGGGAACGGAAGGCAGGGAAGAGAGAGCGGTCATCCTGTCATCGTACCGATCAAGAGCCGATTGTCGACAAAGTCCATTCGCACCGGACGACCGCGTGGAACACGTCGCCCGCGCCCAGACGCTCCACCGCCCCCGCGGCGAGCGCATCGCCCACGCCCAGACCCGCCGCGGTCGACGGCTCCCACGCGAGGGTGTCCGCCCGCGGCAGCTCCGCCGAGGCGTGGTTGAACCACAGCAGCCAGTGCGGAAGAGTGCCCGCCGCATCCGTCAGGGTGACCGCGCCGCGCGGGCCGACCACCGCGGCCGACGCCCCCCGGGCACTCCGGGCGAGATGCCCGGCGGCACCGTCCGCCCGCGCGGGAACCGCGGCCACCGGCTCCCCCTCGAACACCGCTCGACCCGTGGCGAAACGCTCGCGCGAGAAGCACGGGTGCTCGCCCCACGTGAACGCTCCCGCATCGACGCCCGCGTTCCGCACCGTGGTGGAGACGGTCAGCGCCCGGGCCTCGAGCTCCACGCTCCGCGTCAGCTCCGCGACGCCGCCGTCGAGGAACGGTCCAGCGGCGGTGCACGTCACCCGCGTTTCCGTGTGCTCGACCACCGCCCAGGGCACGCGGGGCGCCCACCCGTGCTGCTGCGTGGTGGCGGTGGGCACGCCCGCAGCGGGGAACATCGGGAACCAGCCGCCGAGAAGGATGTCCTCGTCGAACTCCCGCGCCGACTCCTCCCCCACCACCGGCGACGGGTCGAGCACGCGCGGCGGGCGCCCGTCCGCCCACAGCACATCGCCCGCTCCGTCGTCGAGCTCGTGGATCAGACAGCCGTGCGCCGGCGCGATCGCCACCCGGGCCTCACCCGCCCGCAGGACGTACACGGGCGCGGTGCCCGGTCGCCGATCCGCGCCTTCCCGCAGCACCCTCATCGCGGCACCTCCCCCGGTTCGGCCCTCCCCGCGCTCGCGCGCATCTCCTCGAGCGCTCGCCCGTTGGTCTCCCGGACGCCGAAGAACACCAGGAGGAACGACAGCGCCGCCATCACCGCGTAGAGCGCGTAGCTGCCGGGCAACGAGATGTCGCGCAGGCTCGGGAACGAGAAGTTCAGCGCGACACCCGCGAGCCAGTTCGCCGAGGCGCAGACCGACAGAGCGACGCCGCGGATGCGGTTGGGGAACATCTCCCCCAGCAGCACCCACACCACGGGCCCCCACGACACGGCGAACGCGACCACGAACAGGTTGGCGCCGACCAGCGTGATCGGACCCCACACGCCGTCGAGCTGGGGAGACCCGTCGACGATGCGGGCGGTGGAGAATCCGATGCTCACGATCACGAGACTCACGAACATCCCCACGGAGCCTGTGAGGAGCAGGCGCCGGCGGCCGACGCGATCGATGAGCAGGATGGCGACGACCGTGGCGGCCACGTTGATGAACGAGCTGAGCACCGACAGTCCGAACGCGGCGGACTCCTCGAAGCCCACCGACTCCCACAGCGACGTGGAGTAGTAGAAGATCACGTCGATGCCCACCAGCGCCTGCAGCGCCGCGACCCCGATGCCCACCCACACCACCGGGAGGAGGCCACGGCGTCGGTCGAGCAGATCGCGGAAGCGCCCCGAGTCCTTATGCTGCAGGGTCTCCTCGATCCGGTCGGTGAGCAGACGCGCCTCGGTCGCGTCGACGCGCTGCAGCCGGATGAGCACGCGTCGCGCCGCCTCCGCACGCCCCCGGGCGACCAGATAGCGCGGGGACTCCGGCACGACGAGCGCCAGCACGAGGTAGATCACGGCGGGGACGACCCCGGCGATGAACATCCACCGCCACGCGGGCAGCCCGAGGAACAGCTCAGCGTCCGCACCACCCAGCGCGAGGGCGATCCCGCTGTCGGAGAGCAGCGCGACGAAGATCCCGAGCACGATCGCCATCTGCTGCATCGAGGCCAGGCGCCCGCGCACGTGCGCCGGAGCGATCTCCGAGATGTACAGCGGCCCGAGCACGGTCGCGAACCCGACGGCGACGCCGGTCACCAGCCGCCAGGCCGCGAGATCGAACACTCCCTGCGCCAGACCGCAGCCGATCGCCGCCACGAAGAACACCACGCCGGCGGCGAGCATCGTGCGGGGTCGGCCGATGCGGTCCGCGAGCCAGCCCGCTCCCAGCGCCCCCAGCGCGGCACCCAGCAGGGTGACCGCGACGACGACGCCCAGCCCGACCGCGTCGAGACCGAGGTTCCCCTCGATCGCGGTGACCGCGCCGTTGATCACGGCGGTGTCGAAGCCGAAGAGGAAACCACCGACGGCCGCCGCGACGGCGAAGCCCGTGACGGCCGGCGTCAACCGCCCCGTCTCTCGCGGGCCCGGCGCGGCGGCTCCCTCCGCCCCACGGCGGCTGCGGCGGGTTCCGGCGACGCCGGTCGACGATTCAGCGGACATCTGTTCTCTCCAGTCGGGTTCCAGGGCGGTGCAGGGTGCGGGTGCCGTGCGAGACCACCTGCGTGCCGTTCACCCAGACATGACGGGCGGCCGTGGCGTAGCGCTCCGGCAGCACGAAGGTGTCGGTGTCGCGGAGCAGCTGCCGATCCCACAGGACCAGGTCGGCGAAGGCGCCCTCGGCCACGCGACCGCGGTCGCGGAGACCGAAGTGCTGCGCGACGGCACCCGTCATCTTGTGCACGGCGTGCTCCAGCGTCAGCGTTCCGGCGCGCAGGGCGTGATGGCTCAGGAAGTGCTGGGAGCCGTGGAAGAACAGCGGATGCGGGGTCCGCGCACCCAGCACCCCGTCACGGCGAGAGGTGAAGCCGTCGACACCGAGCAGGAAGCGCTCGTGGCTCACGGCCTCGGCGACGTGGTCAGGCTCGAACAGCGCGCCCATGAACTGCACGGCCCCTAGGTCGCCGCCCGCCGCCGCCATCACGTCGAAGTACGCGTCCCACTCGTCCGTGCCGTTGGCCGCGGCGATCTCGGGGAAGATCATGCCCTCCCACTCCGGGGTGGCGGGGCTCACGGCCAGCCGCACGCGCTCCCACTGGCCCCGGTGCACGAAGCGCCAGTAGCGATCGGAGTCCGCGCGCACCCTCGCCCGCACCCGGGGGTCGCGCAGCGCCTCCGCCGCGACGGCCTCTCCCTCGGCGAGCAGCCACTCGGGCAACAGGCCGGCGGCGAGCCCGATGCCGTCGGGATAGGGGGTCATGTCCGCCAGCACGTCGACCCCGGAGCGCCGCTCGCGCTCCAGCCGCGTCACCGCTTCCGTCCACGCGCCGTCCGCCGCCCCGGTGCCGTGCCGCACGTTGAGGTGCGACAGCTGCGCGCGCAGGTCGCCGGCGTGCACGACGCGGAAGAACTCGTCGACGGCCTTCCCGAGCGCCGCATCCCTGTTGCGGATGTGACTGGCGTACATCGCACGGTAGCGACCGGCGACGCGCGCGAGCGCCTCCAGTTCCGGGGTCTCGGCCGCGCGTCCCGCCCCATACTCGAGGCCGGAACTGAAGCCGAGCGCTCCCGCCTCCAGCGCCTCGTGCAGGTGCCGCTCCATCGCGCGGACGAGATCTCCTTCCGTGCGCTCGGCGGCGCGGCGCAGCCCGGTGTGCCCGACGAACCAGGCGAGGTTCTGCGCGGTGCCTCCACGGTGCACGACGTCGAGCAGCTCGGCGAACGAGCGCCACCCGACCTCACCGTCGTAGCCGAAGGCGGCGAGCGCACGACGCGCGGTCTCCTCATCCCCCGCAGCGACCGGGGCGTAGGTGACACCGCAGTTCCCCACGACCTCCGTGGTCACGCCCTGATGCACCGTGCTCAGGGCGTCACGGTTGCCGAGGATCGACCAGTCGCTGTGACTGTGCGGGTCGATCAGCCCGGGGGTGAGCAGCAGCCCGGTGGCGTCGAACTCCTCGCGCGCCGGGGTTGCGTCGGCACGGCCCACCACGACGATGCGGTCGCCGACGATACCGACGTCCGCCGAGAACGGTGCAGCACCGGAGCCGTCGACGACGCTCGCCCCGCGAATGAGCAGGTCGATCACGGGGTCAGAGCACCTTCCCGAGGAACGCGCGCGCCCGCTCGGTCTGCGCGTTCGACAGCAGCTCGTGCGGGGAGCCGCTCTCGACGATCCGCCCGTCGTCCATGTAGATCACCCGGTCGGCGACCTCGCGCGCGAATCCGATCTCGTGCGTGACGACGACCATCGTCATCCCTTCCGCGGCGAGCCCCTTCATCACCGACAGCACCTCGCCGACGATCTCGGGGTCGAGTGCGGAGGTCGGCTCGTCGAACAGCATCACCCGGGGTTGCATGGCGAGGGCGCGCGCGATCGCGACGCGCTGGGCCTGACCTCCGGACAGGTTGCCCGGGAAGGAGTCGGCCTTCGCGGCCAGCCCCACCTTCGCCAGCAGCGCGTCCGCACGCTCGCGCGCGTCCGCGGCGTTCAGTCCGAGCACCTTGCGCGGGGCGAGCGTGACGTTCTCGCGGGCGGTGAGATGGGGGAAGAGGTTGAACTGCTGGAACACCATCCCCACGTCCCGGCGCACGGCGGCGAGATCCGCTCGGCGCTCCTTCGCCGTGAGGACGTGACCGTTCACCTCGATGCTGCCGTGGCTGGGCGTCTCGAGACCGTTCATGCAGCGCAAGAGCGTGCTCTTGCCGGAACCGGAGGCCCCGATGATGCACACCACCTCGCCCTCGGCGACGTCGCAGCTGATTCCGTGGAGCACTTCGGTGGAGCCGAAGCTGAGTCGCAGGTCGGTGACAGTGATCATTTCGAGTCTCCTCGTGAGGGGGCGAGCGCGTCTTCGACCCGGGGGGCCGGCGCGTGGATGGTGAGTCGCCGCTCGTACCGCCGTCCGGCGACGGAAAGGGCGAAGCAGATGACGAAGTAGACCGCGCCCACCACCACGTAGGCGAGGATGGGCTGGCCGGTCTGCGAGGCGACGATGTTTCCGGCGCGCGTGAGCTCGATCAGACCGATCACGGCCACCAGGGAGCTGTCCTTGATCAGCACCACGAGGAAGCCGATGCCGGGCGGCACCATGATGCGCGCGGCCTGCGGCATCACCACGAAGCGCAGTTGCTGGGGCCACGACAGGCCGAGAGCCTGCGCGGCCTCGAACTGTCCGCGCGGGATGGCCTGGATGCTGCCGCGAACGATCTCGCTGATGTAGGCCGAGGCGAAGATCGTGAGCGCGATGATCGCGGCCCAGTAGTCGGGAACGTTGCTGCCCGGCGACAGCAGCGGCAGGGCGAAGTAGACGAAGAAGATGATCAGCAGCACGGGAACGCCGCGGATCGCACCCACCCAGATCGCGCTGACCCACCGCAGCGGGGCGAACGGGCTCGCCGCGAGGACGCCGGACACGATGCCGACAGCCCCCCCGAGCAGGACAGCGAGCAGACAGATCTGGAGGGTCACGAACGCGCCCTGCAGGATCAGGAGCAGGTCGGGGAGATCGAACGACGTGAACATCAGGCCACCTTCCAGCGGATGCCGCGCGTCTCGATGAGTCGGGACGCGCCCGCGATCAGGAAGGCGACGATGAAGTAGAGGAGTCCCCCGACGACGAAGGTCTCGATGGTGCGGAAGGTGCTCGTCGTGATGCCCATCATCACGTGCATGAGCTCCGGCACGGCCACGATCGAGGCGATCGACGAGGCCAGGAAGAGCAGGATCACCTGGTTGGTCAGCGACGGGAGCACGTTGCGCAGGGCCGGCACAAGGCGCACGTGGAAGAACGTGGTGCGCCGCGCGAGCCCGAGCGCGTCCGCCGCCTCGATCTGCCCCTTCGGGATCGCTTCGAAGCCGGCGCGATAGATCTCCGCGAGATAGGCGGAGTTGTTGACGCTGAGCGCGATGACGCCTGCCGTGACGGGATCGAAGTTCACGCCGACGGACGGCAGGGCGAAATAGATGAGGTACAGCTGCAGCAGCAGCGGGGTGTTGCGGATGACCTCGACGTAGGTGGCACCGATCGACCGGAGGACGACGTGACGCGACGCCCGCAGCAGGTACACCCCGACGCCGAGGGGCGAGCCGATCAGCACCGCCGCGAGCGTGATGAGCACGCTGATGCCGAGTCCGGTGAGGAGCTCGGGGGCATAGGGGATCAGGTCCCCGAAGAACAGTTGCATGAGTTTTCCGTTCCGGCTGCCCCACCCGGCGGGCGGGGCAGCCGAGGGGTCGCTACTTGATCAGTTCGGGGACGTCGGTGCCGAGCCACGTGTTGTACGAGTCGTTCGCGGCGTCGCTGATGTTGTAGTTGAGGATGAAGTTGTTGACGTAGTTCAGCCACAGCTGGTCGCCCTGCTTGAGTCCCATGGACACCACGGAGGGGCTCAGCTGCGGGGCGTCGACGATCACGAACTCGTCCCCGGAGTCGGCGAGGATGCCCTGCGCCACGGAATTGCTCTCCATGAGCGCGTCGACCTTGTTGCTGCGCAGCGCCTGGATCGAGTCGGCGACGGCTTCGAAGAGGCTCGCGTTCGCCTCGGGGAACCGGTTCTCGAGGATGGTCGCCGGCACGCTCCCGCGGGTGGCGGCGACGGTGCGTCCGGCGAGGTCGTCGTAGGAGGTGATGTCGCTGCCCGCCGGCACGAGCACGACCTGACCCTCGGCGGCATACGCGCGGGACATCGCGACCTTCTGCGCGCGCTCGTCCAGGTTGGTGAGCGCGGCGATGACGATGTCGACCTTGCCGGTCTCCAGCAGGGGGATGCGGTTGGCGTTGGTGGTGGAGACGTACTCGATCTTCGCACCGAGGGAGTCGGCGAGCGCCTGCGCGGCGTCGATGTCGAAGCCCTCGTACTCGCCCGAGCTCTTCATGACCCCGTAGGGCGGGGCGTCGGCGAACACGCCGACCACGAGCGTCTTCTTCTCGAGGACGGTGGTGAGGGTGCTCCCCTGCGTCCCCGCTGCCGGGCTGCCGCTCGAGGTGCACGCGGAGAGGGCGAGGGCGGCGGTCGCGGCGACGGCCACGCCGGCCAGGATGCGCGTCAACTTCATTGTGATGCCTTTCGGGTTCGGGCCTCCGGCGCTGCCGTCGTGCACAACGCTGTGAGTCGCTGATCGCACCGCTGCTGGGTGCAGAAACAGACATTACCGATGGATTGCCCTGTTGTCGACAATCGACTATCTTCAGTTCTCGGAAGGGGCTCCCTTTCCCTCATCACGGTTGGAAGGTCTTCATGCGCATCACCCGAATCGACACGTGCGGCCTGCGGGGTGCGACACCCGAGGGCGGGTGGTCGCACGAACTGCAGCCGGACGACATCGTCCACACCCTCGTCGCGGTCCACACCGACGACGGCACCGTGGGCATCGGCAGCGCCTTCACCACCGAAAGCCTCGTGCGGGGCGCGATCGACCTGCTGTCCCCGCACCTCATCGGCGAGAACCCGCTCGAGGTGGAGCGCCTCACCGAGACGCTCCACCAGACCGCCTTCTGGATGGGGCGCGGTGGCTCCCTCACCCACGCGACGAGCGCGATCGACATCGCCCTGTGGGACATCGCAGGGAAGGCCTCCGCCCAGCCGGTCGGGCGACTGCTCGGCGGACGTTACCGCGACCGCGTGCGCCCCTACGCCTCGGTGCTGATGGACGAGGCGGGCCCCATGACCGAGAACCTCGAAGACCTGGTCGCGAGCGGGTTCTCCGCGTTCAAGATCGGCTGGTGGAGGTTCGGGCGCGTCGACGCCGCGACCGACGAGGCCACCGTCGCCGCGGCGAGGGCGGCGGTGGGCGATCGCCTGCTGGCGGTCGACGCCGGCGGCTCGGAGGCGTTCTTCCCCGGCGACGTCGCCTGGGCGAAGCGCACCGCCCGGATGCTGGCCGACTACGACGTCGCCTGGTTCGAGGAGGCGCTCGCCCCCGACAACCTCGACGGATTCACGGAGCTGCGCGCGACGTCGCCGGTGCGGATCTCGGGGGGCGAGGTGCTCACCCGGCGCCAGAGCTTCGAGCCGTACCTCGACCGGCACGCGTTCGACATCGTGCAACCCGACACCACGAAGGGAGGCGGCCTCAGCGAGTCGCGTCGGATCGGCTGGGCCGCCCAAGACCGCGGCATCCGCCTGATCCCGCACGGCTGGAACACGGGAATCGGCCTCGCGGCGGACCTGCAGCTCGCCTCGGCCCTCTCCTCGACCGACCTCGTGGAGTACAAGACCGGCTCGGCATACGTCGACGACCTGATCCGCGGCGGCTGGACGCTGGACGCCGAGGGGTTCCTCGACATCCCGGCCGACCCCGGGCTCGGTGTGACCCTCGACGAGGATGCGCTCGCCCGCTACGGCACCCGACCGGACTTCGCCGTCCCTGCGGCGTGACAGCCCCGCCCACTCGATCACCGGAGACCCGCCCATGCGCACCACCCCCTCGGCCACCCTCACCCGCACCGGCGTGATGGCCGTGCTCCGCGCGCCAGACGCCCGACTGTACGAGCCGGTGGTAGAGACCCTCGCCGACAGCGGGATCCGGTGCATCGAGCTGACACTGACGACCCCCGGCACCCTCGCGGTGCTGCCGCAGCTCATCGCGGCAGCACCCGAGGCGGAGATCGGGGTCGGCACCGTATTAGAGGAGCGGGACGCCCGTGACGCGGTCGACGCCGGAGCGCGCTTCCTCGTCTCCCCCGGAGTCGTGACGGAGGTGGCGGAGGTCGCGGTCTCGGCTGGGGTGCCCGTCTACCCCGGCGCGGTGACTCCGACCGAGGTGAACGCCGCGTGGAGGCTCGGCGCGGCCGCGGTGAAGATCTTCCCCGCCGCGACCGTCGGCCCCGGATTCATCGGACAGCTCGCCGGCCCCTACCCCGGTGTGCTCACGATGCCGTCCGGGGGCGTCGCGCTCGACGACATCCCCGCGTGGATCGCCGCGGGGTGCGTCGCCGTGAGTCTGGGCGGACCGCTGCTGGGCGATGCGTTCGCCGGGGGGAGCCTGTCCGCGCTCGGCGACCGGGCCGCGCGGGCGCTCGCGGCGGTCGAGCGTGGACGCCGTCCGTGACGTCGCTGCACCCGCACGTCGTAACGGTCGGCGAGACCATGGGCCTCGTCACGAACGACCGACCGGGACCCCTCGACGCCGCGCGCGCACACTCCCTCAGTTTCGGGGGCGCGGAGAGCAACGTCGCGATCACCCTGGCGCGCCTCGGCGGGCGGGCGACGTGGGTGAGTCGGCTCGGCGACGACCCGCTCGGAGACCTGGTCGTGCGGGAGTTGCGGGCGGAGGGCGTAGCCGTGCACGCGGAACGCGACCCCGATCGTCCCACCGGACTGATGCACAAACATCGCCGGACGACCGCGATGGCGACCGTGACCTTCTGGCGCCGCGACAGCGCCGCATCCCGCCTCTCCCCCGCCGATCTGCCGGACGGACTGCTCGCGACGGCGGATGTCGTTCACCTGACCGGCATCCTGCCCGGCCTCGGCCCGGATTCCGGTGACTGCGCCGTGACCGCGGCGCGCAGGGCGCTCGCCGCGGGAGCCGCCGTCTCCTTCGACGTGAACCACCGCGAGGCGGTGTGGCACGGGCGGGACGCGCGCGCCACCTACCTCCGGCTTGCGGCGCTCGCCGATGTGGTGTTCGCCGGGGAGGACGAGGCGGCGCTCCTGGTGGGCGAGGGGACTCCGCTCCAGCTGGCTCAGCGGCTCCGCGACCTCGGGCCGCGCGAGGTGGTGATCAAGCGCGGAGCCCAGGGGGCCTTCGCGCTCGATGAGTGCGGCGGTCACGACGTGCCCGCGGTCACCGTGGACGTGGTCGACACCGTGGGGGCCGGCGACGCCTTCGTGGCGGGTTACCTCAGCCTCTGGGGCAACACCGCCACGACGCTCGACCGACTCCGGCGGGCCGCGGCCGTCGGGGCCTTCGCGTGCATGTCCCTGGGCGACTGGGAGGGCTCGCCCACCGCCGCCGAGCTCGCGCGCCTGGGCGCTGAGGAGGGCGTGCTGCGCTGAGGCTCCGCGGTGCGCGGCAGGGGCGATCCGGCGCCGATCCCGCCCCGCCCAGGCTCAGGCTCCGGCGAGGAAGGAGCCGAGGGCGTCGAGGAGGCTGCGCGTCCCCGCTTCCCGGCCGGGCCCGCCGTCCCAGAAGCGGTCGAGGAAGACCCCGTGCTCGGTGTGGGTGAAGCGCGTGCCGAGGTCGACCGCCTCGAACTCCAGGGACGCGACCGAGGTCGACATGTGCTCCCCGTCCAGCCACATGTCGTACGCGGTGACGATCCGCACCCGGTCGACGATGTCGGTGTAGGTGGCCACGTACCGCGACACGGGTCCGTCGTGGAACCGCCCCTCGTGGACGTCGCGCCCGCCGACGCGGAAGTCGAACGCCCACTCCCGCTCTTCGATGGCGTCCGCGTCGCCCCACCATCCGCGTTTCTGGTCCTCGTCCGCGAAGGCGGCCCACACCCGGTCGAGCGGCGCGGGGTAGTCGCGGGTGAGGGTGAATCCGGAGTGTGCGAGCCGGTGCTCCGTCGTCATCGCAGTGTCCTATCGCGTCAGGGTGACGTGGACGACGCCGCTCTCGGCCGCTTCCGTCGTCACGGTGTAGGTGTTCTCGAAGCCGGTCAGGTCGTCCCACAGGCGGTATCCGCGGCCGAGGAAGAGCGGCGCGACCAGGAGGTGCAGGTCGTCGACGAGTCCCGCGCGCAGGAACGCCTGCGCCGTGCGGTACCCGCCGCCGATGCGCACGTCGAGGTCGCCCGCGGCGTCGGACGCCTCGGCGAGCACGTCCTCGATCGCGGCATCGCGGAAGTGGAACGTGGTGCCGCCGTCCATCGGGATCGACGGGCGGGGCGCGGTGCGGGTGAGCACGTAGACGGGCGTGCCGAACGGCGGGGTGTCGCCCCACCATCCCTTCCAGTCGGGGTCGTCGGGGTGGGAGTGGAGGCCGAACATCCCCGCGCCCATGATCTCGGCGCCGACGCCCTGGAAGAACGCGCGGGCGTAGCGGTCGTCGACACCGGTGGTTCCGGCGCCGCTGGTGTCGCCGAAGATCCTCTCGCGGAACGTGCGGGTGCCCGCGTAGGCCGCGGTGAGGCGCCCCCAGTCCTCCCCCATGGGGCTGTCGGGTGTGAGGTCGGAGGGCGTGTAGCCGTCCAGGGAGGCGAACAGGTCCATGCGGACGCGTGTCATGTCAGTGCTCCTTCGGGGCGGTGCGGGCGAGGTGGATGCCCAGCCGGTCGGCCCTGTGCTCGGCCGGTGTGCGCTGCTGGCCGAGCCAGAGGTGGAGCACGTCGAGGCCGCCGGGGCGCAGGGTGACCGTGCGGACCCTGCCCTGCTTCTCCGACGTGATCACCCCCGCGGCCTCCAGGACTCCGAGGTGCTGCAGCAGCGAGGGCAGCGTCATCGTGAACGGCGCCGCGAGCTCCGAGACGATGGCGGGCGATGAGGCGAGCCTCTCGACGATCGCCCGGCGCGTGGGGTCCGCGAGGGCGCGGAGCACGGCGTCAAGGTCGTCGGGATACTTAGGCATATACCTAAGTATTGGGCGGGGTGCCTCTCCCGTCAAGACCCTTCGCCGACGCCGACAGAGGCGAGCGCCTCGTCCACGACCTTCGCCGGGACACCGATGGCGGTGTGACCGTCTTCGATGTCCCACAGCGTGTTCTGCAGCAGCCGCGCGCGCGTCCACGCGGCGGCGCGGCGGCGATCCAGGTCGAGCATCTCGGTCAGGATGTCGAAGCGGCGGCGCACGAGACCCACGGCGTCGGCCGCCCCGCCGGCACTCCACCGGCTGTCCAGGGCGGGCCAGAGGTCGAATCCGGGATCGCCCACGAGCGGCTCGGGGTCGATCGCCAGCCACGGTGCACGGTCGGCGGCGAGCACAAGGCCTCGCTCTACCGCGACCACTCCTCCAAGACCGCGCTGTACACCGCGGTCGTGCGGCAGTGGGCGGCCGCGGGCCGCGACGCGATGCGCCCGGCGCTCGAACGGCTCGCCGCCGACGACGATGTGCGCCGCGGCCTCACCGAGCTCGCGGAGACCATGCGCGCGGGGATCCTGAGCGAGCCCGTGCTGCGGATGCGACGCCTCGTGATCGCCGAGGCCCCGGCCCACCCCGAGGTCGCGCGGCTCTACCTCGAGGAGAGCTGGAACCGGAACATCCAGAACCTCGCCGACACGCTCGCGCAGCTCCCCGTCGACCGCGGGCTGCAGATCGACGATGCGCACGCCGCGGCCTCCGAGTTCACGTGGCTCGTGATCGGGCCCGCCCTGAACGCGCAACTGCTAGGGGTCGACGAGACGGGCGGCCCAGTGCCCCGCGCGGTGGACGCGTTCCTCGCCCGCTACGGACGGCCCTGACCCGCGCCGTCGGCGTCACCCGACAGGACGAAGGCCCCGCATCCCCATGTTTCCAGGGGAGTCGGGGCCTTCGTGGTGGCGGTGACGGTGGGATTTGAACCCATTGCGTAGGCCCTGAGCCGTGGTCCTTCAGGGCGATATCCGCGCGATTACGGGGAGCGAACGCCCAGCTGCTCCCGCCTGCTCACGTACGGACACAGTTTCCCCTGCACCAAAATGCACCACGGCCGAGAGCCGCATCGTCGACGTTCCGCGCGAGCCGCTCGAGTTCCCGATCGATGGATCCTCACCTCACATACCGCGGCGAGCACGACTGAGGACGAGCATTCTCCACCGTCTCATCGACGACATCTCGAGGGATAGAGTCAATCCTTGCCCACGCCGTCTTCGAGATGAACTAAGTTGCGCTACGACTGGAAATCCTGCTTGATATTCGGCGCTCGCGAATCCGCAAGACCTCGGACTGTAGTCGACTCATGGAGTCTCTCTATCAGCCGGGATGAGCGCGAGGATGAGACGACCGCAGCACGCTCCCGGGTCCAGAGGCCCCTATTCTGGGCGCCTTAGACCCACCGATAGTAGATATCATGTCAACTTAGGTTGACGCCCCGCGTCCCTTAACTCGTCTCACCGACCTCCTCCCCGCCGGCATACACACGCCCCTCGAACCCTTCCGCCGCACCCACGAAGACGCTGGCATCGCCTCACTCGTCGACGGGATCCAGAAGAAGGCCGGCAAAGACGCCCCCGGCCTCGGCCACGGCGGCGTCCGACCCGGCCCGTCCTGGCAGATGAAACGCGGAATGCTCACCCCCCGCGCAACCACTCACTGGGACGAACTCGCACGCGTCCGCGCCTAGACAGGCACCCGGGCTCCTGTCGGTCCGACATCGGGCAAGAAGGTCACAGATTCAACACCCGCTCGCCGGCGTCGTTCTGGGGAGGGTGGGGCGAAGCCCGATGGCAGGGTTTTGGGCTACTTGGAACTCGCACTGGAACTTGTACGAGGAACTTGTACGAGGTACTTCCACGGTACTTATATAGGCAACCGTTGGCAGGGTTTTTAACTGATCACTGCTCAGCCACCAAAAATGCGGAGGTAAGGCACTATGGTTCACATGGAACGCGAACTAGGACACGGCGAACGGGAGACAATCGCCGACATGCTGAAGGCTTCGAAGCGCCCCAGCGGCATGGTGCAGATCCGCAACTCCTTCGTGCAGCGTGGAGTGAGCGGGGCGAGGACCCCTGGCGTGCTTGCTGACATGGTGGCGGCGCACGATCGTGGAGGTCTCGAGCTCTTCCTCCTTCACCGCCTGATGGCTAGCGCGCCGCCGTTCGACGCCGGTAAGGATGCCGGCGTATGGGCCCGCGCGCTCGGGCTCGCAGAGAGCGACCAGAAGATGCACGCGGAGCGTGTGTCTCGTATCTTCTCCCGTCTGGAGAGGAAGTACGCGCTGGTCCGGCGCGATGTGGCCCGACGAGGCGGCAAGATCACATCACTGCTGGAGGACGGCTCTGGGGATCCCTACACCTCCCCCAAGAAGCACTACTTTCGACTCCCTTTCGCCTACTGGACCGAGGACTGGTACCGCATCCTGAACATGCCAGCCAAGTCCGTGCTCTTGATCGGGCTATCTCAGCGCCCTGGCTTCGTCATCCCACCGAGCCAGGTGAAGTCCTGGTACGGGATATCCGACGACACCTGGGCCACCGGCATCGCGAGGCTGCGCAGAGAGAAGCTGCTCACGAGCAAGGTCGGTCGGCAGCGGAACTGGTTGAAAGGTAGCGCCTACAACAACGACGTCGAATACACCCTTCGGGCGCCGTTCAACACCCAAGAACTCCCCGGATTCAAGGAGGAACCCTGACATGAACGGTTAGCGCGTATCACACAAAATCATCGCTGTCAACCCCATCTGCTATGATGGTAGAAGAAGAATCGCGCGACGGCGCTCCCCCGGACACGGGTGAGCGCCCGGTGCTACCAACACCGAGCGCTCAAATCCGAAACGTGACCCGAAAGGCCACTTCAATGAGCAATCATACCCCCGCAGCGACTCCCGAGCCTGCAAGTAATCACAGCGTCAACGTCACGGTGAATGTCAACACCGATCCCACCTCCGTGGCACCCCTCCCCCAGCGGCTGTCTGCCAGCGTTCTCGGATACGTGCTCCTCGGAGTCGTCGTCCTTGGGTTCATCGTCGGTCAGATGGTCGTGGGCGGTGTGATCACCATCGCCGTCCCGTGACGACAGGAGTTCGCGCCCGATGTCGTCGGGCGCGAATATCCTGTGAACGTGGAATAGACAGAAGCGAGGTCTCGTGAATGGGCGTACCTGAGAGCAGCTTCGCCGTCGCGGCGTTCATCGTGCTCGCCCTCCCGGGATTCATCTACGGATGGGTTCGGCGGTGGTTGCGCGGCGAGTACGCGCATGATCGGGACGTCGGACTGGCCGTGGCTCGGGGAGCAGCTTTCGCGGTTGCCCTCACGTCGATCTATCTGGTGATGTTCGGTGAGCTTCTGATCACCGGGGTCAGCTTCGGGCCGGACTCCGATGCTCTGAGCATCCGAGACCCGCGTGGAGTCGGCCTGACCGTTCTGGTGCTGTATGTCATCGTCCCCTTCCTTCTCAGCACGCTGTCTCAGCTGAACCACATCGGCTGGCGCCCGCCGGCGTGGCTGAAGCGTGCTCCTGAGTGGGTCGTGAAGTGTTTCAGCTGGATGCGAGTACCGCATTCGAAGCACGGATACAGCTCGGTCCCGACAGCATGGGACTACGCCGTGACAAACAATCAGGCAGGGTGGGTGTCGGTCCGCCGCTCCGATGGCAGTTGGGTCGGAGGCTGGTATTCAGGCGAGTCGTTCGTTTCGACCTACCCCGAGAAGCCCAGCATCTATATTCACCGCCAGCACGCGATGACCGACAAGGGCGAGTTCGGCGACGAGTTGCCCGACAGCGGCGTGCTGGTCATGATCAGCGACGGCGACTCGGTCCACTGGACACGTGAACCCGTCCCAGAGACGCAGAAAGGAGGTAGAAATGGCTAACGACAAGACCCCTCGCGGCTTTCAGTACATGGTGCCGAACCGCGACAGCGTGATCGAGCACGGGCAGCAGCCTACGGCGATCGTGCGGCCCTCGACCCCGCCGCCCCGTATCCCTAACGGCGGCGTCGGCGTCCCCAAGAAGAGCTGATCCCCCTTGGGGGGCGGCGCTCCTAACCGAACACGCCTCCCCACGGGTTACCGACGAGCCCCTCCCTCATCTCGTGGGCCGTCGCGGTGCCCGAGTGCGGGTTACGGCAGCCCAGCCGGCGCTTCTACCCCGCGGCCGAATCTTGTGAAATGACCACCGGGTCCGCTCCAATAGGTGCGGACCGAGAGGATCTGCCAGCCGTCGGGGATCTGCTGTGCGAGGGCGGCCCGGCTGTCGGCTTCGATTTCGCGGATGCCGTCCATACGGCGGAGAGTGCCGGTAGCTTTCATCGCTGCTTGAACGCGAACCGCTGCCCACGCTTCCGACGAGGCACTTCCTCGGGCATGACCGAATCGACGACCATCCGCCGATGGATATCCGAGAGCGGGATCATCAGTGACTGAGATGCTCACTCATCGCGAAGCTGCCAAGCGCGTCCGTCACACGATCCGCGCAAAGAACCGATGGCGGAAAGCCGGCATGCCCATGACTTGGGAGACCCGACAAGGTCAGCGCGTTCGGGTCGTCGACCAAGAAGTGCTACTGGCATACTGGCGTGATCGGGTCCGGTACACATGCGCGCGACGCTGAGACTGTGCCAACATCGCAGCATGCCCACCGACGACCTCGATCGAATCTTCGCCGCCCTTGAGGCGGGCCCCTCAGTTACGGACTGGATCTCAGCGATAGCGACGCTTCTCACAGCGTTCATCGCAATCGGAGCTCTCTTCTATGCCGCGGGGCAGATCAAGGAGGCCAAAGCTGCTCGGCTACTTGCCAGCGATCTGGAGGTGAAGCGCGCACAGCCGTACGTCGTCCTGTACACCGAACAATCCGCCGCAACGAACCTCGCAATCGACCTCGTGATTAAGAACTTCGGGCCCACCGCAGCCACGGATGTCCGCGTCGTACTGGATCCTTGGCCAGAACGCGCCGGTCGATCCGACGACGGCGCGCGTGTCGGCATCCCCACCTTCCCCGTGCTCGCACCCGGGCAAGAATGGCGAACCTCATGGGTGTGGACGCCCGACCGCGAGCGATCCGAACTTCCTGCTCGTCACGAGGGTTTCGTGACCTTCCTCGGGATCGACGACGAGGAGTTTACGTCGCCGGTGGTCCTCGACCTCGGCATCTACACGCACCGCGAATGGATCGAGGTGCGCGGCATCCACGACGCGGCGCAAGCGCTCCGAGACATCCGTGACAACCAGAAGAAATGGACGGAAGATCTTCACGGCAGCCTCAGCGTCGTGACTCGCGACGGAGCGGCGAAGGACGAGCGGGAGCGGAACCGCATGGAGGAGGTGCGCGCCCGGCGTGCAGCTCGCGCTACGACGCCTCCAGAGCAAGCCGAGGAGTCGCCCGTGATCAAGACCGAATAATCGAGCTGACAAGGAAGTGCTGTCACCCCAGACTCGCACAACCTCGACCACTACTTCATCGTCTCCGAGCACTACGAGATGCAGTCCGACCCCGACAACTTCGACCACTCGCACACCTCTGCAACCAGCAGCACGGCGCCGGCGCACTCACACTCGGCGAACAGATGCCCGCCTGGGGGTGATCAGTCGGGGTCGCGCACGAGGGCGAGAAACGCTCGCCCAAGCTTCGAAACTGTGTCCGGACGCGTCCCGTCACCCGTGTTCGTGAGTCCTATAGTCACGGGCTGCGTGCGCACGAGCAAGCCATCGTTCCGCAGGTCGTTGAACGCCGGCATCAACAACCCATGCGGGTCGCCAACCGCTCTTTGGACGAAGAGGTCACGCATAACCCCATCCTGCTTCCCATCTACGACAGGGAACGACGCCTCCATCGAGACAAACGGCGCGGAGGGGCGCGGCCACTTCCAGCGCGCGCACATGCAACTCGCTGTACCGGTCAAGTAGGCGCACGAACAGCGCAGCCCGAATCTCGTCGACGTTATTGATGTGTGTGTTGAGGACGGCGTTCCGCAGGCGTCGTAGCTTGTCGGGGTCGGCCGTCGCCTTCGACGCGAGAAACGCGCTACTCAGCACAGCCATGAACCGTTCCGAGGACGCGAGGCTCTCGATGTCAGGGAGGCGACTCCTGCTCTGCAGCTCAGCGATATCAGTAGCGAACCCGTCCAGAATCCTCGACGTACGCTTCTGCTCCGCGGACTCGATCGGTGCAAGCAGAGCGCGACTGAACAACGACCCCAAGGGCAATGTCTCGAGTACCGCCGCTACTGTCTGCGCGGCGGCGAACTCGACCGCATCCTTTTTCGACTCCTTCATGGCGTCAATTTACCGGGTGCTTGACTCCCGCCATCGCTCGAGCCCCCGCCCCTCGAAACTTTAAGAACCTGGCCGGGGAGGACCACAGTAGGGATTCGACGACGTCCAAATGCGCATCCGGACGATGGGTGAGGAGAGTCGGTGCGCGGTGCGCTTGGAGGCGCAATGCCGCTCGCGTTGAACAAGGGGTGATCAATCCCGCGACGGCAGTCGCCTGGTTAACGACCCGCTCTCGGATCTCGTCTGAGCAGTTCCCGCTGCGTGACCCGTCGCTGGCGCGTTCCGGCTGCTCGACGACAGATCCGGTCCCGCGCGGAGCGCAGATCTCACTTCAACTTCTGGCCTATTGGGCGCGATAAAACCCCTTATCCGAACTATCCGCACGAGCCCCTTCGAGACGTGTTGATCTGCATTCGAGCGTCTCGGATCCGCGAAGGTGGCGCCCGCCGCTGTCGACAGTTGGCGTTGACCTCGGCGAACCTATAGTTCGCCAGCGAGCGTGGAACCGAGACGTAGCTTCGTCGGTCTCGGTGGTCCGTGGCCCAGACACACCCCACCACTACCCTTGAAGTATGGTTTCATTCTCCGAGCGGCATGGTTACAAGAAGGTCCGTTCCGTCGTTCAGCGCGAAAGCCTCGATGACGCGACACGACTCGAACTGTGGAATCTTCTTGCGGTCCTGCCGAAGGAGTTCGGCAAGTGGTACCAGGACCCGACTGAACACGGCGTCCTCGAAGCCATGTGGCTCTGGTACTTCAACCAGGCTCGTGACGAAATGCCGTCCGATGGTGTCGTTTGGAAGCTGATCAAAGAGGCCGTGCTTACTCGGGACTGGAATGAGGTGTTCGATCTCCTCGAACAGTTCATGAAGCACTGGGACCGTTTGCAGACCTCGAAGTCCGAGGGACTCAAGGGAGCGTTCCTGAAAGCCTTGAACACGCGGTTCGAATCCGAGCTCGTCGGGTATCGGTTCATCGGGCTAGAGATAACGCCAGTGGACTCGAAGGCCGAGAGCGAAGCGATTGTCGCCGCAATGTCAGACTCCGTGTCCATTGCTGGAGCGCGTCACGCGCTGGACCGCGCGGTTGAGTTGCTCGCCGACCGGCAGACACCCGACTATCCAAACTCGATCAAGGAGTCGATTTCAGCCGTCGAAGCGGTCGTCAAGAAGGTCACCGGGGAGGGCACGCTCGGGGCGGGACTGAACAAGCTAGAAGCGGCGGGTTTGAAGATCCACCCGGCGCTCAGGGGAGCGTGGTCCAAGATGTACGGGTGGACCTCAGACGAGGACGGCATTCGCCACGCTGGAATCGACGCCGCCGAGGTAGATCAAGCGCTCGCGAAGTACGCCCTGGTGACGTGCTCCGCGTTCGTGTCCTACCTCATCGAAGAGGACGCAAGGTCGGCCTGCTCGCCTAGGTTTCCAATACGAGCGCCCACCCCTGCCGCAAGCTAATCCGACTCCGAGGAATCCCAGTGGGGCTCGATCACGTCATCGGAGAGCTCTTCAAACATGAAAAACGGCGGTAAGAACTCGGTTCGCACGCCAGGAAGAAGCGCAGGTAGCTCATCGCGTGATTCAACTGGCTCCAGCTCGAACATTCCTAGCGGGGTTTGCCCGGTGTCGTCGTCGTAGGTCAAGAATGCCTTGATCCCATCAAGCACCTCATCCGGAACATCCACCACCAACGGGATCGTTGTCACAAGCAAGTCCGCCATACGCACTTTGCTCTGGGTCTTGCCCGTGCCGGAACGTTCGGGGAGATCGACAGTCACGCGACCAGTTCGGGAGCCGACGATTGCCTGCGCCACCTCCGCTGCGCCGCCGAACGTCGCGGAAACTCCGCGGAGGTTCTCGTTGCTGATTGCGCCTTCATCGTTTTTCACGCTGATGTGATCCGGCCCGGAGTGAATCGTGACCTCGACCAAGTCTGTATCTCTTGCACGATCGATGAAGGCGTCCACGGAGACCGCCGCCGCTTCCTCATCTTCCACATCATTGAGATCCGTCTTGGCGCTGCCGACGACGGCGAACAGCTTCGGTGCCTCAAAAGTGATGTGGCGACCGCGCTTGCTCCAACCGAAACGCCCCCGCAAGTCGGTCGCATTGAGCCCAAGAGGGTCCGGCTTGATGATCGTTGCGCGAGCCGAGATTACATCTAGATTCGCCTGGATGAGGCTCTCGACATTCCCCGGGGCCTCTGCGAAGTCGAGGCTCTCCAGGTCGGCAAGTGTCAGCCCGCGCCCTACTCGTCGCCAAAAATCGCGATCGGCCGTCCGCATGTACTTGACCAGATAACTCAGGGACTCGGAGTTCAGCTTCCCCGACACGTCGGCCTCGCCGGGGAATGTCGACAGTGACCCCTCGCTACCCTCCCAAACCGCTTGCAGAACGCGGTTCATGCGCCACGCCTGCTGACCCTGCAAACGATCGCTGAGCGCCTCGACCGCCGAGGCCGTCCCCTCGGTCTCCACCTGCGCAGCGGCAGCGAAGCCATGTTGCACCACATCAGCCAGGTCAACTGCTTCGTCACCGACGAATGATCCACGCCCGCCTTGAGCGAGCGCGTTGCTGAGCATGTTCGCTGTTGAATCAGACTTTTTGCGGTCGATCAGCTTCTCAAGTGCCGCGGGCTCAGTGAACATCGCGTCACTGTTGGCGATCACCTCGTTCACTTGCGTCTTCGCCTCGATCGACTCGGCCTCGGTGAGGCCAAAAATCAGTGGGTCAGCCGAGTCAATGAGCGCTACATCGTCCACAAGTGCCTCAAGGTCGTACGCCATGCGGAGGTAAACACGGCGGGTGCGCGCGTCGGGCCACGTCATGATGAAGTCTGGGGCAAAGGTGTGATTGAAGTAGTCGGTGCGCTTGATTCGCGCCGTGGCGTCGAGCGCCGTCAGCTCCTTCGCCACGGCATTCTTCACCCGGAGGATGGACTCGCTCGGCGACGGGTCGAACAGACCGTCGTGAATTAGCGCGGCGAAAACGGACGAGTCAGCCATTAGTCGCCTCTCTCCGCCTCGTACTTGTCGATGACCCCTCGATGCTCGCCCGAGATGACAAGCGTCTCTTGCTTCTCCGAGAGGATGATCAACCATAGTTTGCTTGCCACCGCCGACACTACGTCGAGATCGACCATCGCCTCCGCCTTCGCCTCGTCAGGCTCGCCAAATACGCGCTCGCGGTGCTTGATGACGTGCTTCTTCACATAGTCGGCCGTGGTGAGGATCGGCCACTTCGTGATGTCGTGAGGGCTCCATGCAATCCACATGAAGTGATCACAAAAGCCTGGCTTGTCGAGGTGCGCAACATAGCACTGCGCGAGGAACTTTGAGTAGTGGTCACGAAGGTCGTGAGGCTCTGAGTAGTTCTTCGACTCGGCAAAGAACACCTGCCCGTCGAACTCGCCGTACTTAAGGACGCCTCCGAGGTCGAACGAAAAGTTCTGGTTCCCATGGGGCCACGCGAATGTCAACTTAGGAACGGCGGGCTTGTCGGGGTTCACCCAGTTCGCGCTGACGCGTGTGGTCGATTCCAGCCACCGCTTTGCCCGGCGCGCACCGTCCGCTCCTTTGGCCTGAGCCGACTCCCCCTCGATTCGGGTCATGAACGGTACATTAGCGAACTCTCAGCGACCGGTCGGTCATTGCGGCGTCCAGCCAGTGGCGGAGAAGCATCCCCGCCAAGAACCCGCGATCAAGACGGGATGTCATCCGAGCCACCAGCACCGTCCCAGGGATTGGGCTTCGGCCCGCGGATATTGAAGAACATGGTCTGTCGGACCCGATTCTGGTCGTGCCAAGTCAACTTGAGTCTGGCCTGGTTGAAGTTGTCCGTCGACGTGACCTCTCCCTCGAACTCGCCTCGGGACTCGCCAGACAAGTCAGGCCAGAATGCGGCATCGTCGAACGAAAACCAACCTGTGTTCGAGTTATCCATGCGGACGTTCAACGCGACGCTCTCCGGCACGAGGTTCGCAACCGCGTAGCGGCGGGACCTTCCCTCAGTTCCATCAAGAGAGAGCAGCTTCCACCTCGGTTCCGGGCCGGGCAACGGAACCGGAACTACATCGTCCCAGGGATTCTCGTCACCGGTAGCATCAGCTTCCTTCGCAGTGCGGTACTCCACCATGAGCCGCGCAAGCTCCTTCTTCGCCTTCTCCAGCTCCGCTGAGTCTGTGATCGCCTTCTCCGCGACCAGCTTCGCGGAAACCGCGACCTCCGCCGTAACCACGTCGCGGAGGCGGACCATCTCGTGCTCGTAGCGCCGTACGCTGACCGGTCGCCAGGACCACAACCAATTGGCCCCGGACCGCACGTGTGGGCCAACCTTCGGTAGACGAGAGAATCCCCACAAAAGGGCAGCGAGAATCAACCCGCCGATGATCGTCGCAGCAAGTTGGTTGTCGTTGACCCACGTCCAGAAGTCGGTCCACCACTTCACACTGTCGAAGACAGCGGCGAACGTCCGCGCCTTCCCCGGCCGAGGACGGCGGCTCCGGTAACACAACGAAGGCCCGGCGCCCTCCGAGGGGGCCGGGCCTTCTCCAGTTCTCGATTCTCAGATTTGGTTCTTCGCCTCGACATGGAGCTGACATTCGAGCCCGGTTTCTCAGCTCGCGGCCCTGTCGCCGTTGCCATCGAGTTTTCTTCCACAGAAGGACGGCAGCTGAGTGGGCCACGCTTCGCTACTGAGGGCGCCGATTCCCCTTCGAAGCGACAGGTCCACCTGTCGACCTGCCCGATGGGGGAACTACCTTGGACTGTGATATCCGAGTTGGTGTTCGCGATGACGAGTGAGCGCGGCAGTCACGTTGCTCAGGTCATCGGGAAACAGGGCCGCATAAACGTCCAGCGTGACCTTTGCGGACTTGTGTCCAAGCATCCGCTGAATGACCTTCACATTCGCGCCGGCGCTGATCGCCAAGGACGCGGCGGTGTGGCGTAGGTCGTGCGGCGTGATTCGGGTCAGGTCGGGATCTTCGGCCATGAACCTCCTAACTGCCGCCTGGAACCAGCCGTCGCGACTGTTGCCCGCTCGCAGATAGCTGCCGTCCGGGGAGACCCAAACCCGATCGTCGAGGCCCTTTGCGCGAATCATGTTGGCGATCTCCGCGTCAAGGAAATCCGGATACGCAACTACTCGGCGCTCGTGACTCTTGACGCTGCCGAGGATGTGCTTCCCGTTGACTTCAGCGACAGCTTCCCGGATCAGCAAGCGCCGCTTCACCGTGTCAACGTTGCGCACCCGCAGCGCGGTCGCCTCACCCCAGCGGAGTCCGGTGTACGCGAGGAAGCGGACCAAAGTGGGATATCGGGATGCTCGCGCGAGCGCCTCCACCTGCACGTGCGTCAGGAATGTCTCCTCGGGGAGCGGCTTCCGCTTGATCACGATGCCGCGGGCCGGGTTCTTCACGATCCGGCCGTCCTCCATCGCGTCGTCGAAAATGCCACCCAGAAGGTCTCGGGCGCGCGCGACAGTGGTGTGCGATCGAGATTCGCCGAGCTCCGTCAACCAGAGAGCGAGATCGCGGCGTGTGATCGTGCCAACAGAGTGGGTGCCCCATCGGGGAAGGACATGGACCCGCCACGTGCTTTCGACTGAATGGTGACTGCTAGCGGTGACCTTCGCCTTGTGGCGCGCCAGCCAGTCGGGTCCGAGCTCTGCAATGCGAATCTTCGAGTCCGCCGGGTCAACGTAGGACCCACGGAGCTTTGCCACCTCGACGGTAGCGAGGTGCGCTTCGGCGTCTCGCTTGAGCTTGAAGCCGCGGTCGTGACCACGCGTGCCGTCGGGCTTGGTGTACCAGACCTCGTACATCCGCCCCTTTGTCTTCGTAGAGTACGCCTTGACGGTTCCCATCAGGCGGCTTCCTCGGAAGTGCTCGCGTGCTCTTGGGCGAGCAGCCACTCATCGACGGCTTCAGGACGATAGCGCGGGCAACGACCGATCCGGATGAACTTTGGGCCGCGGCCCGTTATACGCCATTCGCTGAGGTTGCGCTCGGTCGTCCCGAGGCGCTCAGCGAGCGTTGCCGGCGTGATGAGCGAGTCGAGCAGCGGAGTGCTCGCGGCGGTTGAAGTAGACACAGGTCTCCTCTTGAAAGATCCGTGCAGAGGCACGGTTCACCTTTCAAGAGGACCTTGGTAGCCGAACCCATTAGCGGTTGCTTGGCGTATCCACTTGTCGAGCGGTTGCTCTGGCCCGTTTGTTTATATGAGGCTTGCTCCCAACTATACACACGCACCCACCTCCACCCACGTTAGGAAGTGCGGTGCTAACGTACCTGCTCCGTACCTGCGAGAAACTACCTAGCTGGTACACAACCAGGTACGACGGCTTTCCCGGAATCTCGGGGATTTCGGGGCCTGAACGAACGGTGTACCTGGTGTAACTACTTGATCTAGAGAATCAGATAGACAAGGCGTTCATTTTCATCGCTCTCTAGACGCATATGGGCCCCTCATATAAGTGGTTTGATGCTCGCAGGAGGTACACCAGGTACATTTCGATAAATTGCTGATCAGCGTGAAATTCTCGTAGGAACGACGCTCATCACTAGCTTCGGACTGGCGTACACGTTTACCCCGCGGGGCCTGGGATATTTTCTCTCGCGGCTTGTACCTGCAAGCTTCTAGTTACCTCCAGGTACGGTCCACCTCGACCGCCAGCCGCGAAGTTCACTTCGGGCGCCACGGCTCACCGCGCCCTACCGAAGCCCCTACGAGATGTGCACCCGTCGCACTGTCCGAAGTACCGCGAGCGACACCGGCCGATGCGGTCCCGCTCGGGCGAGGTGAGGACTGCGAGCTGTCGTACGGTCTTCGCCAGGCCGCTGAAGCCGACAAACGGCCTACTCGACACTCATCACCCGTCCGCCTGATCTAAGAAATCGATGACGAACATTTCGCCGTAAATATGTGGCGCGAATATTCGCTAGTCAGACATCGAGCCCGGCTCGGACCTCGCGGCAAGGATCGAGCGTCGGCAGCAGCAGCGATCCCCTAGCAAGCCGCACGCTCCCCCGCGAACTGGTCGACCGCGAAGAAGGGGTCATCGATCCCACCAACGCCAATGCAAGTCGAGCGCAGTATGGGTCACCGACCTGAGGCGCTCGGTGACCTCGCCGACGAAGAGCGTTTGCGACGGACGATCGATCCGACGCATGATCGTCAGCATCATCCAGGATCGCGCTAGCCACTCCGCATCCTGAGCGATGCTCGCAGATCTCTCCGGCGAGAGCTATCTTCAACCTGCTTGCAGCACTCCACCGTCGACGCCCTGTAGTTCCTCCCCGACGCCCCTCGGCACATCGATCTCGCAGGGTCGGGTAACACCGCGACACTGGCCCCCTGGTCTGCCGTGGAAGCTGCCGCGCTCTTGCTCGACGCCCGCAAAAGGCGGCGTCAACCGGCGGCGTCCGAGCCAGAGCGGAGCGGCGGCACGGCATCGGCGGGAGCACCCGATAAGGCCCCCGATGGGGCGTTGGAGGGCGAGGAGCGCCAGCTCCGAAGTGAGGCCCTCGACGCGCAGCGGAGAGGGTGAGGGAAACCATGAGAAGGAGCGAAGCAACGCTCGAATGGGTGCCCGAAGGGGTGTCGGCCTCGCCGACCACCGAGCGAGATTCCGACCGAGCGAAGCGAGGGTGGAAACGTAGCTCGGTGCCACCTCCCCTTATGCTCTTTCACTCTTTTGCGGCCGTTTCGAGCTCAAGCGAGAATGAGGCATCCTATTTGGTGCTTGATCTGGGAAAAGATGCGGTACCTCACTCTCAGGTACCTGACCGAAATCCACTGGGTCCGAAGGGAGGTCAGGTACCTGAGGCACCTCTTTTCCCCGGAAAGTCGGGGGTCGACTGGTACCGGTGTTTTGAACGACGTGGCACACCGGTACCAATCGTGGAGCGAAGCGAGGAAAGGGGAGCGAAGCGGACCGGTACCACCCCCGACGCGGCCGCCCGGAGGCGATTGCCTTTGGTCCTCAAGCAGCGCAGGCTGCAGCTGTGCTGCGGCCTCCTTCTGACGTCTGTTACCCATCGATGGGGTCGACGAAGGAGAGCCCGTCGGACACTGTCGACAAGGAGCACAGCGACGCCGTCGATACTTCTGTTGACCTGGTTGGGACATGCGACCGATAAGCGCCCAGTTCTGGAGGCCACTTACACTTGAGCCCTAGGCGTGGTCGGACGAAGTCGGCAGTTTCGGGGGGGGGCATCCATGCCTCGCGCCGGGGTGCCCCGGCGACGGCTACCCGCCCGCCAGGCTCCGCGGGCCGAAGGTTCCTTCTCGACGCCTCCGCCGGCGAGCTCAAGATGGCGCTCGCCTGCGAGCGGTGCTCTCGGCGGAGGTAAAGCCTCACCTCAGCTCGGGATTCTCTACGCCCCGCCAGGGGCTCTCACGCCAGTGGGTCATCCGACGGGGATGGTGGCGATCAGCGACGGAGGAGTCTGCTGAGTGACGCAGTCACGGACGCAGCGACGGGTGAGCTGGAGAGCCTCCGTCCGCGGTAGAGGTCTGGCCCCGGCGCGAGCCTTACTCGCTCTCCGCTCCCGCCCACCTTCACCCTTCTCGAAGCACAATCCGGTGCTTTAGCACCGGGGATCGTGGTCCCCAGATGGTCCGGATTGCGGTCCACAAGTGACCATTTCCGGGACAGAAGTGTCCGCAGAGTGGGCACAATCGGACCGCAACTGGACCGCTCAGCGGGCCAAACACCAGAACCGAGGCTCCGTCCGAGGAAATCGACCCCGAAACCGCACCTGTGCCCACAGATGGCCCGCGTGGCGGTCCTGTAGGGCCCACTTTCGGGGCACAGCTCACGAAAAAGGGTGTCGCAGCAGGGCCGAGGGCGCATCTGTGACCACGAATGGACCGGAAACGGGGCCAGAGTGGACCACATTGCGGTCACTACTGCCGGGGCGACCTCCGGGGCCCGCATGTGGGTGCGGCCGGCGAAAAAGAAGAACCCCCGCCACCCGGTGAGGGTAACGAGGGTTCCGTGAGAACTGCAGCTCAGCCCTGAGCGGGGAGCGTGAGGAGGTAGTCCTCGAGAGCGCGGGTGTACTGCGCCTGCTGCTCGATCGGGGTGCGCTGCGCGGCGAAGGAGAGGGCGACATTCCCGTCGCTTGAGACGTAGATGTTGCCGCCGGCGCTCATCCGCTCCGCACCCTCGGCACTGGGCTGGATGATGATCGACACCTGCTCGGAGGTGAGGAACTCGACGCAGTCCCACATGTCGGGCTCGCACCAGCCCTTGTCGCTGTTGTCTCGGGGCGCATCAATGAGCAGGCCCGCGGTCTGGAAGTAGTTGACCAGCTGCAACGCCGGCGGGAACTCCATCGGCGCTGGTTCGACGGGCTTCGACGAGGGCGTGGGCGTGCCCTCGGTCACGCTGGCCGTGTCGGAATGCGTCGGTGATGGACTCGAGGCAGCGTCGTCACCAGATGGAGTGCATCCGGTGACCAAGAGGGAAGCGATGACGAGAGCGCCAGCGGCCGGCGCGAGACGGACGTGGAACATGAGTATGTGTATACCGTGATGGGGTCGCAAGGGAAAATGGCGATTCCCAATGTCCGGAGTTAGTCCACCGCACGGGATCCGTCAGTACTAGCGGCTACGAAGATCCGGCATCTGCTCGGGCAGGAGCTGTTCGATAGGCACCTGGAACACTTGGGCGATCGCGAGAATCGACCGCAACGCTGGATTGGCGGCCGTCCCCCGGCGCGACTCCCCGCTTTCGTACTGGCGGTAGATGAAACGGCTCAGGCCCGCACGGTGGGCGACTTCCTCCTGGCTCAGCCCGCAGTCGAGACGGTGGCGGCGCAATTGCACAGCGAGCTTCAGGACGAAGTCCTGCCACTCTGCGTCTGCCGATTCCCCGCCGTTCGCCACGAGTTCAAGCGTTCCGATGTTGGCAGCCTTGTATGGGCTTACGGGTAAGCCATAGTCTGGTTTCGCGATTCCACCGACTCGCTGGTTTTGGAGCGCGAACATCCGTCGGTCCCGTATCGGGACGAGTGAGCTCCGCATCTGACCGGGCTGACGCAGAAGGAACGAGAGGAGCACAGCGGCCATGGCAAGTTCATCGTCGAGACGTAGGCCCGACGCTTGGTGGGGTGGACGAGGGCGCCCACCTGCCGCATGGAGCACGACCTTCGAGGACTTCACTAGAGGGACCCCCGGGCGCGAATGGGGTTTGGCGGCCTCATTGTTCGTCATGCACTATCGTCGCAGGCACTCGGAGGGGCCAACGTTCCGTGAAGTGTTCGAGCACCTCCTACCTGAGACTGGCGGCGCACCTTCGCTCTTGGTCGGATGGGAACCCGCCGAGCGAATGCAAACGGTGCATCGCTTCCGCTACTTCGTTCTGACCAAGTGGAAGAAGCACGGGTTCGTCGATTTTGATGACAAAGTCGCTCGAAGCCTGCGCACAGGTCCGCAGTTCCGAGACATTGCTACCCGGGAACGACATATCCAAGCGCTCGTCAGAAAGAAGCCTCCTCGATCTGGGCGAGGGCCACACGATGGCGTGGCGGCTGCGACGCTGTCCTCAGAAGGCGCAGCGGCCCGACTTCACATCAGCCAAACCGCAATGAGGCGCCTCACGAAGGCGGGGTACCTCCGTCGCGTCACGCACGAAGGTCAAGTGCTCTACCCGTCCTGGCAGTTCTCGCCACGGCCGGACAAGCCCGTGGTCGCTGGCATCGAGGTCGTCGCCCCCGCTATCCCAGAGCACTGGCCGCTGGGTGCAGAGCACTACTTCATGGCCGCCCCGCGTATGGAACTTGCAATCGACGGTCGGCACCTCTCCCCCTGCGACTGGCTCGACCTCGGCCTGAATCCACACATCGTCGCCGGCATTCTCGAGAAGTACTCCTATGACATCGGCAGATGAGCGCCCGCAGCATGCGGCGGACATGGAATCAGAGCCATGGAGCCAAGTCGACGTTGACACCGTTTCGGAGTCGATCAACACCCTCATCGAGACGGCGGCGGCGCAAAGGCGCGATGCGAAGCTCATCAGCGCCCTCCTGACCACATTGACGACGTTCATTACAGAACGGGGAGCTGACGTGCTAGCCCCGGCCGATCTGGAGGATATGACGAGGCAGCTCCGCCCCGCGTACCGAGCGAGAATTGAAGCAGTCGTCGACTCTCTAAGCGACGATGAGACAGCCGCTTTTCTTGGAATCGGCACACGCCAAGTACGGCGGCGCGCACACGATGGCGATTTGTACTTCTTCACCATTGGAACGCGACGCCGCTACCCCGCGTGGCAATTCGATGAGGAGCTCGGCGTGCTGCCCGGCCTGCGCGAGGTCGTACGGACCATGCCCAGAGAGTGGACACCTGAGCGAGCACATGACTTCATGACCGGGCTCGAGACGGAACTCAAGATCGCGGACAAGCCGATTGCGCCTCGGATTTGGCTGATTGTGGGAATGGATCCCGAGGAGATTATCAATTTAGTCCGAGAGGATGCATCACCGGATGAATGAGGCATCGTTGAGACTCGAAGAGATCTGATACGTGCTCGCCTCTACCGGCAAAGGCGACTGCCTGAGCATGCAGAACGGGCGGTGCCCACCGGTCCGTGACTTCAAGGACTACGGAGGTCGCGCGGTCTCAGGAGTCGTCGCCGGCTGCGGTCACGCATAGCGATGTCATCAATGTCGACTCCCCCAGCGCTTCTGGCTACGTTCGGAGGGTGACTGATACGAAGCATCCCAGCGGCATGAAGTTCTACCGGATCAAAGCAACCAAGAGCCGGATCGGCGCTGGGGTCGGAACTCAGGGACGGTTGGACGAGGGTGAGTTCGCGTACGCCCATTCAGAGGATCGCGAGTGTCCGAATTGCCTTCGGACATGTATGCCTCGCCAAGACGCCGATGTGCGCCGTCGCAGCCGCTCGTTTCAGATCACGATGACCGGGGCATGCGTGCTCGTTGGGATTGTCGTGTTCTTCGCGTCCGTCATCTCCGAGGGCTGGCCGTACGAAACGGATCCTGATTGGTGGCGTGCCGCGTGGAGGGGTTTCAGCGGCGTCATGGTGACCACCGGAGTCGTCTGGGCTGGAGCTCGCAATGACTTTCGGAAGAAGGACCTTTTGACGGACGTCCTGCGCGATTGGAGGCGTGGGGTTCCGTTTCTCTTTGCTGTGGTCGGTTACGGAGCCTTCCTTGTCGAGATCCTTGGCCTCGGGCGAAGCTGACCGATTGGACGTTGCGACGGTGCGCTCCTATGCGCCGCATCTGCCGCATCAGAAGCGTCGGCGAGCACGCAAGGAGAACGCCGATGATGCCCCGGCACGCCTGTTCCTGTAGACAACCACTGGAGATCGGAGCTAGGAACATTATGGGAAGTCATGGCCGAGAACAACGGTCCGACAGCCTCTCGAACAGAGCGGAACTGATAGCTGCGCATCTGGTCCGGAGCGAAACCGGTGCAGAGGTGACCGCATACGACACCGACGGCAGACAAGGCGCAGTCGATTTCGTCCTCCAGTGGTATGACGGACGGCGAGCCGCACTAGAGGTCACTATGGTGACCGAGCCAGCATCTATCGCCTGGCAAAGCATGGCGATGAAGGACGGCTGGCGTTGGCCAGCGAGTACTGGCTGGGAGTTCCGACCAGCCGAAGCCAACTTCCCGTACAAGTTCGTGCGCAGCGTTGCGGTACGAGCCGCCGCGCTCTGCGACGCCCTCGGCGTCGACGATCTTGACCTGATCAACTCTTCAATTCTGGCGGCGGATGCCGAGCTCTCGATATTCCTCGCTGAAGGGTACGGCACCCTCCGCCGAACCAACCTCAGCCCAGGGATCACGGTCTATCCCGTGACCCGCACAGAGTTCCTCGACCGCGAACCAAGCGACTTCGCCCGAGTCATCGAGTCCTGGCGCGACCACGCACATATCGGACCTCATATCGACAAGCTGATTCGAGCGGAAGGGATCTCGGAGCGCCACCTGTTCTTGGTGCCAACGGACGACGTATTGCCGTCCCGGTTCTTCACCGACGATTTCGAACCGCCGCGATCCAGGCCCGCTGGCTATGACGCCATCGATGTGCTGTGGATCTGGTCGAACTACTGGCACCGCTACCTCAAACTCCAAGGCGAATCCTCGGCCTGGATAAGGTTCCCACCTCGAGACAAGTCTGGTTCGCAGAGCGACGCCGGCGGGTGATCTCTTTGCGTTCCGCAAGCGCCTCCCTCGTTTCCTGCTACCAGAGGCGGTGGTCTCGGCGACAAGAGCCCACATGTCAGAGCGATCCGATACATTCGCGCTGTGACCGAAGCTCAGCAGAGTTCCCCTGGCGAAGTGCGCTGGATGACGGCGCTCGAGGAAATAGTTGGCACTGACGTCTTCCGTAGGGATCCAAGGGACGATGAGGAGCGCCTGCCCTCGCTATGGAGCCGGCTCCGTCGACTAGCTGACGACGCAGAATCATCGGATGCTGCCGAGGTCGCCGCGCTCTTGAGTCGAGTCGCGTCATTCAGTGCGCGACCCGATGACTGGGCACAGCCCTATGAACCGATGGTGGTGCTTCAAGATGGACGATCAACGATCCCGGACGACCTCACCGAGGATGAGCTATCGATACTTCGATCCGTCACACCACAGTTGCCCGACACGACGCTCCGAGCGCGCGTCGCTGATGTCCTCGCGATCCGCTCATCAGGCAAGGAACGGATCGGCTGGTACGAGATCGAGCTAGAAGCACTCTGCGATCAGCCACTGCAGGAAGCGATGTGGCCACGCGATGCTGATACTTGGGATCGCGCTCTACTCGTCGCGCGCCGACACGGAGCAGTCTTCGACGAGCACCTCGATCGTCTCACCTCAGCGTTGAAGGAACTCGTCCTGTCCGCCAGCCCTTCCGAGAATCCAGGCGCCGTCGCTGATGTCTTGGCGAAGCACAGCCTTGCTCGGCCGGATGCAAGCCACATCGCCGAGCGTCTTCGCATGCATGCTGCCGAGTCCACCTCACCCGACCATGACGCTCGTCGGGCGTACCGGCGTCGAGCGGCTCAGTGGTTCGACATTGCGAAAGACCTCAATGAGGCCAGCTTTGATCGTCTGGCGATCGTTCAGAGCTACGTTTCAGAAGCAGAGGCTCTGGATGCCCAGGCAGAGGCGGGATCTCACGCGCGGTCCGGGCATCTCTATGAGCAGGCCCTTAAGGCGCTCCGACAGATCCCGCGCCGTCGACGCGAATCGCTCGGGGTGGGCGACCTGACAGCGGACCTGGCACGGCGAATCCGCTCCTCCGGTGCCGCCATACTCGGCATGATGGGCGTCTTTGAGTCTGACCCCGTGGATCTCGCGGGCCTTCGCGCCGAGAGCATGTCGCGGGTCAGCGGAAAGGAGCCTCTTGCAGCATTGCGGGAATTTGTCGACCTCGCGTCGTTCGCGTCCTACGAGTCCGACCGCAAGCAGGCCGAGGAGCTCATCCACGAACATCCGCTGCAGAGCTTGTTCTCCAACACACACTTCTCCCATGACGGGCGAGTGATTCATCGTTCCAGCGGCCGCGGCGGAGACCCCATCTATGGGGAGGACCCGTCAGTGTGGCAACAGATGATCCAGATTTACGAGTTTCGTGTTTCCCTGACCGTCCAAGGAGCCCTGGCGCCCGCCTGGGTGGCGCTCAGCAATGAGCATCGACTCTCGGTGGGGGACTTTTTGCAGCTGACTCAACAGAGCTCGATCGTTCCTTCCGATCGAGAACGCATGCTGGCCCAGGCCCTGTATTACGGATACGACGGCGATTTCCTCACTGCTGCGCAGCTACTCGCTCCGCAGCTGGAGCACCTCGTTCGCCTTCACCTTCGAAACGCGGGACAGCCGACCACCACGCTGGATGAGCGCGGGATCGAAAGCGAAGTCGGCCTATCCGCGCTCATGACACGCGAATCAGCGACTGACATCTTCGGCCCGAACCTCGCGTACGAGATTCGGGCTCTGTTCTGCGGCCCGATCGGGCCGAACCTCCGCAATCAGTATGCTCACGGTCTCAGCAACGACGCAGCTGTCGGCTCAGCCGAGGCGTTGTACAGCTGGTGGTTCATGCTGAGACTCATTTTTGTCCCATTCTGGAATCACAGGCATGACGCGGAGACGGCCGATAGCCAGGAGCCCCCCGAGCGCGCGCCGGGAAGGTCGGACGACGGGCCCTAGCTGCCGGCGAAGGGACTCCATCGCTCCTTCAGTCCGCTACAGCGCTAAGAGCGCGCGCTCAGCCTGTTCTTACTTCCCTGTCTGGCCCTTTACCGACGATAAGACCACTTATCCGGACTATCGCGGCTTGACCCGCTGCGAGCAACGCCGAGCACTGGCGCCCCGATCCACCGCAGGATGTTGGCGAAGGTCCCTTCCTGACGGACATGTCACCCCTAGAGCGATTCCGGACCTTCTTCAGTTACTTAAGACTGAAGTCCGGCTCACATCCGGCGTCGCATCATGTAGCGCGTAACCCAAAGCAACTTTGCAACCTTCGCTCCTGGCGGCATCCGCATACTGAACACTCGTCGAGCCAGTGCTCTACACATCCCTGAACCCATCTTTCTCGCCCTTCATTAGCGTCGAAGCACCACCGCGAGTAGTCACTCATCACGCTCATCGGCCCGAGAGAGTCTTCGGCCGTGCCCGCCGAGAAGGAATGCCTCCTGATGTCGAGCCCCAAACCCGCTCTTCGCCGCCGCCGCCTGCACCCGCACCCGCTGGGAAAACCACCCGTCGCTCCGCTCTTGTCGGCCGCCGCCGCCGAGGCCGCGGGCTCGTTCGTCCTGGTCTTCGGGGTCGTTGGGGCTGCGACCTTCTCCGTTTTCCTCGCCAAGTCGGGTGTCGCGTTAAACATCGGCTTCCTTGGTGTCGCATTTGCGCTCGGCCTCGGCGTGCTTGTCGGGGCCATCGCGTGGGGCCCCGTGTCGGGCGGCCACTTCAACCCGGCAGTCACGCTCGGAATGGCGACCGCCGGATTCTTCTCATGGCACCGCGTCCCGGCCTACATCGCGTCGCAGATCGTCGGTGGAGTGCTCGCTTCCACCGCACTGGTTCTTGTCGCGGCCGGCATGGGCTCAGGTTTCCTCGCGGATGCGAGAAAGAGCGGATTCGCGTCCACCGGATGGGGCCCTCTCTCCCCCAGCGGCGCATCGTGGCAAGCGGCGTTCCTGATTGAGGCGGTAACCACAGCCGTGCTCATGGCAGTCGTCCTCGCCGTCTCCACCCGTCGCACCGACGAGACGCTCGCGCCGTTGGCCATCGGATTCACCCTCACGGTCGCAGCGCTCGTCGCGATCCCGGTCTCCAACGGCTCCTTCAACCCGGCGCGCTCGATAGCCACCGCGATCTACGGCGGCCACGTTGCCCTCGGGCAACTATGGCTCTCGCTCGTGGCACCGACTGTCGGAGCCGTTGTTGTCGGCCTCGCGGTGACGGTGGTGCGCGGCCTTGCCCCATCTGCCAGGAGGAGCTCCTACGTGTGAGGGAGCGTCCCGTGGCCGGCAGGTAGACATTCGTCGCGGCCATAGGCCTGACGAGCACTCGATAAAACAATTGCGCTGGGGCGGCTGCCGCCTCTGCGCAGCCGCCCCAAGTGAGTAAACCTACCTCCGAGATGTCCCCAAATCGGATTTGTGCACGCGATAGGTTTCGGGAGCAACGAAAGCAGCAATCGCCGAGACGCCCGCGGCTCCCGCGCAGATCAGGGCCGCCGGCCACCACATCGTCGAGTCGGCTCCAGCTGCCTGGGCGGCCGCCGGCGCGAACCCGGCGAGCAGGATTCCGAGCATCAGCCCCACAGCCATGCCTGTGTATCGAACGGCTGTCGGGAACTGTTCCGGGTACCAAGTCGCTCCCACCGTGATGGGCATGCAGTAGAAGATTCCGATTCCGACGATTCCCGCAGCGAAGATCCCGGGAATGTTGCCGGTATCGATGGACATGAACAACGCCACCATCGACACTGCTGAGCCCACGACGCCGATGATGAAGACCGGGCGCCGCCCCCACCGGTCGGATAGCGCACCGATGAGCGGTGCCGCGACGACTGCGGTCAGGTTAGCGAGCGTCACGACGGTGAGCATGAGCGCGCTCGCGATCCCGTTCCCGGTGCCGTACGCGAGGACGAAGACGTTGAAGATCGTGCCCACGATGTTGATGGAGCTGAGCAAGAGCACTCGAACCACGGTGCGCCAGTGACTGTGCAGCAGGTTGGCGATGGGGAGCTTGGCGCGGCGCCCTTCCGAGCGCATGTCAGAGAAAGACTCCGTCTCGTCGAGCTTACGTCGAAGGAAGAATGCGACGAGGGTGAGGATGCCGCTGAGCAGGAACGGGATGCGCCATCCCCAGGACAGCAGCGCCTCCTCGGGGAGCAAGGCCACGGGAATGAATACGAGGCTGCCCATCGCGATGCCGAACTGCATCCCGCTCATCGTGAAGCTCGTGAAGAACGCACGACGACCGTCCGGGGCATGCTCGACAGTCAACGACGTCGATCCTGGCGATTCCCCTCCCGCCGACAAACCTTGCAGGAGTCGAATGAAGACGAGCAGGATTGGGGCGGCCCACCCGATGGTGTCAAAGGTCGGGAGTAACCCGATAACGAACGTCGCCACACCCATGAGAGCGATGGTCAGGATCAGGGCAAGCTTCCTCCCGTATCGGTCACCGATATGCCCCCAGAGCACCGCACCGAACGGACGTACGACGTAGGCGACACCGAACGTGGCAATCGCGATGAGGGTGCCCGTTGCGCCAGCTTCGGGGAAGAAGAGTCGGCCGAAGATCAACGCGGAGGCCGAGGCATAGATAAGGAAGTCGTAGTACTCGAGTGCGCTTCCGAAGAAGCCAGATATTGCTGCGCGCCGCACTCTCACGTTCGAGAGCGAGCGAACGTCGGTGTTCGTCATGATGTCTCCTCGTTTCGGGTTACAGGGTGATGGGGTTGAGCCGAAGTGTCTGGGGACCCGCCGAAGAAGCGAAGCTGACGGCGTAGAGCCCGTCAGGGCCTCCGTTGTACCGGATGGAGATCCCGAGGTCGTCGGGGTTCAGGGGCCCGAGCCACGCGCGAAGCTCAGCTTCGGTCCCACCGACTTCAATTGCCGTGATGCCCTCCCCGCGGACGTCACCGCTGCCCGGCTGTGGCGGAAGGCCACTGGGGTGCCCCGTGAGGGTCTCAACCAGGTAGACGTTAGGCTTTCCTGCAAGCCAGGAGTTTCGAAAGTCTGGCGCGTGAACAGCGCTCCTGCGCTTGACACTCCGGTCGACTGGGCGTTTACCGCCAGCGATCTCCCCGAAGACCTGCGTACCAACGTGTGCGGCAAACGCTTCGATCTCGCTGATGTCGTCACTTCTCAAGCACAGACCCGCGAAGCACGCACCTCCGAACGTCTGACGCTGGAGCTCCGCGGCAAGCGGGTCGCCATCCGCAATCATGCGATGGTCGACGATGCTTTCTACTTCGATGTAGACGCCAGGCCCCAACGAGATGAGCTTCTGGCCTAGGCCCAAACTCGGGAAGTAGCCGCCGTCCGTACTGCCAAGGCCGGTCTGTTCGCTGAGATCGATGGTGGTTTTGTAGAGGTTGTCGGACCAGACCGCGATGTGGTCGAGAGCAATCATGTCTGCGCTTTCCGTCAGAGAGTAGTTCAAATTTGAAATTACTGAGCAAGGCCGACCCATAGGTTTCGTGCATGTAACAGATGCGGCTAGCTGGGCAGTTGCCCGCCCGTTGCCTCGCCTCGCAGGTGCACCTGCAGGGCACCGAGGGCTCGAGTGACGCCGTCGATAGTGGCTTCATCGAGTGGTGTGACGACAGCGTTGGTAATCATCTCGGTCTGCGCTTCATGGGCTTCGACGATGAATTCGCGTCCGCGAGGCGTCAATCGGGCCACGACCCCCCGCTCGTCGTCGGCCGCGGTGAAGCGTTCGGCGAAGCCAGCCTTTTCTAGCTGCGCCAAGTGATAGCTGAGCCCACTGGGCGAGGAGACGAGACGCGAAGTGAGATCACTCATCCGCAACTCGCCGCCCGCGTTTCGGAGGCGGATGAGCACCTCGTACTGCGAGTACTTCAAGCCGATGGTTCGCCGCGTGGCTCGGTCTGCGCGCTTCTCCAGAAGCTTGCCGACGTCGATGAGCCTTTCAAACAGGGCGAGTTCGGTTGCAGTGAGCATCGCTAGTCCTCATCGTCGGACGACGGATGATTCCCGTCGTTCTGTCATGGTAACGACACGATGATCGCCTCCTCGTCCAGCTCGGGATCACTCCACGCGCAGGAACTGGCGTGTGGCTTGGTCGAGGTCGTGTGTTGTCAGACCTCGGTTGATGGCGTTGTTCAAGGGGTCGCTGTCTGCCATGTCGAACGGGTAGTCGCTTCCCAAGAGGATGCGCGCGTCCCCGGCTTTCTCCTCGAGAAGTGCGAGCGCGAGCTCATCATGGGTGACGGTGTCGAAATACAACTGTCGGAATCCATCGCTCGGCGGCGTCGTCGAGTTTGCGGAGACATCGGCACGCGCATGCCACGCATGGTCCCACCGTCCCAGCAAGTCAGGTGCGCACCCACCGCCGTGAACGAAGCAGATGCGCAGGTCCGGGATCTCTTCGAGTACTCCGCCGAGGAGTGTCGATGCGACAGCGACGGCGCTCTCAGTCGGATTGCCGATGAGGTTGGTCAGGTAGTGCCTGCCCATCGCCGGCGCTGGAAGCTGCATGGGGTGGACGAGGACAGCGAGGTCAGCGTGAGCGGCCCGGCGGAGGATGTCGCGAAGCGTACCGACGTCGAGTGACTCGTCGCCCACGATGGGAGGGATGGCGATGCCGACGATGCCGTCGTCGTCGCGGAGCGTCTCGATCTGGCGTGCGCTGGCATCGAGGTTCCCTAGGTTGACGCTGCCGAACCCAGCGAAGGCGCCGCGGCTGTCACTCACGATGCCGCTCAGAGCGCTGTTGAACGCTTCCGTGTATTCGTTGGCCCCCGGGAGGTCATGCCGCGCGAAGGCAAAAGGGGGCGCGGAAAGCACCCGAACTGAGATGCCGGCGGCGTCCATGTCTGAACGGATGGCGTCCACGTCGCTCATCAACCGGCTGTCGATGGACAGGGGAATATCCCCGATGAAGAGTTGTCCATCGCGGTCGGAGATGGGACGGTACGGTGCTCCGGGCGGGAGGCCGAACAGGTCGGTGGGGAGCCAATGCGCGTGCACATCGACGGGGCCCGGCCGCAACATCGTCATGAGGCCTCCAGCGCGAGGGGAACATTGTCGCTGTCGAGGTGTTCGACTGTGGTGAAGATCAGCTCGGTGTCGCCGACATTTTCGATGTCATGCAGGAGATACTCCCCCGGTCCGAAGTGGAAGTATCGCGTCTCGCCCGCCTGATAGGACACGTCTCGGGTGGTTCCGTCGAAGGTGTGCTGCCGGGATGTGCCGGCGTTGATGGCCGTCCAGAAGTAGTCGAGCACATGGCGGTGCGCGTGCCAGCGCTCTCCCGGCTGAAGACGGATCTCCCAGATGCGTGTGCGAGGGGTTTCCGCGAGCAACCGCGAGCCGACCTCGCCGTCGTGTGAGTGGGCCTCGAACTCGGCGTGCAGCTCGTCACTCCACCCTTCGAAGTTGCTGCCGATGAGCGTTCCCGCGAGGGGAAGGTCTGCGAGGAAGTTGGTCATGATTCTTCTCCTATCAGTGAGTCGGTGCGAGGGCGGCGTCAGAATGGGCCGAGGGCCGCTCGGTGACGCCCGAGCCGTAGAGTCCGAAGCGCAGCTCGGGGTCTCCCGGAGTCCAGGTGCCGTGCACCTGCGACCGCTCCCCCATTGCGACGACTCGCGAGAGGAGGGCGGCGCTGAGCTCGAGCTGGCCCGGTTCCCACGCCGAGAGCGCCGCTTCCACATCGTCGGCCGCTAGCAGCGCATCACGCAGAGCCCAGGCGTCGGCTGCGGCCTTGGCAGTACCTGCTGCCGCGTGGGGCCGTGCCGCGCACGCTGCGTCTCCGATGAGGGCGCCGCGTCCGAGGGCCATGCGAGCGGACCGCAAGTCCTGGACGACCTGGACGTACGGCTGCTCGGTCTTCAGGACAACTTCCTGCGGGCCGGGCGCGAGTTGCGTGCGAGCAACCTCGCGCAGCTCCTCCACGTGCTTCTCTCGCACCAGGCCCGGGGGCACGGTGAGCACGCCAACGTATCCATTGAGTCCGTGCAAGAGGTCAGTGAGCTCACCACCTTCGGCGACATTCCGATACCACACGTAGTTCATGAGCTGATGTTCCGGCTCGACGCCCTCCTCCCCGGGGATCGGGTACAGCGTGATGTGGGAGTGGTCGAGCACGTTATAGGTGATGGCGTCGCCCATCGACGCCCTCGTTTCAGGTGAAAGGTCGGCGACCGGGACTGTCCCGCGCCATCCCACGTATCCGGAGTATCGGCTGAGCGCATCGGCATCGAAGAGTGGCCTTCCAACAGAGCCGATCCCGTCCGCGAAGACGACGAGATCTGCACGTCGGGTCGTCCCGTCTGCGAACTCCACCGCCGCTTGCTCGGCGGCGGAGCCTGGTGTCCACCGCACTGCTTGTGAGTCGAGGTGGTAGCGCTCTTCCCCGAAGTCTGCGAGCAGCGCGCGGTAGAAGGTTCCCCAGGACGTGTATTGCCACTCGCGCGGCTCGGCGAAGACGGTTCCGTTGTCCCGCTCGACGTACTGAACGGTGGACGTCGTAGTGAACAACGAGCTCGCGTCTTGGTCACTGCGCTCGATGAACCAACGCATCGTGTCGGGCTGTAGGACGATGCCGCCGCCGCGGCCGTGCAAAGGAACGGGGGTACGTTCGAAGATGTCGACGTCGAAGCCGATGTCGCGAAGCACGAGGCCCGCGGTCAGCCCGCCGATGGATCCGCCGATAACGAGAGCGGTGGAGCCTGCGAACTTGTCACTGGTGTACTGCATAGTCGTTCTCCTGGGTGTTACGTATGGTCGGAGGGGTTGGGTTCGGCGACGTCTGTCGGCAGGGGCTTTCCGCGGGTCTCGGTTGCGAACGCGACACCGATGAGGCCGACGACACCCAGCGCGGCGATCACGGTGGTCGCGATTCCGAGGTTGCCAGCGAACCAGGAAGTGGCAATGACTCCTGCCACGAGCGGTCCAGCAGCCGTGAAGATTCGCCCGACGCTGTTGCAGAAGGCGATTGCGGTCGCCCTGAGGCTTGTGGGAAACAGCTCCGGTCCGTAGATGAAAGACCCAGACAGAGAGCCGAAGAGCGCGAAGCCGAGCACCGGCATCGCCCCTAGGAAGACACCGAGTGGCCTGTCGAACGGGAAGATCACCGCGATGGTGACCGCGGCGACACCGAAAGTAAGCAGGAAGGTTGGTTTGCGTCCGATGGCGTCCGCGATGAACCCCCATGCCGCGTATCCGATGATGCCGCCCGCGTTGAACAGCATTGAGGCAAGCGCAACGTCTTGGGCGATCTGGCCCGGTTCCGTCCCCGCCGCCGCTCCCATCTGGCGAATGATCTGCGGGTACCACGTGCTCACGCTCCAGAAGGCGATGAGCGCACCAGTGGCGATAGCGGTGCAGATGAGGGTCGGCTTCAGCAACGGTCGCATGAACAGCCGCTTCAACACGAAGGCGTCCCGGTGGTCTCGGCGACCGCTCTGCTTGCGTTCGCGGCGTACGCGGATCGCTTCGGTGGATTCTTCCGGCTCCTTGACGAATCGACGGATGAACCAGACGAGGACGGCGGGAAGGACAGCCAGGGCCATCATGAACCGCCAGCCGAGGTCGCCCAAGAGGGCGTATGCGAGCGCGGCGGCGAAGAACCCCATCGCGTAGCCCGACATCATCAGTCCGCCGGCACGCGCGCGGTAGCGGTTTCGCCAGGACTCGGCGATGAGCGCGGCCCCGACTGGAGCTTCTACACCGGACCCTACGCCGGCGATGAAACGAAGGACGCCGAGTAGCCACCAGTTGTCCACGAATGCGGCACCCGCCGTGAATACGGCGTAGGTGAGGACGCCGAGAGCGAGGATCTTCGTGCGGCCGATGTAGTCCGCAAGGACTCCGAACGCCACCCCTCCGACGGCCCACCCCGCAAGAAAGAGGCCGACCGTGAGACCTCCGTAGAGCCCAATATTGGCAGGGGTGGCCTCGATCCCGCTGTTCGGAAGGAGCTCGGTCATTGTGGGGCCGAGGACCAGGATGTAAAGGCTCCCTGCGAATCCATCGAGCCCCCACCCGAGCATCGTTCCTGCGAGAACAAGCCATTGAGCTTTGGTGATCTCTGCCCTCCATCCGGTGCGGGCAGTAGTGGCCGTGCGCGTCATCATTGACGTCCTTTCGGTCGTGGTGCGTGTCAGTTCAAGCGTTCGTTGGCTCCGCCGTACCAATCGGAGTACCCGGGGGCAGTGCGGGCGACGACAGTCTTGATCCAGGAGAAGTCGTCGAACGACTCCGAGCCTGCGTCCTTGCCGATCCCGGATTCTTTGACCCCACCCCAGGGGAGCGAAGGCTCAAGACGGTGGTGGTCGTTGATCCACACCATTCCGGCTTTCACACCGTCCGCGACCCGGAGCCCACGTGAGAAGTCACTGGTCCAGACGCCCGCTCCCAGCCCGTAGGGGTTGTCGTTTGCCATCGAGATGGCCTCGTCTTCAGCGTCGAATGGGATGACGACTGCGACCGGTCCGAAGATTTCCTCGCGGGCGACGCGCATGTCCATCGTCGCGTCGGAGATGACTGTCGGCGCGTAGAAGAAACCATTGGCGAGTTCACCTTCGAGTGCAGGGACATTGCCGCCGGCGAGGATGGTCGCGCCTTCCGCTCGTGCCGAGTCGACGAGTTCGGCGACCTTTCCACGTTGGCGCTCGCTGATCAGCGGCCCCATCTGCGTCTGGGGGCTGCGGGGATCTCCGATCCGAATTGCGGCAGCACGGGCCGCGAGATGCTCGACGAAAGAGTCGTAGATGCCCCGCTGCACAAGGAACCTCGAGCCGGCGACGCACGACTGCCCCGCGGCGATGAAAGCAGCGAATGCTGCGCCTTCCGCGGCTCCCTTCGCATCCGAGTCGTCGAAAACGATGATGGGGGTCTTACCCCCGAGCTCGGCGGTCATCCGTGCGAATCGACGTGCAGCTGCGACGGCCGCAGAGCGTCCGGTCTCCGTCCCGCCAGTGAGCGTTACTTTCGCCACATCGGGATGCTCTGTGAGACGTATCCCCGCAGGTGCGGCACCGGTGACGACGTTGACCACCCCCTCAGGAACGCCTGCGCGCTGGAGGATTGGGAGGAGGGCGAGCGTCGTCAGGGGCGTCATCTCGGAGGGTTTGATGACGACGGTGTTGCCGTTAGCCAGCGCAGCCGACAGGCTGCGGGCGAGGATGAGCATCGGGTGGTTGAAGGGCGTGATGATGGCGCAGACGCCCAGCGGAGCGCGCCGCTGGTATGTGAGATACGGACCATCCGTGGGCAACACCGCCGTGCGCTGGGCCGCAAGGAGTCCCGCGTTGTATCGAAACCACTCCGGCACCCGGGACAGCTGAGCGCGTGTTTCGTTCACAGGGCGGCCATTGTTCAGGGCCTCGAGCTGATAGAGCTCCTCGCTGCTCGCCTCAATCTCGTCGGCGACGCGGAGCAGGATTCGTGCCCGCTCGGTCGCGGTCAACGCCGGCCACGTTCCGGTTGAGAAAGCAGCGAGCGCCGACGCCACCGCGATGTCAACGTCGTCAGGGCCGTGTTCGGGGACGGACGTGATCATGGACCCGGTAGACGGATTAATGATGTCGCGGAGCAATGCTCCGTTAGATTCGTACGGCTGCTGCGGATTGGGGCGAACAGCTGCGTCGAGAAGACTCATGGCACTCCTTTGTGTTTCGCACCGGCGGGACCGGTCTGACAAGTTGAGCATCGCGCATTCCAGCCCGCGATGTTTCCAGGAACACTCTTGTGCGGAACAGGTGTCAGTGGTCACATGGTGTGGTGACCGCAGATCTTGTCTCTTGGCTTGCCCGCCTTCGTGAAATCACCGAGGTGGCATCGCGTGGGATTCTCGTCGAAGAAGCACTCGGTCTCGTCGCGGCGACCGCACGTGAGCTACTCCCCCTCGACTTCTGCGGGGTGTTCACTCCGAATCCGTCGCGGACGGCGCTGCTGCTCACCGGATGGGACGGACTATCACGGGACTACGTACAGCGCATCAACCAGACCAACCCGGTCGGACTCGGAAGCGAAGCACCGTCGAGCCGTGCATACTTCGGTGGCCTGCCCGTTGTTGTGTCAGACATTGAGGCGGAGAGCGGGTTTGAACCTTGGGGAGGCATTGCGCACGACCAGGGCTACACCTCGATGATCAGCGTCCCGCTGCGCAGCGAACGAGGCATTCTCGGCACCTTGAACGGTTATCACACCGAAAGGCACACGTACACCGCAGACGAGATCGAACGCTTGACCCTACTCGCCAATCACGCTGCAGCAGCAATCGCCTCGACCGCACTGGTGGACGACCTGCGGCGGTCGAACGAAGCACTAGTGGAGCAGCGCGACCTGCTCGCACGCAGCCAGGCGATACGTGAAGAATTGCTGCAGGCATCCCTGAGCTCTCGCGGTATCGATGCCATCGTCTCAGCACTTCAAGGGATCGTGCGCAGGCCCGCATCGTACTCATCGTCAGCTGACTCGGACGCCTCGCCCACCGACCCCCGGGAGGCACTCGCCACGCGACCGATCACCGTCGACGGCGAGGTAGTTGGAGAGCTGACGATTTGGGGCGATGCGGGCGAGAAGCCGCAGGACGCACGTCTAGAGACTGTCGAGGAAGTCGCCATTGGCCATGCCGTGGCGGTGCTGACTCTCGAGCTGCTTCGGCAGCGCGCCGCGTTGGACGCCGAGCACCGCATCGCTGGCGAGCTCCTGCAGGACGTGGTCACGTCTGGCATCAGTGAGCAATCGCTTCGGCGGGCAGATGCCATGGGCTTCGATCTCACTCGGCTGCGCGTTGCAACCGTGATCTCGGTTGTGCCTCATGAGCCGTCAAATCCGACTGCGAGTAGCCACCTACATCGCGGGGTTCTCGCTCGGCTGGGTCGCCTGCGGCTGCAGAAGGAGGACGTCACTCTCCGCCCACTCGTCGCCGAGTACGGCGGGAGCATCGTCGCTGTGTGGCCCGATTCGGTAGGTGATGAGGCCGGGGAGGAAGTACACGCCACTCTCTCCGTCGCGTATCCCGCGACGAGCGTGACTGTGGCTGCGTCAGGTATTCCGCGACGCACCCTGGCAGAGGCGGTCCGGGTAGCGACTGGAGCGCACGCGTTGGCACTCCGCTTCGCACCAGGAAGGTCCGTGCAGGCAACCCAGCTCGGGTACGCGGGTCTTCTACTACACATTGACGAGCCGGACGTTCTCGGCCAACACCTGCAGACCCAGCTAGGTCCAGTCCTGAACTACGACTCTATGCGTGGGGCGTCTTTGATGCGCACGCTGCAATCCCTCGTCGCCCACGATTTTGATCGAGGCGCGACCGCGAAAGCTCTGCGGCTACACGTGAACACCGTGCAGCAACGAGTACGGCGAGTAGAAGCGCTGCTGCAGAAGGACCTCTCGAATCCTCGAGACCTTCTCGACGTGGTCTCAGCGCTTTCGATTCACTCGATGCTCGAATGATTGCGTTCAGACGCCCGACAAGGGATAGGGACGACTCGCGCTAGCGACATGCGAAAAACGGGGTGCCTTCGGACTCGTCCGAAGGCACCCCGTTCGTGGACGAGACGCTGCTTACTTCTGGATGAAGGCGAGCAGGTCGGGGTTGATGACGTCCGCGTGGGTGGTCAGCATGCCGTGCGGGTAGCCGGCGTAGAGCTTCAACTCGGAGTTCTGAAGGAGCTCGTGCTGCAGAAGCGCGGCCGCCTTGTACGGGACGACCTGGTCGTCGTCGCCCTGCATGACGAGGACGGGAACCGTGATGGCCTTGAGGTCTTCGGTCTGGTCGGTCTCGGAGAACGCCTTGATGCCCTCGTAGTGGGCGAGCGCGCTGCCAGTCATGCCCTGACGCCACCAGTTGGCGACGACCGGCTCGGAGACCTCGACGCCGTCGCGGTTGAAGCCATAGAACGGACCCGAGGCGACAGCCTGGAAGAACTCGGCGCGGTTGGCGGCGAGAGCGCTGCGGAAGCCGTCGAGGACCTCGATGGGCGTGCCCTCGGGGTTACTGTCGGACTTCAGCATGATGGGAGGAACAGACGAGACGAGAACGGCCTTCGCGACGCGGCCCTGAGGCTGACCGTACTTCGCGACGTAGCGGGCGACCTGGCCGCCACCGGTGGAGTGGCCGATGTGGATGGCGTTCTTCAGGTCGAGGTGCTCGACGACGGCGTTCACGTCACTCGCGTAGTGGTCCATGTCGTGGCCGGTGCTGATCTGCGACGAACGGCCGTGACCGCGGCGGTCGCTTGCGACCACGCGGTAGCCCTTGGCGAGGAAGTACAGCATCTGTGCGTCCCAGTCGTCGGACGACAGCGGCCATCCGTGGTGGAACACGATGGGCTGGGCGTCCTTGTTGCCCCAGTCCTTGAAGTAGATCTCTGCGCCGTCTTCGGTGGTGATGTATCCCATGATGAATCCTCTGTCGTGTCGTCGAACGAGCAAGCCCGCGCGACTGGTGGGTAGTTTGCGCCTCGACGATGTGGCGACTGAATTCAAGGTAACTTTCGTGCGTTCGCGATGCCTCCGACAATTGCCGATTCTCATTACTACGTCTATCCGAATGAGGGAGGCGGTCGAGACGCGGGTCAGCAGGCCGCTCGAAGAGGGGATGTGGATTTTTCAGATAGGTGATGTGAATCGCCACTCCGCCTCCATACGGTGAAGCGTCCATACTCCTGACTCCGCACGAGCCGGGAGGACTATTCATGCATCTTCAGGGAGCTCGGTGAGCAGTAACAAGAGTGTTCTGGGCAACTTTCTGCGTGCGCGGCGTGCCCACGTCCTGCCAGCGGACGTCGGCCTGCGTCCCGATGACGGCAGAAGGGTCTCCGGACTCAAGCGCGAAGAAGTGGCGATGCTCGCGGACATCAGCGTGGAGTACTACACCCGCCTCGAACAGGGACGGGGAGCAGACCCCTCCACAAAAGTGGTCCGTGCCCTCGCTCGCGCTCTCAATCTGGACGACGTGTGCGTCGAGTACGTCAATCGCCTCACCGGGAGAGTCGAGGAGCAACGGCGCACCATCCCGCCCGAGAAGACCTACATCATCCGCGAACTCCTCGACACCTGGGCCCACATCCCGGCGTACATCACCGACGGTAACCTCGACATCGTCGCTGTCAACGAACGCATGCACTCTCTGAGTTCGGGGGCCATCCGCCCCGGTGTCAACGCTGTAATCACGCACTTCGCCTCCGAGAACAAGCGGCAGATCGTCAACTGGGACGAGCTTGCCACTCGAGGTATCGCGACCCTCCGTTTCCTCGGGGATCGCAGATCCGCGCGATATGAGGAGATCGTCCGCGAACTGTCGAGGGACCCAGACTTCGTGAGCCGCTGGAACTTGCACGAGGTGGCTCGACCTTCGGACCTCGACTCTCACCTGCGCTTGGATGGGATTGGCGAGATCCAGATGCGTGTCCACAACTTCGAGGTGCCCTCGTTACCGTTCCACACCATGACCACGCAGTACCCGAAACCTGGCTTCGAGGTGTTCGCTAGCGCACCTGAGGCAAGCGAGAAGACTTTCGCCTGACCCATTTCACGAAAGGCCACTCATGTCGAACGTTCTCATCAAGCGTGCGTACGAACCGACGTCCACCGCAGACGGCTACCGGGTTCTCGTAGACCGCCTCTGGCCGCGTGGCGTTTCAAAGGAGCGCGCGGCTCTTGACGAGTGGTTGAAAAACATCGCGCCCTCGCCTGATCTGCGGACGTGGTGGGATCACGACCCCGCGCGCATGGCGGAATTCACGGTTCGATACGACGCAGAGCTGGAGGAGAACACCACGGCAGTTCAACATCTCCTCGATGTCGCTAACGCACACGACACGGTGACCCTGGTGTACGCCGCGCACGATCCTGCGGTCAATCACGCCCTCGTGCTTCAGCGTTTCATTCTGGATCGTTTGGCGGACGTCAGGTCATAGGGGCAGCTGCTCGCCGAGCCTCACGCCGTATTCTGCGATACTCCTGGCCACCGGGAGCCGCTGCTCGCCATAGGCGACGAGAGCGTCGTCGATGGTCGATGAATGGAGTGCGCGGGCCAGAGTGAGAGCGTCGCCGGCGGCCTTGGCCGCACCCATCGCTGTATGCGGACGCACGACCGTTGCCGCATCCCCCAGAAGCACTGCGCGATCTCGAGTGATCCGGGGAGCGACATAGTCGAGGACACCCTGCAGGAATGGTCGTGGCTCCATCGCGACCACCTCAGCGAACTGGGGTGGAAGGCGATGCTGGGCCGCTGCAATCAGGTGCGTCGCGACATCCGCCGGCGTCTGGCCCGGGGCGAGAGACGTGGATGTGGACGAGCGACCGGCCGCAGTCGTCAGCGTCGATAGATCCCCTGAGCTCATCGAGCGATACCAGACCCAGTTGTACCGACGACTCCCCGGCTGCGTCTGACCTTCGGGCCCGGGGACGAGATATCCGAGCGCGTGCTCCCCCGGTCCCGTGTAGAACGTCATCCGTCGAAACAGGGTGTCGGCGGCACCGGAAGGAACGAGGTCTTCAGGGATGAGGCCGCGCCAGATGGCATAACCGACGTAGGCAGGTTCGCCGCCTTCTGGCGCAACGAAACGACGCACGTGCGAGTGCGCTCCGTCTGCTCCGACCAGCAGGTCAGCCTCATGTCGTTCGTTACCCGCGGAGAAGGAGATGACGTCGGCGCCGGCCCGGACGCCCGTTACCGGACTGTCCAGAACATACCGAGAGTCGGGGATCACCCCGCGAAGACCGTCGTAAAGCCGGTCCCAGGACAACTGCGTCTGCTCGGCACGTTCTCGGTAACGAATCGCTCCTCGCAGGTCGAGGGTGATCCGTTCGACGGACGTCACGCCAGGCACCGCAGACGGTGCGACGCCCGCAGCGTCAAGCGCCGTGAAGACCTCGTCCTGGGCGACGAGCCCGGCACCCCGCGCTCGAAGACCGTGCACCGACTTCTCGTACACCGTCACGTCATGCCCCAGCCGGTGCAGCATGGCCGCGGCGAACAGTCCGCCGATGGAACCTCCTGCTACGGCGACGCGGTGCGCGGATCTTGAGAAATCGCTCATGTGGTCACGGTAGGTGTGACCATGCGGGAACCCCTGCGACAACTGACGGACGCCCCTTCGACCGCTGATCAGAAACCCACTTGAATCGCCGGCGACTGGGGGCTCCCCGCACAGCGTTCGGCGGAGCCGCTACTTCACAGACTTTGGCGGCGTGGTGCGGTTGTCGCAGCCGCGTCAGCGGTTCGACGGACACTGCGAGGTGGCTCAGCGAACGGAAGAAAGGCCTGCACCACGGCCAGGAGAAGGATCACGGACCCAGCGCCGACGAGCACCGCGTCCGCACCGACGACAACAGCCACGGCGCCGCTCGCCGCCGACCCCACCGCGGTACCCCCATAGAGGACCAGTTGGTAGATCGACAGACCCCGCGTGCGTACGTGTTCCGGCAACGAGGCCTGAACGACCGCGTTCACAGTGGCGATGACGCCAATCCACCCCGCACCGCCAGCAACGAGCGCGAGGAAGATGATCCACAAGTCGCCCGTGAATAGCAGGGCGCACAACGCCAGGCCGAAGAGCGTCCTCGATGCGAGCAGTACGCCGTTCACTCCCCATCGGTCACGCCACGGCGCCACGAGAGCCGCGCCGACGATGGTGCCCACGCCCAGGACTCCCAGAAGCACCCCGTAGCCATCTGCTCCGAGACCGAGGGTGCGCTGAGCGAAAACGGGGAGCAATGCCCAGAGGGCATTGGCCGGCACGAGGAAGATCGCCAAGCGCATATAGAGAGAGCGCACCTTCGACGAGCGGAAGACGAAGCGAACGCCCTCGCGCATCGCGTGCAGGAAAGGCTCGGCCGGTGTCTGCGGGGCTCGATAGTTGCGCCAGGCGATGAGTGCGCCCAAGTAGATGACGAACGAGGCGGCGTTCACGATGAACACCGCGGTGATCCCAAACTGCGCGATGGTTAGCCCGGCGACGGCCGGACCTGCCGCGCGCGCGACGTTTACGCTGATTGACGACAGTGATGCCGCGTCCGCCACCTGTGCACGCGGCACGATGTCCGAGATCACTGACTGCGCTGCGGGCATCTGCACGGCGGACGCAGCACCGAGCACGCACGTGACGGCGAGGAGTGTGCTCGCTGGGAGATCGCCCCCAGCCGACAGCGCTACCAAAGCCACTGACGCCCCCAATTGCACGACCTGTGTGACGAGCATCACCGTGCGTCGATTCAGGAACTCGCCTAGCACTCCCGATGGCAGCGCCAACAACAACACAGGGGCCGCTGACGCCGTTTGCACGAGAGCGACGACAACAGATGAGCTGTCGTCGGCAACGAGTTGCCATTGGGCGCCGACAGTCTGCATCCAGATGCCGATATTGCTCACAAAACCCGCGACCCACAGCAATCGGAATGCCGGGACCCTCAGCGGCGCCAATGGCCCGTCGCGCCCCGGACGCGAAGACACGCGTGTTTTGGGGGGGGGGGGGGGTACACCAAGCACAAAACCGTAGTGTAGGAAAAGTAGTTGTAGCGGGTATGGGTAAACGCTTGGAGTCTT
>NZ_JBSHIM010000006.1:0-68027 GCF_053618975.1 Microbacterium sp. NPDC055599 | reverse complement strand
GGGTGACAAAAAAAACCGCCAACCAACAAAACGGGAATGGATGACCCCGCCCGCGCACCCAGTTCCCTTCCCCCCCCAGGCCAAAAACCCACTTTTTCCCGGCCCCCGGCGACGGTCACATCAGCACCGAAATCGTAGTCAGGGAACCGCGTTGGCAGCGTCGATGATGAAACGTGCGACGTCGCCGGGATGGGTGTGCATGATGAGGTGCGGGCCTGGCAACTCGATTACCTCGAGTGCTGAGGCTCGTTCGAGGCCGAAACGCACAACATCCGGGTTCACGATGTGGTCGGCGGTAGCGACGATGCCCCAAGTCGGACGTGAGCGCCAGGCAGCGTGTGCAGCCCTCTCGTCGAGCACCGCGGCGTCCAGCGGTCGCTGGGTGACGGCGAAGACGGCAGCTTCGTCGGCGGGGATTCCGAGGGCAGCGAGGAAGGGGAACTCGTCGATGGCGACGGACACCTCGCGCCGAGTCGCGCCGTCTGCGGTGGCGTAGGGCCGGTAATCAAAGAAGTTTGCGGCGTCCGATGCCGGGAAGCGCTGCCGCAGGTCATCTGCGCTCTCATCCACATCGAGGATGAAACCGGCCACGAAGACCAGCCCGCGAACGTTCTCGGCAATCCCTGCGACGGAGGCGACGGTAGCACCGTAGGAGTGGCCGACCAGCAGGACAGGACCCTCGATGTTCTCTACGAACGACCGCACGTACGCGGCATCCGCCGCGAGACTCCGGTTCGAGATGGCGGGAACACGCACCTCGATGCCCGCCCCCATTATCCGCATCGCAACCGGCGACCAGCTCGCCCCATCAGAGAACGCACCGTGCACCATCACAACGGTCGGCTTCTCGCGCATATCCCACTCCTTCAGGCCCCGAGATCTCCGGGTCGCATCCCACGGTAGGAGCGGGGCGCGGGCCCCCGCTCCTACGCGTTGTCGTTACTTGACTGGACGGGTGTCGGAAACCGCATTCGCGTCAAGGAAGACCCGGACGACATCGTTGAATGCCTCCGGGTTTTCCAGGAACGGGAAGTGGGAGCTCGCTACATCCCGCGGGAAGATGTGCACGAGCGCTCCAGGTATACGCGATGCGACGTAGCGCTGCGATTCCGGGGAGACGTGGCTACCGTCGCAACCCAGCACGAGGGTGGGCTTGGTGATGGTCGGAAGCAGTTCCCGCCAGTCCTGCGCGCCGTGGTCGAACAGCAGCGGCGCGGCAACACGACGCGGCGTCTGAGCGACCTCCGATGACACAAACGACCAGAGGTCGTCGTCGACGGGCCCCGTGAACATGCTCCGCACGAAAGCACGCACCGCCGCTTCCCCACCAGCATCATCAGCGATGGCATTGGCGAGCGCGCCGAGCCCGTCCGGCGGCAGGATGCAGCCCGCGGACTGCTGCTCTTGCGGACTCATCCACAGTTGCGCGACGACCGCGGCTGGTTGGTCCACCATCACGATGCTGCGTACTCTGCTGTCTCCGAAAAGTTCGAGGTAGGACCAGATGACGGAGACGCCCATCGACCAGCCGAGGAGGTCGACGGTCGGGATGTCGAGTTCGTCGAGGATGTCTCGGAGGTCGGCCGCGAGACGGGCGATACGGTGCCCGCGCCAGGGCTTCTCTGACCTTCCATGTCCACGCGCGTCATAGGTGATGACGCGGCGCTCGGTGAGTCCTTCACGCTGGTGCCGGAACATCTCCTGCGATTGCGACCACCCGTGAAGCATCAGGAGCGGGACGCCGTTCCCACCCGTGTCGTACAGCTCCAGGGTCACACCGTCGCTGGTCTGAACTTGCCGGCTGCGTGCCCTCATTGGATGTGACCTGCGTTCTCCCAGTAGGACGCAAGTTTCAAGCCGAGGTGCAGTGCGCTGCGTTTCATTCCGTCATCCATCGCGTCTTTCACCACTTGAGGCATGTTTTCCAACCGGTAGTAGAGCGTCGTGCGGTGGATATGCAGTTCCTCGCAGACGACCTTGATTTGGTGTGCATGGTCGAGGAGCGTCTCGATGGTCTGGCGACGCAGCGGGTCTGCGTCGTGGATCAGTGTGTACGCGGCCGGCGAGTACCACTGGAGCCGGCTCGGGTCTGAGACGACGTCGGCGATGAGCAACCAGGGGCCGATGTCTTCGGCCCGCAGGCTCTTTCCCAGGTCAGGAAGGAGCTCAGCGACTGCCGCTGTCGCGACCGCTCGCTCAGCGACCGGCCGTACGTCGATGTCCGTCTCGGTCAGGTGAGCGGACCCGATTGCTCGCAGGAGCACACCGGCTCGCGCGGCCTCGGCCGTGATGAGCTCGTCCGTTCGCGCATTCTCATTCGAGCGTTCCAGGAACAGCAGGGCAGCTCCGATCTCACCCATGAACATGAGGGTGGCTTTGGCCACACTCTCCAGGGCTCGTCCGAGTGAAGCGCGCTGCACGACGGACGTATCGTGCCCGACGGACACGGCACGAACGACCGTTGCCGAGCTGCGCGATACCCCGTGAGTGCGGACAGCAGTGCTCAGCGCATCCCGCCTGGCAACCGGATCCGCGGCAAGAAGCCCGCGAATGACCATTTCGCGCGTGGATCGTCCCGGTGTATCGTCCTGCGCGGCCGCGAGATATTCACGTGCGATATCCACCGCTGCGTCAATGGCGCGGAACTGCGCGGATGTCAGCGGCGCGAGTCCGCCCGTGATCAGCCACATGACGCCGAGCAGCGCGTCGTCGGAGCGAATCGGAACGGCCAGGCGTTCGCGTGCACCGAACTGGTCGAGGTTTACGGTCTGGGGCCGTTTGGCAGAGGACAGATGAATGCTCTCCAGGTACGCGCGCTCGCGCGGAGGCGTCGCGCGTCCGAGAAGCCCGCGAGCACGGAGTTCGTCGATCTCCTCTCCCTGCGCGCTGGAGACCATCGGGCGGTACTGGGCGTCGTTGATGACGACGGATCGGCCGAGGTCTTCTGCAAGGTCGTCCGCGAGTGTCTGCAGGCTCATACGCTTCGGACCCTTGCGACGCCGCGCCTAGCGCTCTGACGATGCATGATGATGCTTCCTTTCTCGGGCCATAATCTCGCCCTCGGCTTTAGCGTAGGAACGACGTGTCGTCGGCGAAGAGGCCCAAGTTGTACCACCCAGGACGCGGCGACGGCATCAACGGTAGGCAGGGATGGGAGCGTTCACATCCCCTCTTCGAGATATCCACATCACCTCGAAACGAACGTGCAACGTCGCTTCGGGATAATGGGGGGATGCACGACCGACACTCCGGCTACGCCGTTGCGTCAGACCGCGCCTTCTTGGCCGGTTCTTCCATCGCGTCTAGTACTCCGCTTCGCGGACGTGGTGACGTCACCTCGTCCCTCGTGGAGTCGGTCAACCGCTCAGTCTCTGGCGCGCCCGCACCCGTGCTCGTTCGTGGACGCGCAGGTATGGGAAAGACTCGACTTCTCGCGGAGGTTCTTGCCTTTGCCGAGCGGCAGGGATGGGCCACCCTCACCATCACCCCAGACGTTGACTCCGGGGCAGTTCCGCTGGGGGCGCTGACCGAAGCGATGCTGCGTGGTGCACCGCCCCTGGCGTCGGAGGAGGACCTGCGACCGCTCCTCGGTGCGGGGGAACCGCAGTATTGGATCACGCGCCTTCTGACAGACAGATTGGAGGCTGCGGCGACGACGATGGGAGGCGCGGTCGTCGTCATCGATGACCTGCAGTGGTTGGATGCCGCGTCGGTCGGAATCCTCCTGCGGTCAGCGGCTGCGCTCTCGGATCAGCCCGTCGCCTGGGTGCTTGCAAGCCGCTCTGGGCAGTTCCGGGCGGCGCACGCTCGAGTCGCCGATTATGTCGAGCGCACCGGCACGGTGCTCGACCTCGAGCCCGTCGCCGCCGACGCTGCACTCGAGATCGCTGCAGACCTCGCCGGCGCCACCCTCGGCCCCAAGCTCGAGGCAGCCCTCGAGCGAACCTCACACATCCCGCTACTCGTCGTCGAGCTCGTGCGCGGGCTCCAAGAAGAGGCGCTCCTCCAAGCTCATGACGGGGTCGTGGATGCTATCGGCTCTGCTGTTCCTTCCAGGTTCGGGGCGGCGTCGCGACAGCGCGTCACCCATCTATCCGACAACGCTCTGACATTCGCCCAGGTCGCAAGCCTGTTCGGCAGACGATTCCGACTCACCGATGTTCTGGCAGCAACCGACACTACCGCCGTTGCCTCGATGCCCATCGTGCGGGAATTGCTGGGTGCGGACTTTTTGACCGAAGACGGGTCGACGCTCGCCTTCGTGCACGACACGATCCGAGAAGCCGTCGAGGCAACGATCCCTGCATCCGTCCGCAAAGCCATGCTGCGGGAGGTAGCCCAGCTTCGTCTCGCCTCCGGTGAACCGGCATCCGCCGTGGCCGCGGCGCTCGTGGAGGCCGCGGAACCCGGCGACCAGCAGTCGTTTGCTCTGATCCGTGACGCCGCGCAGCAGTTGGCAGCCTCCGACACCTCGCAAGCTGCGGACCTCGCGGCGGCAGCCTTGCGCCTCGCGAACAACGTTCCTGCGTTGGCGGAAGCCAGCACCGAACTTCTGCCGTACCTCTGGGCTGACGGACGCCACGCCCAAGCGGATGACGCAACTCAAGCACTCACGCCCTATCTCTCGCCGGAGTCCCGCGCGCGCGTCCTTCTCGGTGCTGCCCGTCGCCAGACTGAATCCTCGTTCGACCAAGCCATCGCGACCTGCGATGAGGCGCTCGCACTCGCGGGCATCGAACGCTCGACGCGCGCTGACCTACTTGCAGTGCGCGCGTTGAACTGCGCGAACAAGGCCGACTTCGTCGAGCTGACCCGCACTCTCGCGCTCGCGCGGGAGGTCGCCGACCCCGATGTCGACCATGAGGCACTGGCCACGGTCGACGCGACCGAGTCCGTGTTCGCGTTCAACAGCAATCGGTTCGACGATGCAGTCACTCTCATGCAGGCGGCGTCGAAGCGTGCTGCTCTCGCCGGCCTGGACCTGGCGCGATGGGTGCCGGAAGGGTTGTGGGATGCGTTCCTCCACAACTCCAAGGGCGACGTCCAGCACGCCCTGGAGTTGGTGGACGAAGGGCTGCGCTCCGCGCTCGCGTCCAAGGCCGCTGTCGCCGAGGCCTACTGGATGATGGTTCGCGCGCGCGTCCTACATGACCTGGGCCGGCTGGACGAGGCGATGCTACAGGCCGAGTCGGTGCTTGCCCTTGCCGGCGAACTGGGCCTCGGCGATTTCGCGAACGCGACCGCTGGCATCGTCCTGTTTCGGATCGCCCTCCGCACCGGGGACACGTCTCTCCGTCAACAGTCGGAGCCCATCGTCGAGGCTCTCGCTTCCGGAGGTGGTGTCGTACGGGCGGGGCAGTGGATGCTCGTGCTGCGAGCCCTCAATGACGGAAACATCGATGAGGCGGTGACGCACAGTGCGCTGGCGCGTGAATCGCTTCACGATCCAATTCCCGCGATGACAACGCCCTCCGACTTCGCGGACGATCTCCTCCTGATGGAGGTCGCGATCCGTTCCAATGATGACGAACTCGCTCAGAACGTTATCTCGCGAGCCCGCATACGATACGACCACAATCCGAGAAGTGCATACTGCCGGGCGATCCTTCAGGCCGCTGAAGGCTGTCGTAGCCGGGATCCGCACTTGCTGTCCGAGGCCGCCGATGCACTTCGGCAGTTGGACCGTCCTCTCATCCTCGCTCTTGTCCTCGAGTTCGTAGCCGCCGCGGAGACCGCGGATGAGCGGGCGGTGTCAGCGCTGAGCGAAGCTCTCGGCATCTACGAGAACGCGAGCGCGCACCGCGACGTCAACCGTGTGCTGCAAGCACTTCGGCATCATGGCGTTCGCCGTCGCGCGCATGCACAGGGCGATCCCCAGATGCTCTCGCCACGTGAGCAGCAAGTACTCGAACGTGTCGCCGCCGGAGCTACAACGCAGCAGATCGCAGATGCGCTTTTCATGTCGCCCCACACGGTCGTATCCCACATTCGCCATATCTATGCGAAATCGGGAGTCAACTCCCGAAAGGGTCTGCGCGAATGGCATAAGAACCGAGCGTCGCGCTCGGTTACAACTCACGCGTGAATCTGATTCCATGCACTGATCTGGGCGCCCGCAAGGCGGAAGCTTGCGAAACCCATCACCTCGACGGTGGACGTGCCCGGCAGTCGCAGGCGCAGGCGCTGCTCGGTGAGCACTGTGTCGCCGCACACAGCGACAGACTCGAGGTCTGTAGTCCACTGGTCGAAGCTCTCGTGGAGGTCGGCGATCATCCGGGTGACCGCAGACCGCCCCCACACGCTCTTGCTCGCAGATGGTCGATACACGACGTCTTCGGTGAGGAACGGGTGCAGCTCCGCGTGAGCGCGGTCGTTGAGGAGCGCGACAAAGTCACGCACGATGAGCTCCCGTTCGAGTTGTTGGATGCCGGTGAGTGCCTCGCGGCCGATTGCGTCCATGGTGTCTCCATTCAGGTCGTGTGGCACTCAAGGTATTGCGAGTCGCAACCGGGGCTTTGCGACGTCCGTTCAGTCCGCGATGGACAGTTCGTGCACGTCCCCGGTTCCGGAGGTGCAAGCCGTATAGCCGTCGCATGCACCCTCGTCACCTGTCGGAGGTGGATCCGCTCAACCACCGTCAAGCTGGTGCCGTCAGACGAACGCGAGAGCGAGCGAGTACGAAATGACCAGCGCTAAGACCGGACCGACACAGGCGCCCGGCGCACCCCTCACTGCGAACGCGGTGTTCCTGGTCATGACCATCGCGCCGGACGGCATCGATGCTGTGCGCGGCGTTCTCGCCGACCTTTCGGACTCGATGAAAGCCATCACCTTCCGATTTCCCGATGCATCGCTAACGTGCACCGTCGGTGTCGGTAGTGACATCTGGGCATCGCTCATGCACAGTGACCCTCCCGCGCAGCTTCGGCCTTTCACCCCCGTCGTCGGCGCGGTGCACACGGCCCCCGCGACCGAAGGCGACCTGCTCTTCCACATCCGCGCCGAGCGTGCCGACGTCTGCTTCTTCTTCGAGAAGCGGCTGTTAAGCGACCTCGGGTCTGCAGTGCAGGTCATCGATGAGACCGTGGGCTTCCGCTCCTTCGACCGCCGCGACCTACTGGGATTCGTCGATGGAACGGCGAACCCTGTCGGACCGGAAGTCGACGAGGCAGTGCTCGTAGGCGACGAGGACCCCGCCCACGCCGGCGGTACCTACGTCGTCACCCAGAAGTACGTGCACGCGATGGCATCCTGGGACGCTCTTCCCGTCGACACTCAGGAGCGAATCCTCGGCCGCACGAAGCTCGACGGCATCGAACTGGATGACTCCCCCACCGGGCAGCAGTCGCACAAGTCGCTAGCGACCATCGAGGACGAGCAGGGAGTTGAGCACGACATCGTCCGTGACAACATGCCGTTCGGTAGTCCGGGCGCCGGCGAGTTCGGCACCTACTTCCTCGGCTACTCCCGCGACCTGTGGGTGATTCAGCGCATGCTCGAGAGGATGTTCATCGGAGAGCCGGTGGGGATGCACGACCGGCTACTGGACTTCTCCACCGCACTGACCGGTTCGGTGTTCTTCGCGCCGGCTGCCGCGGAACTCGACGCACTCGGCGCTGAGTGAGCGCGACTCTCTGGCGGCAACTGTTCGAGCTTCGCCCGGCGACGCGTCAGTGGCCCGGCGCGGTGCAAGCTGCGACCGCCATCACCATTCCGCCTCTGGTCGGATTGCTCGTCGGCGAACCACGCTGGGGATCGGTCGCCTCCATCGGCGCCCTCATCGTTCTGCACCTTCCGGATCGGTCACGCAGAGAACGCGCAGCCGCGTTTCCTGTCATCGCAGCCGCGCTGCTCGTGGCCGCGAGTATCGGCGCCGCTCTCGGTACGGCGCTGCTCCCCGGCCTCATCGCCATGTCCGTCATCGCCATCGGAGGGTCGTTCCTCTCGCAGGCGCTGGCAGTCGGCCCGCCCGGCGCACTGTTCCTTGTCCTCATCACAGGCTCCGCCGGTCAGCTCGTCGCGCCCGCCGCCAAGGGCGGAGCCGGAATGAGCTATCTCGAGGTCATCGCTTCCCTCGCCGGCGGTGCGATTGTCGGCTACATCGCCGTGGTGCTACCCCTCGTGGTGCCGAGCATCCGGGCCAGTGACCGGGAGGTCTTCGCGCGACGAACCCCTTGGCGTTTCGCGGCGCCCGCATCTGTTCGCGTGGTCGTCGGTCGCATCTCCGTGGCCGCCGTGCTCGCGGTGCCGGTAAGCGCGTTCCTCGGTCTGCATCACGCGGCGTGGGTGATGCTGGCGTGCCTTGGCATCCTGCAGAAGGATGCGGATGTTCACTCCGCGATCCTCCGGGGCGTGCAACGCATTATCGGCACCGGGCTTGCAATCCTCCTCGTCATCGCGCTCGCCCTCATCGAACCGCAGGGGTTCGCGCGCATTGCGTGGGCTGCGGCGCTGATCTTCGCTTTCGAGCTCCTGCTGCGACGCAACCTGACGTGGGCTCTGGCCGCTGTCACCCCGATGGCGGTGCTCCTTGCCTCCGCGGCCGGCCAGCCCATCGGCGAGGTCGCAGACGAACGTGTCGTTGACACCTTCGCGGGTGCAGCCATCGCGGCAATCGTCCTCCTCGGAGCCGTCCTGGTCGAGCGGAAGCACAGCCGTCCCGGTTCGACACATGTCGGATGACCTTCGAACGCTCGGCCTATGGAGCTTCCTCCGCGCGAGAGCACAGTGAGAGTACTCAAACAAGGAGCCGACCATGCCAGAGATCCTGCAACCCGGCGAACGCGCACCACACTTCACGCTTCGGGTTACCGCCGACCAGTCACTGAGATCAGAGGAGCTTCTCGGCAGTCCGGTGGTCCTCGCTTTCTATCCCGCGGACTGGAGTCCCGTGTGCGGTGACCAGCTGTCAGTCATCAACGAGGCTTTGCCCCTCATCCGCGCCCGGGGCGCACAGGTCATCGCTGTGTCCGTCGACAACGTCTGGTCGCATGAAGCATTCACGTCGGCCCATTCGCTGCACTTCCCTCTGCTCAGTGACTTCGAACCGAAAGGTGCGGTCGCTCGTCTCTTCGGCGCGTACGACGACACAGTCGGCGAAGCCCGTCGAGCCCTGTTCGTCATCGACTCCGCTGGCGTCATCGCCTGGAGCTACCTCGCACCTGTCGCCGTCAACCCTGGCGTCGACGGCGTTCTCGACGCCCTCGACGCTCTGACCCACAACTGAAAGGAAAGGATCATGTCCTCACTTCGCGTTCCCGTCTCCCCAGAAGACCACACCTCAGGTCCCGCCGACGCGGCGGTGGTCCTCGTTGAATACGGCGACTACCAGTGCCCGTACTGCGGCGCCGCCTACCCCGTCGTCAAGGAACTCCTCGCGGCTTACGAGGGGCAGGTCCGCTTCGTCTTCCGGAACTTCCCTCTCGCCGAGGTGCACGCCGAAGCTGTCGACGCGGCATTCGTCGCCGAGTTCGCGGCCGGGCACGGGAAGTTCTGGGAAGCACACGATCTGCTGTTCGAACACCAGCAGCAGCTCGGCCCCGACCTCTACGCCACGATCTGCGAGCGTCTTAGCCTGCCGCTAGACGAGCTCCGAACGGCCGTGACCGAAGGTCGCTACCTCGCCCGAATCCGTGCCGACGAGGAAGGTGGGATCCGCAGTGGGGTGAACGGGACGCCCACCTTCTTCCTCAACGGCCGCCGCCTCGACAGCGGCACCGAGGGCCTCGCCGAGGCTCTGGCAGGAGTGATTCGTCGCGCCGTGTGAGCCGTAGCGACGACAAAGGGCCGCCGGGATGTACCCGGCGGCCCTTTGCCGTTCAGCGGGCGATGCGGCGCATCCGGAGCGCAGCGACCACTGTTACGACGCCCACCAGGACGACGAACACGAGCAGCACCGTGATTTGCGGCAATACGGTCAGCGCGCCTCCGATGGCAAGCACGGGAATCGCTAGTCCGCAGTAGGCGACGAGGAACATGGCGGCGAGCGTCTCGCCTCGGCGCCCCGGCTCAGCGATCTCCGACGCCGTGGCCAGCGCGCACTTGAACAGCGCACCGACGCCGGCGCCACCGATGATCCCTCCCAGGAGGAACAGGGCCAAAGACGGGACCAATGCCCCACCGGCGATGGCGAGGAGACCGACTCCACATGCGACCGCAGCGAACAGCAGTTGGGTACGGCGCGCTACCCGAGCCAGAAGCACCTGAGCGGCGGCCGCTGACCCGAACACCAGGAAAACTGTGATGCCGGCCATCAGGTGGCCGTCTTCGTCGAAGATGCCGACGAGGATCGACGGCGCGAGAGACGTGAACAGCCCGAAGAGCGCGAACCCGGCGAACGCAGCAAACGCAGCAGCAACGAAGTGACCCCGGGACGCCGCAGGCACCGCAACCTTCTGCGGGCGGTACTTGCGCGGCGTCGGGGTGACGGTTTCGGGGACGAGCGCGACAGCGATAGCCAGGAGGATGAGGGCGACCGCGAACACGGTGTGCGGTAGGTGCAGTGGTTCGGGGAGGAAGTCCGCGAACAACCCGCCTATGAGTGGCCCGAGCGCGAGACCGCCGAGGTTCGCACCGCCAGCGACGGACGCCGCAACGATGGCGTTCTCATCTGGTCTTGCCCGTGCTCTCAGCTCACCGAGGTGCGCGGTCGCGGTCGCCGTGAGTACGCCGATGCTGACGCCGTTGACCACGCGGGCGACCAACAGGCCCGGTACATCGGTGAACACCATGAACAGCACCGCGGACAACGCGGAGATGAGGATGGCGATGACCAGCATCCGACGCCTACCCATCCAGTCGCTGACATGGCCCAGGAGAAAGAGGCTCGCGACGACACCCACTGCGTAAGCGGCGAACACCACAGTCACCACCGAAACGGGGAACTCGTCGAGCTGCTGATAAAGCGGGTAAAGCGGCGTGGGGACGGTGGAGTACGCCATCACCAGGAGAAACGCGATAGCCACCACCCAGAACGGCGTCGTGTGTCGATTGGTTGCCGTGGATGGCGTGGTCTTCATGATGCTCTTTCTCAATGAGTTCAGCAGAAAGCGACGCGGCGCCGGGGCTGTGAACTCCCGGCGCCGCTCATCCCCGCGCACGATGCGGGGGTGGGTTCCTCTGCTCAGCGCAGAGGAGTGATGCCCTGCGAACCGCGCGGGAACGTCGCGAGCACGGCAGGGTCGATGTTCAGATGAGCGGACACGAGCTGCGGCGGTACGTGCGACAGCCAGTTCGCGAGCGAGATCTCCTCGTACTTGTCGGTGCGGAACACCTCGAGGAACTGCAGTACGTCATCACCGGTGTTCTCGATGTAGTGCCCATAGTTCTTGCGCACCACCCCCACGTCGCCGGCACGGAAGTCGGTCGTGTTCGCGTGCGGTCCGGTGTTGAACACCGTCATGCGGGCGGAGCCTCGGAGGTAGTACTGCCATTCATCGGCGTTCGGGTGCCAGTGAAGCTCCCGCATCGACCCCGGCTCCACCGTCACAAGCGCCGCTGCGACCGTGTTCGAGTAGGCGTAGTTCGTGGAGTCGGCGATCTGGATCGATCCGCCCGAGTTCTGGTGGAGCGGCTTCGAACGTGAGAGCCGGAAGATCACGGGCTCCATGCCCCATTCGACGCCGGCGGCGGCCTGGTCGACTTCGATCCCCGGCGGCTCGTCGCCGGGGAATATCCAGAGGTTGTGCAGGGGGATGTCGGAGAACACTTCCTGCGCGACGCCGAAGTTCTTTGCCAGCACCTCCGGAGGGGTGTGAGCGAACCAGTCCGTGAGCAGCAGCGTGTTCGACTCGGACTGGTCGCCGTCGTCGAAGGCGAGCACGAACTCGGCGCCGTCCGGGCCGAGGCCCTGGAGGGAGTGCGGGGTACCGGCCGGGAAGAACCACAGGTCGCCCTCCTCCACGTCCTCGACTGCCGGGAGGCCGGAGCGGCTGAGCGTGGTCACGCGGGCTTTGCCGCGGGTCATGACGGCCCATTCGGCGGTCTGGTGCCAGTGGAGTTCGCGGATGCCCCCGGGCTCGAGGTACATGTTGACGCCGGCGATCTCGTCGGAGATGTGGAAGTCCTGCTTCGTCAGCTCTCGGGCCCAGCCGCCGCGCTGCACGCGACGGGGCGAGATGTTGAACGACGACCAGAAGAACGGCTGCGTGCTGATGTCGGTCGCCGGCGCGTGCATCTGGTTCGGGAACTGGGACTCGATGGCCTCGTTCTGCGGGCCGGTCATCGTGTTGCTCTGCGGGCGGTCGGCGATGTTGACCTCGCCCTCCTGCGGAAGGTCAGGGTTACCCAGAGTGGGGACTTCGTGTCCCACCGGGACGTTCTCGGACGAACTCATGTCGTGCTCCTTCGTGATGATTCCGAACGGTACTCAGGAGTCTGACGACGTTCCGCTCGACGAAATAGAGATGGCTGACGAACTCACACTCGACACTCGTCGGACGCCCGCGAGGCACTCGGCCGATTGGCTGAGACGGTCGCCTAGGAGGATTCATGTCGTCGGCCCAGACCACCACCGCTCGCCCATTCCCGCTACTCGAGACCGTGTGGGCCTCGGTGTCGCTCGCGTTCGTCTCCGGGCTCCTCGACGCCTGGACGTTCGGGCAACTCGGAACGTTCGCCACCGTGCAGTCCGGCAACCTCATCTCCCTCGGCTACTTCGCCGCGGACGGCAATCTCGAACGTGCCCTCCTCGCCGCGAGCTCAGTCCTCGTCTTCGCGCTCGGAGCCTTCGTCTGTAGCATCCTGATCCTCTGGCTCGCCCGGCGCGGGAAGTCGTACTCAGCGCCCATCCTCCTCGGCGAGATCGTGGTCATCCTGGTTCTCGCCGTGCTCAGCGTCAGCCGAGTCATCGAACCGATGTGGATCGCCTGGGCCATCAGTTTCCTTGCCGGCGTGCAGGGCAACGCGTTCCACCGCGAGACCGGCATGCTGTACGGCAACATCGCCGTCACCTCCGTCATCCAGATGGCCGCCAGCCTTTTCGGACGAGCAGTCGGAAGGCGCATTGCCGACGACGGCGAACGCCACCTTCGACCAGCCGGCGCATACCTCGCAGTGCTCGTGGGGTTCGCTGCGGGCGGCGGACTCGGTTTCAGCCTGAACCTGGTCTGGGAGGGGCTTTCCCTCACCTTGGCCGCGGTTGTGCTGCTCGCTTTGTGGATCGCCGCAGTGCACACCCGGTCGAACGTCGACCCGGCACAGAATGCGCCGACGCCTTAGCGACGCCGAAGCGCGCGGCTACGCTGACGTGCATGCTACCCACCGCCACCGCACTGTCGTTCTCCGGGAAGAGCACCCTCGCCCTAGAACTGCGTTCACGCCTCAACGCTGAGGTACTCAGCCTCGATGTCGTCAACGCCGAGCGCGGCCTCTACGGCGGGCAGGGCATATCGGGCGAGGAATGGCAGGAAACGCATCAGATCGCCCAGGCTCGCGCTCCGCAGGCTCTCACGCAAGGTCGCAGCGTCATCATCGACGACACCGCTTCCCACCGGTTCCTGCGTGACGCCTGGCGAGAGGTCGCGGCGCAGGGCCAAGCCCGGTTCCGTATCGTCTGGTTGGACATCGACCCGGTAACTCAGCACGAGCGGCTGCATACGAACCGCGCCGCTCCCTCCCGCCACGATGTCGTGGACCGTGTCCTGGCCGAGCACCGTGCGAGCTTCGAGCCACCGCTGGACGAGAACGCGATCCGTGTCGACGCCCGGAACGCGCACGAGCGGAAGACCATCGACGATCTGGTTCACTCCCTGCACACTCATGCGGATCCCCAGGCGTAAGACAGCGCCAGCCCGGCGGCAGCCGCGAGCAGGGCCGCCGCGAGCATCCCGCCCGCGTATGCGAGTGCAAGTGCGGACCGACGACGTCCGAACAGCTCCGCGGCTTGAACGCTCGCCGTGCTAAACGTTGTGTAGCCGCCCAGGAAGCCCGCGCCGAGGATGAGCGCCCACGAAGACGAGAGGCTGTGCGCGTCCGCGAAGCCGGTGACCAGGCCTAGCGCGAATGATCCACTGACGTTAATGACGACGGTACCACAGGGGAACGGGCCACCCACTCGACGGGTGATGCGCGTATCGAGGGCGTATCGGGCCACCGCACCGGCACCGCCGGCGAGAGATGCGAGAAGGGCGACGAGCGGCGTCATGCGTGAACCTTGCGACGCGCGATTCGTTCAGCGGCGAAGGCGCCCGCGACACCGAGGGCCACAGTGGGAATCGTGTAAAGAACGCCGAGCAACAGGTGCTCCGAGAGAATCAGTCCGTCTGAGCCAACAGCGAATGTGCTGTAGGTCGTGTATCCGCCAAGAAGGCCGGTCCCCAGTAGGAGCCGCAGTCGCCCCGCTCGCGGTCCGCTTGTCAAACCATAGAGCGCGCCCAGCAGTGCTGCACCGGTGAGGTTGATGACGAACGTTGCCCAGGGGAAGGCGGAGCCGCTCATCCACCAGTGCACGAGAGCAATCCGGATACCGGCGCCCACAGCACCTCCCACGAACACGAGGGCGTAAGGCGTGAGCTTCCTCGTCGAGTGCATGGCTACCTCCTTCGCGCTCGAACGTATCGGCGCACCAGGGGGACCAACCCCGACGCTTGTCGAACGTCGTGTCGACACCCGTTCTGACTGCATGGTGTCGATTGAGGACTCGACAACCGTCTGAGTTGTGCCCGGGTTCAGAAACCTACGTTGGTTTCACTAAGACCAATGAAAGTGAGCCGATATGTCCTCGCACCTGGGTGAAAACCACCGCATCACACTTCGCCAGATCACCGAACACCCGACGAGCAACAACGTCGAGTGGCACGATGTCCTGTCGCTTCTTCGCGCTGTCGGGGACGTGACCGTCGAGCACAACAGCAAGGTCAAGATCAAGGTCGGCGCCGAGACCATCGTCGTATCACCGCCGCGACAGAAGACCATCGACGAAGACCTTCTCGTCGAGCTCCGCCACCTTCTCCGCGCCGCAGACTATGCACCCGCCAACTGACCAGGATCGCAAGCGACATGAAGACTTCCGCCTCTCCCGCCGCTAACCTCACCGGTTCCGTCGACCAGCGTCTCTGGCAGCTGTCCACCACTCCCAAGTCCGCGCAGACCGCGGGGTGGCTTCGCCAGCAGCTCGATTCCGCGCTCGAAGCGTGGGCCAAAGACCGCACGACCCTCGACATCGACCTCGAGGGTCGCGAGGATTTCTGACGGGCACGCAGCGCAAGATGCTCCGAAGCATGGCTGAGCGCGTTCAGACTGTCTCTTTCGAAGTGAACTACTGCCCACGCCTGTTGCCGTCGAAGACCGGGCCGCCGCGGGGTTGCTCGGTCCGTCGCGACGAGCGGATCGCACTCGTCCGGGTTCGTGCGTCGTGCGTCCCAGTCAAGAAGCAACAGTGATCCGCCAGCCGAGGGCCGGCTCGGCCAGACCCACGACCCCCCATACGGAGCCAGCAGAAATTTCGTCACCGTTGAGTTACCGCTCACCGCTCAATCACAACAGCGAAGGCCCCGCATCCCAGAGTTTTCAGGGGAGGCGGGGCCTTCGTGGTGGCGGTGACGGTGGGATTTGAACCCAGATCGCATCAGCCCCGTCGAGCGGCCCGCGCGGCGTCGCATCGGAACTCCTCCGAAATCTGCACCACGAATGCACCACGCCCAACCCTTGATACGGAAAAACCCCCGATTTCTCGGGGGCTTCCATGGCGGTGACGGTGGGATTTGAACCCACGGTAGGGGGTTACCCTACACAACTTTTCGAGAGTTGCACCTTCGGCCGCTCGGACACGTCACCGCGGATCAGTTTACGACAGACGGGGCGGCCGCGCGAATCGAGCGGTCACCAGGCCGCGGCGACCGCGGCGTGCGTGCGGAGGATGCCCTCGGTCGAGCCGGCGGGGGCGCGACCGATGCCGCACTCGGTGGCGACGCCGAACGCCGGCACGTACGGGGCCGCTGCGGCGATCCGTCGACGGGCGCCCTCCTCGCCGTCCTCCCGGTGCACGAGGCCGAGGTACAGCTCGCCCACGGGCTCGAGCTGTGCGAGCGGGGCGAAGTAGGCCGCGTCGTCGTGGGCGATCGGCACCGGGAGGTGCAGCCACGTGAGCGGTCGGGAGCTCGCGGCGGCCACGGCGTTCGCGTAGCGCACGAGGTTCCCGGCGTCGGACGGCTCGAAGAAGTGCTTCTCCCCCGCGTCGCCGTAGCAGAGGTGCACCCCCACCTCGACGTCGGCGGGCACCGCGTCGACGAGGGCGGCGAGGCGCGACACCAGCCCGTCGAACGGGTCGCCCGGCCACCACGCCTCCATGACCGCGCCGTAGCCCGACGCGCGTTCGATGATGCCCATCTCGCTGGCCACGTCCCACTGCACGGCGAGGTCGTGGTGCGGGATCCCGGCGAGGATCTCATCGAGCTCGCGCAGGATGGCCGCGGTGTACACCGGCTCGATCGCCGCGCGGTCGTCGCCGTGGAAGAACGAGGAGATCACGGCGAGCGGCGTGGGCAGCGACACCTGGAACCGGGTGCCCGGCGCCACGGCACCCTCCTCGCGGAGCCGGGTGAACAGGGCATACGACTCGAGAGCCGCCTCGGCATACCCGAGCGGGGGCAGCTCGATGCGCGCGGGGTCGACGCCCTCGGCGAGGCGGAGCCCCCGCGCGTCGATGCCGGCCGGGAACGGGATGGGCTCGTCGCCGATCCGCTCGATGCCGTCGGCCCGGCCGATCACGTCGGGCTGGAACATGATCCAGTGGAACCGCTTGCCGACCTCGCCGTCGGGGAGGCGGCGCAGGCGGTCGCCCAGCAGCTCCGCCGCCGTGCGCATCGTGGTCTCGGCGTCGTCGTAGTTCACACTGCCCACGAGAAGGGCACCCTGGGGCTGCGTCATCGCCCCAGGATATCGGTGGGGTGCGGCGCGACCGCCCGCGCCTTTTACCCGGTCGTGGCGCCCGGCACCTCCGCACCAGCCGGTTAGGATTGCCTAAGAACCCGCCGTCTTGGGGTGGCATCGACGGGAAGGACAGCAGCATGGCATTCATCACCTCGGAGGCTCTCGCCGACACCGGCTACGTCGTCCTCGACGACGACACGAGCCCCATCGATCCCGCCGAGTGGCGCGACCTGGAGTACGTCGGCTGGCGCTCGTCCGGCATCACCCGCTTCGCCCCGCTCACCAGCTACGCGGGCGACATCGACTGCAACGGCTTCTGGAACCGCACGCCTCCCCGCACCGACAAGGACGGCGTGTGGATCGACGCGCAGGTCGCGATCGCGCCGACGCTGCAGAGCCGGGCGCTGGAGCCGGGCGCGGGCATCGGCCGGTGCCGCGTGATCGAGCTGCAGCCCAACGACTACGCCGACGCGATCTACAACCTGCACCAGGACGACAACAACCGGCTCAACGAACCGGGCACGGGCTGGGTGGTGCGCGGCTACGTCAACCTCACCGACGACACGGAGTCGATGCTCATCCTCCGCTCCGACCGCTTCGACCCCGCGACCGAGGTGCGTCTGCCCCTGCACGCCGGCTCCCGCATCGTGATCGACACGCAGCGGTTCTGGCACGCCGTGTGGCACCGCGGCACGGCCCCGCGGTACGCCCTCATCACGTCGTGGACCAGCGGCCCCGAGCTCGACGCCTACATCGCCGCGCACCACGGAGACCCGCACCCGCCCACCGTCGAGCTCGACCCGCGCCTGGTCGAGGCCGCGCAGGTGGAGATGCACCGCCGCATCGAGGAGCGCCGCCGCGCGTTCGAGGCGCAGGGCATCGTGATGGAGCCGCCCGTCGACATGAGCGTCTGACCTCGATGTCCCGCCGCCGCGCCGCTACGCTCGCCTCATGATCACCGCCGCCGTGCTCACCGTGTCCGACCGCTCCGCCGCCGGAACGCGCATCGACGAGGCCGGACCGCTCGCGGTGACAGCCCTTCGCGACGCCGGCTACCGCTGTGACAAGCCGACCGTGGTGCCCGACGGCGCCGAGTCCGTGGAACAGGCGCTGCGCGCTCTCCTCACCCGCGGAGCCCGGCTGATCGTCACCACCGGCGGCACCGGAGTCGCCCCGCGCGACGCGACCCCGGAGGGCACCGCCCGCGTGCTCAACGTCGAGCTGCCCGGCATCGCCGAAGAACTGCGGCGCCGGGGCGCGGCCGCACTCCCCACCGCCCTGCTCGGCCGCGGTCTCGCGGGGATCGCGGGCGGCGCGCTCATCGTCAACCTTCCCGGCTCCCCCGGTGGTGTGCGCGACGGCATGCCCGTGATCCTGTCGGTCGCCGCGCACGTGATCGCCCAGCTCGACGGCGAGGACCACGCATGACGGTCGCCCTGGCCGCGATCAGCGCGGAACCGCTGTCGCTCGACGCGCACCTCGCCGTAGTGGACCACCCCGGGGCAGGAGCGGTCACGACGTTCCTCGGCCGCGTGCGCGACCACGACCCGGACGCGCACGGCGAGGTCGTGGCCCTCGAGTACACCGCGCACCCCGACGCCGAGCGCATCCTCGGCGCCATCGCCGCCCACGCCGTCTCGATCGGGGAGACCGGGGAGGCCGTCGTGGCGGTGAGCCACCGCGTCGGGCGGCTTCCCGTCGGCTCCGCGGCCGTCGTGATCGCCGTCTCCGCCGCCCACCGCGACGAGGCGTTCGCCGTGTGTCGCGAGACCATCGAGGCCATCAAGCGCGACCTGCCCGTCTGGAAGCGTCAGGTCGAGGCCGACGGCACCACGGCGTGGAAGGGCCTCGGCGGCTGACGATCCCGCCGCACGGTCGCGGCGGTCACCCTCCGGCGAACGGCGGCAGCACGTCGACCGTTCCCTCTCCGGCGAGCGCGAATCCGTCGTCCGCCCTGACCCCGTCCACCAGCAGGGCGCAGCGGTCGAGGATGCCCGCGAGCGCCGGGTGCGCGTGGATCAGCGCGACGCGCAGCGCCCCGACGGTGTCGGCCGCCGTGGTCTCCTCCTCGACACCCGCGGCGTCCTGGGCGGCGGCGAAGTAGCGGACGGTGGGCATCAGCCGCGCGTCCCGTGTGCGTTCGCGAGCTCGACGACCGCGGCGACCGTCGCGCGCACGTCATCGGGCGATCCGCCCGCCCGTCCGGCGACCAGTCCGGCCACGAAGGCACTGAGCGGGGCGGCCGGGCGGGCGACGCCGTTGGCCACGTCGCGCGCCAGGTCGAGGATCAGCGCGGTCGGGATGTCCTCCGCCCCGAGGTCGAAGCGTGCCCGCAGCTCGGCGGCCCATGCGTCCAGCGCCTCCGGCGGCAGCGTGCGGTGCGTCTCGGTCATCGGGTCTCCTCCTCTTCGCCCCCGGCCCGAGCCAGGTCGGCGGGTTCGTCGATGTCGGCGGTGATGCCATCCTCGTCGTCGAGCCGTGCGAGGGCGAGCCCTCCGAGCAGTCCGCGCATCGACGATCCGCTGGCGGAGGAAAGCCCGACCAGCGCCGCCCGCACCGCGGCCGTGCGATACAGCCCGGCGAGCCACTGCGGATGCCCGCCCGCCGTGAACACCCACCCGTCCCCGCTCTCCCCGTCGTCCGCACTCTCGAGCCGCGCGGACGTGAGGCGGGCGACCACGCGATCCGGGTGCACCAGGTCGCCGGCGAGCACGTAGACCCACTCCTCGGCGATCCCCGGCACGGCCGCCGCGACTCCGGCCGCCGGCCCGCCGAGCGGCGGATCCTCGCGCACCCAGCGCACCTCCGCCGCCGCATCCAGCACCGGCCCCACCGCATACACCGGCGCCGCACCGGCACGGTCCAGCGCGCGCAGCGTCCGAGCCAGCAGTGTCTCGCCGCCGATCTTCAGCAGCGGCTTCACCGCACCACCCATCCGCCGCCCCCGACCGCCCACGAGCACGATCCCGGCGGCCGACGGCACCCCGGCGGTCACTCCTCCGGCCTCCGCCACGAGCCGCTGCGGCCGCCCTCCTTGGCGGTGATGCGCACGTGCTCGATCGACGCGGAACGGTCCACGCCCTTGATCATGTCGACCACGGCCAGCGCGGCGACCGAGACCGCCGTCAGCGCCTCCATCTCCACACCCGTGCGGTCGGCGGTGCGGACGGTCGCCGTGATGCGCACGCCCTCGTCGACGATGTCGAGGTCGACCACCGCCCCGTGCACGCCGATCACGTGCGCGAGCGGCAGCAGCTCCGGCGTGCGCTTGGCGGCCTGGATGCCGGCGATGCGGGCCACCGCGAGCACGTCGCCCTTCGGTACCTCACCGTCGCGCAGCAGCGTCACGGTCTCGGGCGCGCAGCGCACCAGGCCGGCCGCGGACGCCGCGCGCACGGTGGGCTGCTTGTCGGTCACGTCGACCATGCGCGCGTGCCCCGCGGAGTCCAGGTGGGTGAACGTCATGTCAGCTCCATCACATCGACGAGGTCCCCGACCGACACCCGATCGACGTCGGCGGGAACGATGGCGTAGGCGGTGGCGGCGCCGAGGCCGACCGCGAGGTGGGAGCCCGAACCTCCCCGGGTCGCGGGACGCACCCGGCCCTCGGCATCGAGCACGGCGGGCAGGTACTGGCGTCGGCCGGGCGGCGTCCGCCACTCCGCTCCGGCGGGGGTTCTGCGCACGGGCCGGTGGATCATGCTCCGCCCCTGCAGCCGCAGCAGCGCGGGCCGCACGAAGACCTCGAACGAGACGGCGGCGCTCACGGGGTTGCCCGGCAGCCCGAACAGCAGCGTGCCACGCGTGGTCACCCCGAACCCCTGCGGTTTGCCCGGCTGCATCGCCACCCGGACGAACTCCATCGCGGCACCCAGGCTCTGGCGCACGGGCTCGTACGCGCCCGCACTGACCCCGCCGGAGAAGATGACGGCGTCCGCTCCGAGGTCTTCGGCCCGGGCCACCGCAGACGCAGGCCCGCCCGGCTCGTCGCCGACCACCTCGCGCAGGATCACCTCCGCCCCGGCCTCGACGGCCAGTTCCGCGAGCAGCAGGCCGTTCGACTCCGGGATCTGGCCGCGGCGCAGCGGCTCCCCCGGCGCCACGAGCTCCGCCCCCGTGGAAACGACCGCGACCCGGGGGCGCGGAGCCACGGCGACCCGGTCGATACCGACCGACGCCAGCGCGGCGAGCTGCCGGGCGCCGAGCAGCGCGCCCGCGGCGAGCGCGAGACTTCCCGCCGCGGCGTCCTCACCCGCGCGACGGACGTGAGCACCCGCCTGTCGCGGAGCACTCCGGACCACGACCTCGTCGAGCGAGTCCGCCAGGCCGCCGACCGTGTCCTCGAAGGGCACGACCGTATCGGCGTCGGAGGGCAGCGGGGCCCCGGTCATGATGCGGACGGCGGATCCGGGCGGAAGCTCCGGGTCGTCGCCACTCCCCGCGGGCACATCCGCCACGACCCGCAGCGTCACGGGGCGGGTGACGGACGCGCCCGTCACCTCGGTGAAGCGCACCGCGAACCCGTCCATGGCCGAGTTGTCGAACGCGGGGACGGCGTTGCGCGCGCGTGCGGGCTCCGCGAGCGTCGAGCCCGCGGCGTCGGAGAGCCGCCGCTCCACCGGCGGACGTGGCTCGACCGCCGCGAGCACGAGCGCCAGCTGCTCCTCGACGCCGCGCAGGCCGCTCATCGCGCGCCCCACGCATCCATGCCGCCCGCGAGCACCACGGCATCCGCACCCGCGGCCCGCAGCGCGGCGGCAGCCCGAGCGGCACGCATACCGGCCTGGCACACGACGACGATGCGATCGTCCGCCGCGAACTCGTGCGGGCGGGCGAGCACCTCGCCGAGCGGGGTGTGCCGCGCGCCGGGGATCATGCCCGTCGCGACCTCCGCGGCCTCGCGCACGTCGAGCACCACGGCCCCCGCGTCGACCTCGGCGGCGAGCGCCGCAGGGGCGATGTGCGGCGGGACGGCAGGCGCGGAAGCGGGCGTGGCGTCCTCGCGTCCGGGCCCCGCGGCTCCGCGAGAGCCCGCGGGCCGCTGAGCACCCGCGGTCACGCCGGTCGCAGAGCCGTCGGCGGGCGGGACCGTCCCGCGACCCCGCAGCGGCACCTCGCTCATCCGGCCGCGCAGCGCGTCGATCAGCAGCACCCGCCCGAGCAGGGGATCGCCGATGCCCGCGACGAGCTTGATCGCCTCCATCGCCAGCACGGATCCGACCTGCAGGCACAGCGCCCCGAGCACCCCGACGGCGGCGCACGACGGCAGCTCGCCGACCTCCTCCGGCGGGTACAGGTCGGCCAACACCACGGGGGCGACGTCGGCGGGTGGGTCCGACCAGAACACGGTGACCTGCGCGGCGAACTCCTGCACCACGCCCCACACGAGGGGAACGCCGAGGCGCTCGCACGCGGAGGCCACGAGCGCGCGGGTCTCGAAGGTGTCGGAGCCGTCGATCACGAGGTCGGCTCCGGCCAGGAGCTCCTCCGCGTTCTGCGCGGTGAGGCGGCGGCGCACGGGGCGGACGGTCGTCTCCGGGGACAGCTCGGCGGCGACCCGCACGGCGCTGTCCGCCTTGGGCGCCCCCACGTCGACGATCCGGTGCAGCACCTGACGCTGCAGGTTGGACAGCTCCACCACGTCGTCGTCGATCACCGTGAGCGTGCCGATCCCCGCCGCCGCGAGCGCCAGCACGACGGGCGACCCGAGTCCGCCTGCTCCCACGACGGCGATGTGCGCTGCCGCGAGCCGGCGCTGCCCGAGCTCGCCGAGGCCGGCCAGCACCAGGTGCCGCGCGGTCCTCGCGGCCTCGACAGGACGGAGCTCCGCGACGGGCTCGACCAGCGGAGGCAGGGGCATGGGCTCAGGCTACCCCGCGTCCTCCGACGGGCGGGCGGGGTTCACCCGGGGGAATTGTCCGGAGCGGTCGAGCGCCCTGCACCGTCGCCTCCGATCCGCACTTGCGGACTTTCTCCGGCGAAACCGCTGGATTTGCGGATCACACCGCTCTAGGCTCTCGGCCATGGTCAGCTATCGGATCGCGGAGGCCGCACGGCTGCTCGGCGTGAGCGACGACACGGTGCGCCGGTGGATCGACCAGGGGGCGCTCCCCGTGACCGACGACAGCCCCGCGCGCATTCCCGGCGACGCCCTCGCCCGCCACGCCGTCGACCTCGCCGCCACCCCGCCGACGCCGGGCGACGTGCTGTCCAGCGCCCGCAACCGGTTCACGGGCCTGGTGACCCGCGTGCAGATCGACGGCGTCATGGCCCAGGTCGACATCCAGGCCGGTCCGCACCGCATCGTCTCCCTGCTGTCCGCCGAGGCCGCCACCGAGCTCGACCTGCAGCCCGGCTCGCTCGCGGTCGCCGTCATCAAGGCGACCACCGTGATCGTGGAGACTCCCCGATGAGGCGCGCCCCGGTGCTCGCGGCGAGCGCCCTCGCGGTCGCCCTCGCGCTGACCGGCTGCGCCGCCCCGGAGTCGACGTCGCCCTCCCCCACATCGGCGGACGAGCTCACCGGCGAGGTCACCGTGTTCGCCGCCGCGTCGCTCCGCGCCGCGTTCGACGAGATCGCCGACGCCTTCCACGACGCGCACCCCGCCGTCACGGTCGCCCCCATCGTCTACGACGGGTCGAGCGTGCTGGTGACACAGCTCGCGGAGGGCGCGCACGCCGATGTCCTGGCCACCGCCGACGAGCGCACGATGAAGGAGGTCGTGGACGCCGGACTCGTCTCCGATCCGCGGCTCTTCGCCACCAACACCCTCGTCGTCGCCATGCCGGCGGGAAACCCCGGCGACGTCTCCGGCGTCGAAGATCTGGCCGACGTCACCACCGTGCTCTGCGCGCCCGAGGTGCCGTGCGGAGCGGCCTCGCAGACACTGCTCGACGCGGCCGGCGTGACCGTGAGACCGGCCAGTCTCGAGCAGAACGTCACGGGAGTGCTGCAGAAGATCCTCGCGGGTGAGGCGGACGCGGGCCTGGTCTACGCGACCGACGTGATCGGAGAGGACGTCGAGAGCTTCTCGCCGCCGGGCGCGGAGAAGGCGTTGAACCGCTACCCGATCGTCGCACTCGGCGACGCCACCGCCGCGGGTGTCGCGTTCGCCGATTTCGTCCTCGGGCCAGAGGGACGACGGGTCCTCGCCGATCACGGGTTCGGCGCCCCGTGACCTTGGCATCATGACGCCCCTGCGCCGCGCGGACACCGGAGCCGCACCACCGTTCCTCGTCATCGCGCCCGCCGTGCTCGGCGTGCTCCTGCTGGCCCTGCCCCTGATCGCCCTGCTCGCTCGCGCCTCCTGGGAAACGCTGTGGGCCGACATCACCTCGCCCGTCGCGGTCGACGCCCTGCGTCTGTCGCTTGTGACCGGGCTCGCCGCCACCACGCTGTGCCTCGTCCTGGGGCTCCCGCTCGCGCTGCTCATCGCCCGCTCCGGTCAGCGCACCTCCGCGATCCTGCGTGCCGTCGTCGCAGTGCCGCTCGTGCTGCCCCCGATGGTCGGCGGGGTGGCGCTGCTGTTCCTGCTGGGTCGCACGAGCCCACTCGGCCGTCTCGTCGCGGACTGGTTCGGCACCGGCATCCCGTTCACACCGGCCGCGGTCGTGCTCGCCCAGGCGTTCGTCGCGCTGCCGTTCCTCGTGCTCGCGGTCGAGGGCACCATCCGCAGCACCGGCAGCCGCTACGAACGCACGGCCGCGACCCTCGGTGCCTCCCCCGCCGTGGTGCTGTGGCGGGTGACGCTGCCCCTTGCGACGCCCGGCATCGTCGCCGGCGTGATCCTGTGCTTCGCGCGGGCCATCGGCGAGTTCGGGGCGACCGCCCTGTTCGCCGGCAATGCCCCCGGGGTCACGCAGACCATGCCGCTCGCGATCTACACCGCGTTCAACGGCGCGGGGACCGGCCGGGAGACCGCCGTCGCCCTGTCGATCCTGCTGCTGGGCTGCGCGGTCCTCGTGCTGCTGCTCGTGCGGGCCTGGCGGCCGGGAGCCGTGCGATGACCGCGGGCGCGTACACGGGGCGGCTCGACGCGCGGGTCGTGGTCCATCGCGCCCATCTCGACGTCGCGCTCGGTGTCGCTGCGGGCGAGTGCGTGGCGATCATGGGTCCGAGCGGCGCCGGCAAGACCACGATCCTCTCCGCGATCGCCGGTCTCCTCCGTATCGACGACGGTCACGTCGATCTCGACGGCGCACGCCTCTCGGGTGCCGCGCCCCGCGCGGCTCGTGCCGTGCACGTGCCGCCGTCCCGTCGAGCCATCGGGCTCCTCGGGCAGGACGCACTGCTGTTCCCGCACCTGACCGCGGCGGAAAACATCGCCTTCGCCGCCCGCGCCGCCGGCTCGAACCGGACGGCCGCCCGCGAGACCGCCGACGCCTGGATGACGCGCATTGGCCTTGACGGACTCGGCCCCCGGCGCCCCCACGAACTCTCCGGAGGTCAGCGCCAGCGTGTCGCCCTCGCCAGGGCTCTGGCGGCCCGCCCCCGGCTGCTGCTGCTGGACGAGCCGTTCACGTCGCTCGACGTGGAGGCCGCGGCCCAGCTGCGCGCGGTCATGCACGAGCAGCGCGGCAGCACCACGACCGTCCTCGTGACGCACGGCATCGTCGACGCCCAGTCCCTCGCGACGCGCCTCGTCATCGTGCAGGACGGCCGCGTGGTGCAGGACGGCCCCGTGGCCGACGTGCTGTCCGTCCCCGCATCATCGTTCGTCGCCGCGGTCGCCGAATCCGCTCGCTGACTCTCACCACCCCGAGCGCGACGCCGCCGTCCGCGCGATGCGCCGCCCCACCCGACGACGGCGGTGTCAGGGCCGCCGCAGCCGTGCCGCGTCCGGCGTCGACACCGGGTCCCATCCGCGCTTCGGCGCCCGGGTGCCGCGCTGGTCGTCACGCGAGCGGTACACGATGTACGGACGGAACAGGTAGCCGACCGGTGCCGAGAACACGTGCACGAGCCGCGTGAACGGCCACAGCGCGAACAGCAGCGTCGCCGTGAACACGTGGAGCTGGAACAGCAGCGGCACGTCGACCATGAGATCGGGGCGCGGCTGCAGGATGATGAGCTGCCGGATCCACGGCGACACCGTCTCACGGTAGTGGAAGCCGCCGCCGAACACCTGGTAGACGACCGTCGCCGCGGTGCCGAACAGCAGCGTGGCGCCGAGGAAGACGTACATCACCTTGTCCATCACGGTCGTCGCGAGGAACACCGCGGCGACCGTGCGTCGCCGGTAGATGAGGATCGCCAGGCCCGCGAGGGTGAGGATCGCCGCCGCCGTCCCGAGCACGGTCGCGCCGACGTGGTACATCTCCTCGGTGATCCCGATCGCATACAGCCACTCCCGCGGGATGAGCAGACCCACCACGTGCCCCGCGATCACCATCAGGATGCCCAGGTGGAACATGGGCGAGCCCCACCGCAGCAGGCGGTTCTCGTAGGTCTGCGACGATCGCGTCGTCCAGCCGAACTTGTCGTACTTGTAGCGCCAGATGTGGCCGAGGACGAACACCGCCGCGCACACGTAGGGCACGACCACCCACAGGACGATCTCCAGACTCATCGCGACTCCCTCGCTCGGAATGCGGGCATCGGCAGGCTCAGCCCCACGGTCTCGGCGGGCGGCCCCTCGTTCACCAGCGCCAGGACACGCTCCCGCGTCGCCTGGTCGACCTTCGGCAGCGAGAGCGTCACCGCCCTGACCACGTCCGCCCAGCGGCTACCCCCGTCCTCCAGCGCGGCCCGCAGCACCTCGACGCCCTCGCGATGCGCCGACAGCAGAGCGTCTGCGACGGGGGACGCGGAGCGCGCGGAGAACTCCAGCACCGCCGGCAGGTAGTCCGGCAGCTCGGCGGCGTCGAACTCCCACCCTGCCGCGCGATACGCCTCCAGGAACGTGACGAGCGCCGTCCCGCGGCGCCGCGTGTCCCCGGTCGCGTAGTAGCTCAGGTACAGCGAGCACTTGCGCTTCAGGTCGAACGTCGTGACGTACTCGCGCTGCACCGCCGTCGGCCCGACCTCCACGGCTCCGTCGAGGAAACGGATCAGCGGCTCGGCGACCGGCTGCGGCAGTCCGGCGGCGTGCGCGCGCAGGGTCCCCGCACGGTCGAACCAGGGGGCATCGGGGTAGTCGAGCAGCAGGGACGCCAGCATGTGCACCGTGCGGCGCTGCGTGCCCGACAGGACAGCCGGCGTCAGCACCTCGGGCAATGGTCGCCGCGGGGTGACCCGCCCTCGCTCTCGCACCGGGAGGACGCTGCTCACTTCTCCGCCTCCGGCGGGAACAGCCCGCCCGGCCGACCGTTGCCGTCCCAGTTCAGCAGGTTCACCCGCCCGGGCGTCGACGGTCGATCCGCGGTCTGCCGATCCGCGAGCACGTGGAAGTTCTCCACCGCGACCGGCGTGGGATATCCGCTGTTCTCACCGAACGGGCCCGCACCGCCCATGCCGGGGCCGTCCTCGTAGTCGAGCGAGCAGGCCATCTCCTCCAGCTCGTGCGCCCGCTCGGCGTGCGCCGCCGGGATGACGTAGCGCTCCTCGTACTTCGCGATCGCGAGCAACCGGTACATCTCCTCGATCTCGGCCCCCGTCATGCCCACCGCGTGCGCGATGCGCTCGTCGCGCTCGTCGTCGAGGTTCACCCCGCGCATGTACGACCGCATCGCGGCGAGCTTGCGCAGCGACGCATCGACGGGCTGCACGTCGCCGGCCGTGAACATCTCCGCGAGGTAGCCGATCGGGATGCGGAGCTTGTCGATCGCGGCGAACAGCGTTCGCGCGTCCTCCCCGTCGTTGCCGGAGCCGGTGACCACGTCGACCACGGGCGACAGCGGCGGGATGTACCAGACCATCGGCATCGTGCGGTACTCGGGGTGCAGCGGCAGCGCCACCCGGTACTTCTGGATCAGCTTGTGGATGGGGCTGCGCTGCGCGGCCTCGATCCAGTCCTCGGGGATGCCGTCGCGGCGGGCGGCCTCGACCACCGCGGGGTCGTTCGGGTCGAGGATGATCGAGCGCTGCGCGTCCAGCAGCTCGTGCTCGTCCTCGACCGCGGCGGCCTCGGCGACCCGGTCCACGTCGTAGAGCACGAGCCCGAGATAGCGCAGTCGTCCGACGCAGGTCTCCGAGCAGACCGTCGGCAGCCCCACCTCGATGCGGGGATAGCACATGGTGCACTTCTCGGCCTTGCCGGTCTTGTGGTTGAAGTAGACCTTCTTGTACGGGCAGCCCGACACGCACATGCGCCATCCACGGCACGCATCCTGATCCACCAGCACGATGCCGTCCTCCTCGCGCTTGTACATCGCGCCCGAAGGACACGACGCCACGCAGGACGGGTTCAGGCAGTGCTCGCAGATGCGCGGCAGGTAGAACATGAAGGCCTTCTGGAACTCGGCCTCCACCTGCTCGCTCATCTTCTTCAGGATCGGGTCGTCGTGCATGGTCTCGAGCGAGCCGCCGAGATCGTCGTCCCAGTTGGCCGACCACGAGATCTTCATGTCCTTGCCCGTGATGAGGCTCTTCGGCCGGGCGACCGGCGTGTGCTCGCCGCTGGGCGCGTTGACGAGCATGTCGTAGTCGTAGGTCCACGGCTCGTAGTAGTCGTCCATGCCGGGCAGCTTCGGGTTGGAGAAGATGCGCATGAGCTTGGCGAGCCGGCCGCCGCTGCGCAGCCGGAGCCGACCGCGCTTGTCACGCACCCAGCCGCCGCCCCACTTCTCCTGGTCCTGGTAGCCGCGCGGGTACCCGACGCCCGGCCTGGTCTCCACGTTGTTGAACCACACGTATTCCATGCCCGTGCGGTTGGTCCACGCCTGCTTGCACGTGACCGAGCACGTGTGGCATCCGATGCACTTGTCGAGATTCATCACCATCGACATCTGAGCCATGACCTTCATCGGTACCGCACCTCCTGATCGCGGCGGCGGATCGTGGTGACCTCGTCGCGCTGGTTCCCCGTCGGACCCAGGTAGTTGAACGCCCAGGCGAGCTGCGCGTAGCCGCCGATGAGGTGGCTCGGCTTGAGCAGGATCCGCGTGAGCGAGTTGTGGATGCCACCGCGCTGGCCGCTGACCTCGGAGATCGGCACATCCACCGTGCGGTCCTTCGCGTGGTACATGTACACCGTTCCCTCCGGCATCCGGTGCGACACGTTCGCCCGAGCGACCACGACGCCGTTGCGGTTGTACGACTCGATCCAGTCGTTGTCGCGCACGCCGATCTTGGCCGCGTCCTGCGGGCTCATCCAGATCGTGGGCCCGCCGCGCGAGAGAGACAGCATGAACAGGTTGTCCTGGTACTCGGAGTGGATCGACCATTTGGAGTGCGGGGTCAGATACCGCACGTGCACCTCGGCGGCGCTGCTGGTGCCCGGCACCACGTCGTCGAACAGCCGGTGCATGTCGAGCGGGGGGCGGTAGATCGGCAGCGCCTCGCCGAGCTCGTCCATCCAGTCGTGGTCGAGGTAGAAGTGCTGGCGCCCGGTGAGCGTGTGCCACGGCTTGAGGTGCTCGACGTTGATCGCGAACGCGGTGTAGCGCCGTCCGCCGTGCTCCGATCCCGACCACTCGGGAGACGTGATCACGCTGCGCGGCTGCACCGACACGTCGTTGAAGGTGAGCTGCGTGCCCTCGTGCTCATCCGCGAGGAACGCCATCCGCTGACCGGTGTGCTCCTCGAGGGCGTGGAAGCCCTGCACCGCGAGTCGCCCGTTGCTCGTACCGGAGAACGCGAGGATCAGCTCGCACGCGCGGCGGTCGGTGTCGAGGCGCACGGACCCCGCGTACGGCCCGCTCTCCACGACACCGTTGACCCTCTTCAGCTTCTCGATCTCCGGCTCGGCGCGGTACGTGATGCCCTTCGTCGTCATGCCCAGCTTCTGTGTGAGCGGGCCGAGCGCCTTCCATCGCTCGTGCAGGTTCGGGTAGTCCCGCTCCACCACGGCGAGCTTCGGCATGGTCACTCCCGGGACCCGCGGCAGATCCTGCACCCGGCCGTGCGGCGTCGCCATCACATCCGGCGTATCGTGCTGCAGCGGCGTCGCGACGAGGTCCTTCCGCACACCGAGGTGCGTGCGGGCCATCGCACTGAACTTCTCGGCTAGCAACCCGAACACGTCGAAGTCGGTCTTCGTCTGCCAGGGGGGCGCGATCGCCGGGTTGAACGCGTGGATGAAGGGGTGCATGTCGGTCGAGGAGAGGTCGTGCTTCTCGTACCAGGTCGCCGCCGGCAGCACGATATCGCTGAACAGCGTCGTGCTGGTCATCCGGAAGTCGGCCGTCATCAGCAGGTCGAGCTTGCCCTCGGGAGCCCGGTCGCGCCACGTCATGGTCGCCGGGCGGGACCCGGGCGACGCCTCGGCGGCACGCACCGACGCGTCGGTGCCGAGCAGGTGCTTCAGGAAGTACTCGTTGCCCTTGCCGGACGAGCCGAGGATGTTCGCGCGCCACACCAGCACGATGCGGGGGAAGTTCTCCGGGGCGTCGGGATCCTCCACCGCGAACCGGAGGGACCCCTCGTTCAGGCTGTCGACGACGTGCTGCGCCGGCTCCTTGCCGAGCGTCTCGGCCTCGTCGCACAGGTCGAGCGGGTTGCGGTCGAACGTCGGGTAGCTCGGCATCCATCCGCGCTGCACCGACTCGACCAGGCAGTCGGCGGTCGTGCGCCCCGTGAAGCGCCCGGTGCCCAGTGGCGAGGCGAGCTGATCCGCCGGCAGCCCGTCGTAGCGCCACTGGTCCGTGGCGAGGTACCAGAAGGCGGTGCCGATCGTGTGCCGGGGAGGGCGGCCCCAGTCCGCGGCCGCGGCGTACTGCTGGTAGCCCGTGATCGGCCGCACCTTCTCCTGTCCCACGTAGTGCGCCCAACCGCCGCCGTTCACCCCCTGACAGCCGGTCATCGTCGTCAGCGCGAGGAACGTGCGGTAGATCGTGTCGGAATGGAACCAGTGGTTGGTCCCCGCGCCCATCAGGATCATCGACCGGCCGCCGGAGCGCTCGGCGTTGTCGGCGAACTCGCGCGCGATGCGCAGGGCCTGCGCGGCGGGCACCGAGGTGTGCTCCTCCTGCCACGCGGGGGTGCCCGGGGTGCTCGCGTCGTCGTAGCCGGACGGCCACTCGCCGGGAAGGCCGTCGCGGCCCACGCCGTACTGCGCGAGCATCAGGTCGAACACCGTGGTCACACGGCGCCCGGCGACCGTGCGCACGGGGACGCCGCGCACCACCACGCCCGAGCCGCCGGCGTGCTCCTGGCCGGGCTCGGGGTCGAGGTCGAACCGCGGCAGGCGCACCTCCGCCGCCTCGGTCCCTCCGGGGAGATCGGCGATCGACAGCGGCGGTACGACGTCGCCGAGGTCGAGATTCCACGCGCCCTTGTCCTCCGGGGAGAAGCGGTGCCCGAGCGATCCGTTCGGCACCACCGGCGTGCCGTCCGCGTCGAGCAGCACGGGCTTGAACTCGGCGCGCGCCTGCGCCGCTGTGTCGCCGTCGAGGTCGGACGCCGTGACGAACTTGCCGGGCACCAGCCCGCCGTCCCGCTCCTCCAGAGCCACCAGGAACGGGGCATCGGTGTAGCGGCGCATGTACTCCTCGAACCGCGGCGTGCGCTTGTCGACGAAGTGCTCGCGCAGGACGACATGACCCATGGCGAGGGCCAGCGCCGCATCGGTGCCCGGGTGCGGGGCGACCCACTCATCGGCGAACTTCGTGTTGTCGGTGTAGTCCGGCGACACGGTGACGACCTTCTGCCCGCGGTACCGCGCCTCGGCCATAAAGTGGGCGTCGGGCGTGCGCGTGACCGGGACGTTCGAGCCCCACATGATGAGGTAGCCCGCGTTCCACCAGTCCGCCGACTCCGGCACGTCGGTCTGGTCGCCGAACACCTGCGGGCTCGCGACCGGGAGGTCGGCGTACCAGTCGTAGAACGACAGCATCGTGCCGCCCAGCAGGTTCAGGAACCGGGAGCCGGCGCCGTGCGACACCATCGACATCGCGGGGATCGGCGAGAACCCGGCGATCCGATCCGGGCCGTGGGTCTTCACCGTGTGCACGTGCGCCGCGGCCGCGATCTCCATGACCTCGTCCCAGCTCGTGCGGATGAGACCGCCCTTGCCGCGCACGCGCTTGTACGACTGCGCTTTCTCCGGATCCTCCACGATCGATGCCCAGGCATCCACCGGGTCGGCGTGCACGGCACGGGCCTCGCGATAGAGCCGGGCCAGTGTGTCGCGGATGTACGGATAGCGCACGCGCGTCGGCGAGTAGGTGTACCAGCTGAACGCGGCACCACGCGGACAGCCGCGAGGCTCGTACTCGGGAGAGTCCGGGCCGATCGAGGGATAGTCGGTCTGCTGCGCCTCCCACGTGATGATGCCGTCCTTGACGTACACCTTCCACGAGCACGAACCGGTGCAGTTCACGCCGTGGGTGGAGCGGACGACCTTGTCGTGCGACCAGCGGTCGCGGTAGAACGCGTCACCCGACCGACCGCCCTCCAGGAACAGCGACCGCAGGTCGGGCGACACCTCACCCGGCCGGAGGAACCGACCCAGATTCAGCAGTCCGTCGGCGAGAGCGCCATCGGTCGCGGGCGGGCTGTCGGATCGGATGCCAGGGGTCACGGCTGCTCCTTCACGCGGCTTTTGACTCAGCATCCTCCCCCCGCCCACGAGGGCGCACAAGGGTACGCCGGGACAAATCACCCGGGCGGAATTAGCACGGGTGATGGCGCCTCCGCGGCCCAGCCGCGAAGCTACTCTCAACGCACGAAGGAGGCTCCACCCATGACTTCTGCTGCTCCCGCCCCGACCGCCGCCCCCGATCAGCTCCGCGGCGGGATGGTCCAGGTCATCCTCGCCACGCTCGCCTCCACCGCGGGCTTCTGGGCATGGATGGCCATCTCGCCACTGCAGAAGTCGTACGCCGAGCAGATGGGACTCGACGAGGGCCAGATCTCGCTCATGCTCGCGACCCCGGTGCTGGTCGGCGCCCTGGGCCGCATCGTGGTGGGCGCCATGACCGACCGCTTCGGCGGCCGCCGGATGTTCACGTTCGTTCTCCTGGCCTCGGTGCCCGCGGTGCTCCTCGTGGCGCTCGCGGGAGAGATCCGCAGCTTCCCGCTGCTGCTGATCGCCGGCTTCTACCTCGGCGTCGCCGGCACGATCTTCGCGGTCGGCATCCCGTTCTCCAGCGCGTGGTTCCCGCCGTCCCGTCGCGGCTTCGCGAACGGCGTCTTCGGCATGGGCATGATCGGCACGGCGATCTCGGCGTTCTTCACCCCGCGGCTGGCGGAGTCGATCGGCTACCTGCCCACCCATCTGCTCATCGCGGGCGTCCTCGGCGTGTTCGCCGTCGTGTCGTGGGTGCTGCTGCGGGACTCCCCCGTCTGGCGGCCCAACACCGAGCGATTCGTCCCGAAGGTGGTCGGCGCGCTCAAACTCGCCGTGACGTGGGAGATGGCGTTCCTCTACGGCATCGTGTTCGGCGGCTTCGTGGCGTTCTCGACCTTCCTGCCGAAGTACCTCACCACGATCTACCCCGACGACGTGGACGTGGTGGGAGCGGGCACCCGCACCGCCCTGTTCGCCGCCGCCGCCGTGGTCGCGCGCCCGATCGGCGGGGTGCTGGCCGACCGCTTCGGCCCCAAGGTCATCGCGCTCATCTCGCTCGGCGGCATCGTGTCGCTCGCGTACATCGTCGGCCAGCAACCGCCCGAGGGCATCGTCACGGGCGCGACCTTCATCCTCATGGCCGCCGCGATGGGTCTCGGCATGGGCGCCGTCTTCGCGTGGATCGGGCCGTCCACCCCGCCGGAGAAGGTGGGATCCGTGAGCGGCATCGTCGCCGCGGCGGGCGGCCTCGGCGGGTACTTCCCGCCGCTGGTCATGGGCGCGACGTACAACCCCGACACCAACTCCTACTCGCTCGGCCTGTGGCTGCTCGTGTTCGTCGGCGCGTTCGCGCTCGTGGTCGCCGGGATGCTCCGCGACGTCGGTGGACGACGCGCCGCGAGTAAGGTCTGACGCATGACCTCCGTGCCCGTGCAGCTCGGACGCCGCCGGCCCGCCGCGACCGCACCGGCCGCGCACGGGCCGCTGCTCGACACGCACGGGCGGGTACACCGCGACCTGCGGATCTCGCTCACCGACCGCTGCTCGTTGCGCTGCACCTACTGCATGCCGGAGCAGGGGAACGAGTGGCTCGCGCGCTCCTCCATCCTGACGGCCGACGAGATCGTGCGCGTGGCACGGGTGGCGGCGGCGGCCGGTATCACCACGTTCCGGCTCACCGGCGGCGAACCGCTCCTCCGCCCCGACCTGGTGGAGGTCGTCCGCCGCCTGAGCGCGATCGACGAGGGCCACGGACCCGTGCGGGTCGCCATGACCACCAACGGCATCCGCCTCGCCGAGACGCTCGACGCGCTCGCCGACGCGGGGCTCGCGCGACTCAACATCTCCATCGACACGCTGCGCCGCGACCGCTTCGCCGCCCTCACCCGCCGCGACCGGCTCGCCGACGTGCTGCGCGGCATCGCGGCCGCCGCGGCGTCCGACCTTCGCCCGCTCAAGCTCAACACGGTCGCGATGCGCGGCGTGAACGACGACGAGCTGTGCGACCTGGTCGAGTTCGCGATCGCGCACGACGCCGAGCTCCGCTTCATCGAGCAGATGCCCCTCGATGCAGGCCACACGTGGGACCGCGAACGGATGGTCACGCGACAGGAGATCCTCGACGCCCTCGGTCGCCGCTGGGCCCTGACCCCCGTCGCGGGACGCGGTGGAGCCCCGGCCGAGCGCTGGCGCCTGGACGGAGGATCGGCCACCGTCGGGGTGATCGCCTCGGTCACGGCACCGTTCTGCGGAGACTGCGACCGCCTGCGCCTCACGGCCGACGGGCAGCTGCGGAACTGCCTGTTCTCGTCGCACGAGTTCGATCTGCTGCCGGTGCTCCGCGACACCCGCGGATCGGACGACGCCCTCGACCGCGTGCTGCGCGCGTGCGTCTGGGCGAAGCTTCCCGGTCACGCCATCGACGACCCGGCGTTCCTCCAGCCCGAACGGGGCATGAACGCGATCGGCGGCTGAGCCTCAGAGCGTGCGACCGCCGTCGAGCCGCACCACCCGGTCCACCGTTCCCGCGGGCGGATCCACGTGCGAGATCAGCAGCACCGTCTGGTCGCCCGCGGCGTCGAGCAGGTCGCGCAGCAGGGCGTCCGAGGCGTCGGGGTCCACGCCAGCGGTCGGCTCGTCGAGCACCAGCACCGGGAACCCCCGGAGCAGCGCGCGGGCCAGGGCGATGCGCTGCGCCTGGCCGCCCGACACCAGCGCCCCGCGGTCGCCCACCCTGGCGTCGAGGCCCCCGCGCTCGCGCGCCCACGCCCCGAGCCCCACGCGGTCGAGCGCGTCGAGCAGCTCCCCGTCGGTCGCGGTGTCCCTGGCGAACAGGAGGTTCTGCCGCAGATCCTCGTCGAACAGCTGCGGGTGCTGCTCGCACAGGCCGATCGTGCGGCGCAGCGCCGGACCCGACAGTGCTGCGGCGTCGCGCCCGTCGATGCGGTACTCCCCCGTCACGCGGAGGAACCCGACCAGCGCGGCCGCGAGCGAGCTCTTGCCCGCACCGCTCGGACCGGTCACGAGCACGCGCTCCCCGGGCCGCAGGTCGAGGTCGACGCCGCGCAGTGCCGGAACCCCTCCGGGCCAGTGCGCCGCGACCCCGCGGAGCGTGACCCGCGGTGTGCCGTCGAACGCGACATCCTCCCCCGCGTCCGTCCGCAGCTCCGACGGCATGCGCTCCGGCAGCACGTCCACGATGCGCTCGGCGCTCGCCCGCACGCTGCGCCACGAGGCCGCGGCGATCGGCACGGCCCCGAACACCTCGAACACCACCATCGGCACGAGCACCGCGACCGCGAGCCACGGCGCATCGATCGCCCCGGTCGCGAGTCCCGGCGCGGCCGCCGCGAGCGCCCACACCGACGCAGCCCCCGCCACGAGCGACACGGTGCCCGCGGCGACGGCCTGGGCGACCGAGGCCCTGCTCACGACCCGGCGCAGGGCGGCGTCGGCCACCCGGATGCGCTCGCGCGCCTGGCCCTCCGCCCCGTAGGCGAGCAGCACGTCGAGACTGCCGAGGTAGTCGACCAGTGCCGCCGACACCTCGGCGCGACGGGCAGACACGGCCGCCTCGGCCCGGGAGCCGAACACCCACCCGAGCCCGATCGCGGCGAGCGCGGCGACGACCAGGCACACGGCGAGGGTCAGCGCGGCCGCGGGCGACACGAAGGCGAGGAACCCCACGGCTCCCACGGCGACGAGCGCCGACACCGCGAGCGGCTGCACCACCCGCAACGGCAGGTTCTGCAGATTCTCCACGTCGTCGACCAGTGCCGCGAGCACCTGCCCCCGGTCGGTCGCGCCGAGCCCCGCGGGAGAGAGCGGGATGAGGCGGCGCACCAGGTCGGAGCGCGTCGAGGCCAGCTGCCGCAGCGCCGCGTCGTGCCCGCTGAGCCGCTCGAGGTAACGGGTCACGGCGCGGGTCACGGCGAAGAACCGCACCCCGACCACGGCCACCGACAGCGGCACGAGCGAGTCCACGATCGAGGCGCTCACGATCAGCCAGCCGCTCACCGCGAGCAGGCTCACGGCCGCGCCCGCCGACAGCACGCCCCAGATCAGGCCGGGCAGGAACCGCGCGACGGGCGGCTGCGCCAGGCGGAGCACCTCGCGCACCCGCCGGGCCCTGGTGGTCTCGCTCATGCGCTCACCCCCAGGGCGACCACGCGGTCGGCGATGTCGCGCGCCGACCGGCGGTGGGAGACCAGCAGCACGGTCGCTCCGGCGTCGGCCCTGGCGCGCAGCGAGGACCACAGCCGCTCCTCCGTGGCGGGGTCGAGCGCGCTGGAGGGTTCGTCGAGCGCGAGCACGGCGTGCGGCATCCCCGCCTGGCGGTAGAGCGCCCGCGCCACCGCGACCCGCTGCGCCTGCCCGCCCGACAGTCCGCTGCCCTGCACGCCGAGCTCTCGCGCGGGGTCGATCCCCTCGGCGCAGGCGGCGTCGAGCGCCCTCCGCACCCGCTCCGCATCGGGCTCCGGGTCGCCGAGGGCGACGTTGTCCGCCACCGTGCCGCGGATGAGCCCGGGCGACTGGCCCGCCCACGCCAGCCACTCCGACGACGCGAGGCCGCGGACGTCACGCCCGGACCACGTCGCCTCGCCCGCGAACGGCACCGCGCCCCGCAGGGCCGCCAGCAGACTCGACTTGCCCGCGCCGCTCGGCCCCTCGATGAGGGTGATGGTGCCGCGCTCGGCGGTGAACGACACGGGCGGCAGGTCGCGCACGCGCAGCTGCTCCACGACGAGGGCGCCGTCCGTGGGGGTTCGCGACTCCGGAGAACGGACGGCGGCTGCGCCGGGGACCGCGCCGGAGGCGCTCACCGCGGCAGGCGCTCCCGAGTCGTGTACGCCGGAGCCGTCGCCCCGCGCCTCGTCGAGCACCGCGAACACGTCCTCGGTCGCGGCGACCCCCTCCGCCGCCGCGTGGAACTGCACGCCCACCTGGCGGATGGGGAGGAAGGCCTCGGGCGCCAGCAGCAGCACGAACAGCCCGACCTCGAGCGTGAGCTCGCCCGACAGCAGCCGGAACCCCACCGCGACCGCGATGAGCGCCACCGCCAGCGACGACAGCAGCTCCATGGAGAAGCCCGACAGGAACGAGAACCGCAGCACCTTCATGGTCTCGCGACGGTAGTCGTCGGCGGTGGCCTCGATGCGGTCGGCCGCCCGGGCGTCGCGGCCGAACAGGCGCAGCGTCGACAGTCCCTGCACGGTGTCGGCGAACCGGGCGGCCAGTCGCTGCAGCGTCTGCCACTGCCGCTTCTGCACGGTGCGGGTGGCGATGCCGATCAGGATGAGGAACAGCGGGATGAGCGGCAGGGTGATGAGGGCCGTGAGCCCGCTCGGCCAGTCCTGCCACCACATGACCGCGACGAGCACGGGTGTCGCGATCGCCGTGAGCACCAGCTGCGGGATGTACCGGGCGAAGTAGGCGTCGAGCGCCTCCAGCCCGTGCCCCGCGGTCACCGCGAGCGCCGTCTGGTTCCGCTGCGCCAGCCACCCCGGCCCGAGGCGCCCGACGGCCGCCACGAGCGCGGACCGCAGCTGCATGCCCGTGCGCGCGGCCGCCCGTGTACCCGCGGCGTCGGACGCGGCGATCAGCACCCCGCGCACCAGTGCCGTCGCGAGCAGCGTGAGCAGCACCACGGTGACGTCTCGGCCGGCGATCGCTCCCGTGATGGCCTCGGTCAGCAGCCACGCGAACGCGATCGTGACCGCGGTCTGCGCGACGCCGATCACCGCGGAGGCCGCGAGGTACCCACGGGCGGCGGCCGCGTAGCGCAGCAGTCTCGGGTCGACGGGTTTCATGCGGGGGCGATCATCGGGGGCGGGGCAGGGTCACGCGTGGGCCGGCGCCCCCTCGATCGAGCTGCGGGTGACGCGCTTGCGGAACACCCAGTATGTCCAGGTCTGGTAGGCGATGACGAGCGGCAGCGCGATCAGCGCGGTCCAGGTCATGATCTGCAGCGTGTACGGAGTGCTCGACGCGTTCGCGATCGTCAGGCTGAACGCCGGGTCGATGGTTGACGGCATGACGAACGGGAACAGCGCGGCGAACAGCATCACCACGGCCGTCAGCACCGTGACGATGCCCGCGGTGAAGGCCTGGCCGTCTCGGCCCCGCAGCGACAGCACGATCGCGGCGATGAGCGACACCGCGGCGATGGCACCGGCCCCCGCGACCAGCCACAGCAGCGGCGCCTCCCGCCCCGCGGCGAGGAAGTAGGTCCACAGCACCGTCGCGGCGGCGGCGATCACGGTGGGCACGGCCGCGCGGGCGGCGAGCTTCCGGGCATCGGCGTGCACCTGCCCGTCGGTCTTGAGCGCCACGAACAGCACGCCGTGCAGGAAGAACAACAGCAGCGTGGTCACGCCGACCAGCAGCGCGTAGGGGTTGAGCAGCGAGAAGAAGCCGCCGACGTAGATGTGGTTCTCGTCGATCGCGACGCCCTGCACGATGTTGCCGAAGGCGACGCCCCACAGCAGCGCGGGCACGACGGAGCCGATCACGATCATCCGGTCGAAGCCCTGCTTCCACTTCCTGCTCTCCCGCTGGTGGCGGTACTCGAACGAGACGCCGCGCAGGATGAGCGCGAGCAGGATGAGCAGCAGCGGCAGGTAGAAGCCGCTGAACAGGGTGGCGTACCACTCGGGGAACGACGCGAACAGCGAGGCGCCGGCGACGATGACCCACGTCTCGTTGAGGTCCCACACCGGGCCGATCGTGTTGATGACCTGCCGGCGGGAGACGTCGTCCTTGCCGAGGAACGGCAGCGACATGCCGACGCCGAAGTCGAATCCGTCGAGCACGAAGTACCCCACGAAGAGGAAGGCGACGATCCAGAACCAGAGCGTTGCGAGATCCATGATGCTCCTTCCTCTCAGTACACGACCGACGGCAGCTGAGCCGTCTCCTCATGGGGCTGTTCATCGGTGTCCGGCCCCTTCTGGGCGGCCTTCACGATCAACCGCACCTCGACCACCGCGAGGGCGGCGTAGATCGCGGTGAAGGCGATCAGCGAGATGAGCACCTCGACACCGCTGACACCGGGCGAGACGCCGTCTCGCGTGGACATCAGCCCGAACACGATCCACGGCTGCCGACCCATCTCGGTGAACACCCAGCCCATGATGTTGGCGGCGAGCGCGAGCGGGAACGACCAGATCGCGACCTTCCACATCCACGGGGCGACCGGCTTCTTGGCGTTCTTGCGGGTGACCCAGAGGCCGGCGACCGCGACGAGGGCGGCGGCCATGCCGAGGCCGATCATCCAGCGGAACGACCAGTACGTGACCCACAGGATCGGGGCGAAGTCGGTCAGGCCCGTGGCGGCGTAGGTCTGGGCGTACTCGGCGTTGAGGTCGTTGATGCCGTGCACGCACGCGTCGAGCGTGTGCGTCGACAGCAGCGACAGCAGGTACGGGACGCGGATGGAGAACAGCTCGGAGCTGCCGTCCGGCGTGCCGAGCGTGAACAGGCTGAAGGAGGCGTCCGGTCCGCACACGGTGTTGAACGTCGCCTCGGCGGCGGCCATCTTCATGGGTTGCGCGGCGTACATCGCCAGGCCCAGCTGGTCGCCGGTGAGCACCACGCCCGCGGTGGAGAAGATCATGGCCCACAGCCCGAACTTGAGGGAGACGCGCATGGTGTCGAAGTGCTGGCCCCGCGCCAGGTGCCAGGCCGAGACCGAGATGACGACACCGGCGGCGAACATGAGTGCGCCGAAGATGGTGTGCGGGAAGGCGGCGAGCGCCACGGGGTTGGTCAGCAGCGCCCAGAAGTCGGTGAGCTCGGCACGGTTGGTCGCCTCGTTGAACGTGTAGCCGACGGGGTTCTGCATGAACGCGTTCGCCGCGATGATGAAGTACGCCGACAGGATGCTGCCGATCGAGACGCACCAGATGGTCGCGAGGTGCAGCTTCTGCGGCAGCTTGTCCCAGCCGAAGATCCACAGGCCGATGAAGGTCGCCTCGAAGAAGAAGGCGAGGAGACCCTCGAAGGCCAGCGGGGCTCCGAACACGTCGCCGACGAAGCGGGAGTAGTCCGACCAGTTCATGCCGAACTGGAACTCCTGCACGATGCCGGTGACCACGCCCATGGCGAAGTTGATCAGGAAGATCTTGCCGAAGAAGCGGGTGAGGTGGAGGTACTGCACCTTGCCGGTGCGCACCCACGCCGTCTGGAAGATCGCGGCCACCAGGGCCATGCCGATCGTCAGCGGCACGAAGAGGTAGTGGTAGACGGTCGTCAGCCCGAACTGCCATCGGGACAGGACGAGCGGATCAAGCCATTCCATGCGCGACTCCTCTTCTGTCGGACTGCTGCGTCGTGGTGTCGCGCAGCTGCACCGTGCACTCCGATGGGCTCTGAGCGTCGCGCACGCACGCGGCGACGAGCGGTCCCCCGGCCTCGGTCAGCACGCTCTGCATGAGGCCCAGGTGCACCTGGCACAGGAGCGGGCGGTCTTCGGGACGGCCGGCGGCGTGCGGGCACGGGCTCAGGTCGACCGTCAGCACCCGGTCGTCGACGACCGGTTCGAAGCCGCTCTCCTCCAGGTGCTCGACCAGGGCGTCGAGCTGGTGCACGGCGTCGCGGCCGAGGGCGCTCGGGGCCGCGGAGGGCACCACGCTGCGCAGCAGGTCGCCGCGACGGGCGGCCGCCTTGGCTTTGTCCCTGGCGACCGGGCTCGACGCGTCGGACGCACCGGTCGCGGCGCGGTAGAGCGTGCGCGGGCGGCCGCGGGTGGTGCGGTGCTCCACCTCGGGGATCACGTAGCCGCCCTCGATGAGGCGCTGCAGATGCTCGCGGACGGTGTTGGCGTGCAGGCCGGTGGCCTCGCACAGTTCGCCGATCGTGAGGTGCCGGGACGCACCGGTCACCCCCGCCTCGAAGAGCAGGTGCAGGATGCGCACCCGGGAGTAGCTCGAGATCGGTCCGCAGACGGACCCGCCGTTGGACATGTCTTCATTATGTTGGCTTTTCCACGGGCTCTTGGGGCACCGGACCGTGAATAATCACCCGGGCGATAGGGATGTCTGATCCCGCCGATAGCCTGGGGGCATGGCCACCCGGAAACCCGCTCCCCCTGCGTACGTGTGCACGGAGTGCGGGTGGACGACGGCGAAATGGGTCGGCCGCTGCGGCGAGTGCCAGCAGTGGGGAACCGTGCAGGAGCAGGCCGCCCGGACCGGCATCCTCCGACGCGTGAACGCCCTCGCACCCACCGCCGATCGCGCCGCCCGACCGATCACGCAGATCACGACACAGGACGCACCCCGGCGCACGAGCGGGGTCGGCGAGTTCGACCGCGTGCTGGGCGGCGGCATCGTGCCCGGCGCCGCCATCCTGCTCAGCGGCGAGCCGGGCGTCGGTAAGTCCACGCTGCTGCTCGAAGTCGCCGCGCAGGCGGCACGTGCCGGGCGGCGGGTGCTGTACGCGAGCGCCGAGGAGTCCCCCGCTCAGGTGCGGCTGCGCGCCGAGCGTACCGGCGCGCTGCACGACGAGCTGTACCTGGCGAGCGAGACCGACCTCGCCACGATCCTCGGTCACATCGACGAGGTGCAGCCGCAGCTCGTGATCGTCGACTCCGTGCAGACGGTGTCGTCGTCGCTCACCGACGGCGCGGCAGGACAACCCAGCCAGGTGCGCGAGGTCGCCGCGACCCTCATCCGCGTCGCCAAGGAGCGGGACCTGCCGATCATCATCGTCGGTCACGTCACGAAAGACGGGCAGGTCGCCGGCCCCCGCGTGCTGGAGCACCTGGTCGACGTGGTGTGCCACTTCGAGGGCGACCGGCAGACGTCGCTGCGCTTCATCCGCGCGCTCAAGAACCGCTTCGGGCCGACCGACGAGGTGGGGTGCTTCGAGATGACCGGCGACGGCATCGCCGAGGTGCCGGATCCGTCCGGGCTCTTCCTGTCGCAGGGGGCGTCCGAGCCCGGCACCTGCGTCGCGATCTCCCTGGAGGGGCGCCGCGCCCTGCCGGTGGAGGTGCAGGCGCTCACCGTGCCCAGCAACGCTCCGAACCCCCGGCGCATCGTGCACGGGCTCGACGCCTCGCGCGTCGCGATGGTGCTGGCCATCCTGGAGCGCCGGGCCGGAGTGCCCACCGGCAGCCTCGACGTGTACGTCTCCACGGTGGGCGGCGTGCGGTTCACCGAGCCCGCGGCCGACCTCGCGATCGCGATCGCGGTGGCGGGGTCCATCCAGATGATCTCGGTGCCGCGCACGGTCGCCGCGGTGGGCGAGCTCAGCCTGGCGGGTGAGGTGCGGCCGGTCACGCAGGCCGCGCAGCGCCGGACGGAGGCGGCGCGACTGGGCTACGAGCAGGTGGTCGACGACCGGTCGAAGACGCTGCGCGCCGCCCTGGGCGACATCCGCTCGCGGAACGCGGCCCGGCGTCCCGACCGCGACATCCCGCCGTTCTGAGCCGCGGCGCAGCGCTCAGGCGTCGAGCGCCTTGAGCAGCTCGACCGGATCCGCCTGCATGGGATGGGGACCGGCGATGTCGAGGAACACGGTCGTGATGGGGTGCGCGGAGAGGAACCGCCGCAGCCACGCCGCGTCGTAGATGCCCACACCGGGCGGCAGGTTGGCCGGCTTGTTCTTCGCGTCGCTGAAGAGCAGCAGCGCCAGGTCGCCCGTGTTCGGGTCGCGGTACGTCCACACCTCGCCGCCGTCGAGCGGGTTGTCGCGCGCACCGGGCTTGATGAGCGGGACGACGGTCGTGCCGTGCCGCAGGGCCAGGGCGACCGCGGCCACGTCCTGCTTCTCGAGGGCCACCGCCAGCGCCTCGGACCGGAAGTCCTCGGGTGCGGGCTTCTTCTTGCCGGACTTCGCCTTCTTCGCAGCCATGTCTCCAGCTTAGGCATCGACACGACGAGCGCGGCTCCGCGGCGACCTCTGGCCGGCGCGGGAAAAGATTGGGGCCCTCTCGAGTCCTCCATTGGGGACTGGGGTACTCGAGAGGGCCCTCGGACTCTCGAGCGGCGGTGTCGAAGCGCTGGGGACGCTGTAGTTCGACGCCACTGGGGATGGCTTATGCCGCATAGGCGGAGAGTCATGTCTATGGTATCCCAAAGAACGACTCGTGTCAGCACAAGAGGCCCTCCGACGCGAAGGTCGCCGCAATTCGGATCGGTTGCCGCAGCAGACGAAGCAATCCGAAGCCGCACGGCCGGATCGCCCGCAAAGCCGTAGCGTGCGATCAGTAGAGCAGGAACTGCGCCGTGGTGGCGCTGGGGAAGCCGCCGATCGACACGGCCACATGGTACGACGCGCCGCCACCGGGCGCCCGCTGCCGGTTCTCCTGCGCGCACGTCTCCACGCTCGACCGGGTGCGATCCCACACCACGGGCTCCTTGCTCACCACGGTCGATCCGGCGGTGAGCGTCGCGATCATGCTGCTCGGGTTCTCCTGGCAGTCCGTCGACCGCCACCACACGTCCGCGCCGCTCGACACCGTGAACACCTGGGTGCTCGACCCCACGTCGATCGTGCAGTCCGTGGTGCCCTTGTTCGTCAGCGAGATCGACAGGCGCGGGGTGACGCCCGCCGCGTAGGTGTCGGCGTCGGTGACAGCCGTGACCTCGATGTCCTTCGCCTGGCAGGCCACGACAGCGGGCGTCTCGGAGGCGCTCGGAGTGGGCGCCGGGCTCGCGGAACCCGTGGGCGGCGGCGTCGTCTCGGTCGTCGAAGAGGACGTCGGCGCCGGGGTCGCATCGGTCGCGGCGGCCCAGGGGCGCGCGGCCAGCAGCCACACCGACACCCCGATCACCGCGAGGACCAGGATCAGCCCGAGCAGCACCACCAGACGCCGACGACGGTAGACGGCGGCGGAACGACGGGGCATGGTTCCAGGTTAAGCGATCGACCCCCGCGATCCTGGGAGGCGTCGTGCGCCCGTCGGGCCTCAGAGCACCTTGAGCATGCGGGTGTTGCCGAGCGTGTTCGGCTTGACGTGCGCCAGGTCGAGGAACTCCTCGACACCCGCGTCTCCACTGCGCAGCAGCTGCGAGTACACGTCGGGATCGACGACCTGCTCGCCGATGGGGGTGAAGCCGCGGCGGCCGAAGAAATCGACCTCGAACGTGAGGCAGAACAGGCGCGTCAGTCCGAGTGCGCGCGCGTTCTCCTCCAGGCGCTCGACGATCGCGCGACCGATGCCGTGGTGCAGCCAGTCGTCGCGCACGAGCAGGGTGCGCACCTCGCCGAGGTCCTCCCAGATGACGTGCAGGGCGCCGCAGCCGATCAGCTCGCCGTCGGCCTCCGCCACCACGAACTCCTGCACCGCGCCGTACAGCACCGCCAGGTCTTTGCCGAGCAGGATGCGCTGCTCCACGAGCGGCTGGAGCAGGTTGCGGATGCTGACGATATCGGCGCTGCGGGCGGGCCGGACGATGTAGTCGCTCACCCGACCAGCCTAGAACCGCACCCTCCGTGCGCCTCCCAGACACGAGGAAGGGGCGGATGCCGCAGCATCCGCCCCTTCACGTCCGGGCTCACGACCCGGGTGGGATCAGTCGTTGCCGGTGATCGCCAGGTCGGGCGTACCGGCGATGGCGCCGCCGCCGGTGTTGACACCGACCGCGACCTTCTCGCCGCGCGGACCGTGCTCGAACAGGAACTCCCCGTCCTTCGCGTCGACCTTCACGTGGTCGCCCGAGTCGAGCTCGCCGTGCAGGATCTTCTCCGACAGACGGTCCTCGATCTCGTGCTGCATCGCGCGACGCAGCGGCCGGGCGCCCAGAGCCGGGTCGAAGCCGATCTCGATCAGACGCTCCTTGGCGGCCTGCGACAGCTCGATCGTCATGTCGCGGTCGAGCAGACGCTCGCCGAGGCGCTTCGTGAACAGGTCCACGATCTGCACCAGCTCGTCCTTGCTCAGCTGCGGGAAGACGATGATGTCGTCGACACGGTTGAGGAACTCGGGCTTGAAGTGCCGCTTGAGCTCCTCGTTGACCTTGCCCTTCATCCGCTCGTAGCTGGTGGCGTTGTTGCCCTCGATCTGGAAGCCCACGGGGCCGCCGGCGATGTCGCGTGCACCGAGGTTGGTGGTCATGATGATGACCGTGTTCTTGAAGTCCACGATCCGACCCTGACCGTCGGTGAGGCGACCCTCTTCAAGGATCTGCAGCAGCGAGTTGAAGATGTCGGGGTGGGCCTTCTCGATCTCGTCGAACAGCACCACGCTGAACGGCTTGCGCCGCACCTTCTCGGTGAGCTGACCGCCCTCTTCGAAACCGACGAACCCGGGAGGGGCACCGAACAGCCGCGAGACGGTGTGCTTCTCGCCGAACTCGCTCATGTCGAGCGAGATGAGCGCGGCCTCGTCGTCGAACAGGAACTCCGCGAGCGCCTTGGCCAGCTCCGTCTTTCCGACGCCCGTGGGGCCGGCGAAGATGAACGAACCGGAGGGGCGCTTCGGGTCCTTGAGGCCCGCACGCTGACGACGGATGGTCTTGGAGAGGGCCGCGATGGCCTCCTCCTGACCGATGACGCGCTGGTGCAGCGCCTTCTCCATGAAGACGAGTCGGCTGGACTCCTCCTCGGTCAGCTTGAACACGGGGATGCCCGTGGCCTGCGCGAGCACCTCGGCGATCAGGCCCTCGTCGACGACCGCCTGGGTCGCGACGTCGCCCGCACGCCACTGCTTCTCGAGGCGCAGCCGCTCGGCGAGCAGGCTCTTCTCCTCGTCGCGCAGCGACGCGGCCTTCTCGAAGTCCTGCTCCTCGGAGGCGAGCTCCTTCTGCTCGCGCACGGCGGCGATCTTCTCGTCGAACTCCCGCAGCTCGGGCGGGCTCGACAGGATCGACAGACGCAGGCGCGCTCCGGCCTCGTCGATCAGGTCGATCGCCTTGTCGGGGAGGAACCGGTCGGAGACGTAGCGGTCGGCGAGGTTCGCCGCGGCCACGATCGCGCCATCGGTGATCTGCACCTTGTGGTGCGCCTCGTAGCGGTCGCGCAGCCCCTTGAGGATGTTGATCGCGTGCGGCAGCGTCGGCTCGTTCACCTGCACCGGCTGGAAGCGGCGCTCGAGAGCGGCGTCCTTCTCGAAGTGCTTGCGGTACTCGTCGAGCGTGGTGGCGCCGATCGTCTGGAGCTCACCGCGGGCGAGCAGCGGCTTGAGGATGCTGGCCGCGTCGATCGCGCCCTCGGCGGCACCCGCACCCACGAGGGTGTGGATCTCGTCGATGAAGACGATGATGTCGCCGCGCGTGCGGATCTCCTTGGTGACCTTCTTCAGGCGCTCCTCGAAGTCGCCGCGGTAGCGGGAACCGGCGATGAGAGAGCCGAGGTCGAGCGAGTAGAGCTGCTTGTCCTTCAGCGTCTCGGGCACATCGCCCTTGACGATCGCCTGCGCCAGGCCCTCGACGACGGCGGTCTTGCCGACGCCGGGCTCACCGATCAGGACGGGGTTGTTCTTGGAGCGGCGGGAGAGGATCTGCATGACCCGCTCCGCCTCCTTCTCGCGCCCGATCACCGGGTCGAGCTTGTTGTCGCGCGCGGCCTGGGTGAGGTTGCGACCGAACTGGTCGAGCACCGCGGAGCCACCCTGGGCGCCGGCGGGCGAGTCGTTGGTCTGCGCGCCGACCGACGCGGGCTCGCGCCCCGGAGCGCCGGACAGCAGCTGGATGACCTGCTGGCGCACCTTGTTGAGGTCGGCGCCGAGCTTGACCAGCACCTGGGCGGCCACGCCCTCGCCCTCACGGATGAGGCCGAGGAGGATGTGCTCGGTGCCGATGTAGTTGTGGCCGAGCTGCAGGGCCTCGCGGAGGCTGAGCTCGAGCACCTTCTTGGCGCGCGGCGTGAACGGGATGTGGCCGGTAGGCTGCTGCTGACCCTGGCCGATGATGTCCTGCACCTGCTCGCGCACGGCGTCGAGGGAGATGCCGAGCGACTCCAGCGCCTTGGCTGCGACGCCCTCGCCCTCGTGGATGAGGCCGAGCAGGATGTGCTCGGTGCCGATGTAGTTGTGGTTGAGCATCTTCGCCTCTTCTTGGGCGAGGACGACCACTCGACGGGCTCGGTCCGTGAATCTCTCGAACATGTTGACTCCTTATTCGCACGGGGCGAAGACGCATGAAGCGCTTGTACATCGAGAGTAACGACCAGGAATGCCGGGTATGCCCGTGTTCGCCGTGGGCATAGCGGGGGCTTGACCCGTTTATCGACAGTCGTTATGTTAACGAAAGTCGATAACCCCCCGATCTCCAGGAGGAGCCCATGCTCGCCACGGATAGACGACCCTCGCTCGCCGACGGCATCGCCCTCGGACTGATCGCGACCGGAGCCGTGAGCGTCGGAATCGGTGCGATCGTCGCCGTCGCCCAGGCCGCCGCCACCCTGTTCTCGCCGTCGCCGACGATCGCGATGCCCGTGCACGACGTCGACCTCACCGCCCTCGACGGCGTGGCCGGGATCGAGGGCGCCACCGTCGACTCCGCACTCGTCACCCTCACCGCGCCGCCCACCGCCGCCCGCTGGCTGCTGCTGCTGGAGACGGCGCTGCCCGCGCTCGCCACGGTCGCCCTGTGCGCGGTGGTCTGGTGGCTGGGCGTGTCCCTCATCCGCTCCCGCCCGTTCCGCGCCTCGCTCGGGTGGATGTTCGCGGTCGCCGCCTGCCTGCTGATGGCCGGCACGCTGCTCGGGCAGTTCGCCGGCGGCATCGGCCGGGCGGAGATCGTGAAGGATCTGGCCGCGACCGAACCCGGCGTCGAAGACGTGCTGTGGACGCTGCTCGTGCAGTTCGACCTGGCACCCGTGGGGTGGGCATTCGCCCTGGCCCTCGTGGCGGGCGTGTTCGCCGTCGGCCGCCGCCTGCAGCGCGACACGGAGGGGCTGGTCTGATGATCACGTTCGGCTCGGAGGCCGTCTGGCCCTCGCTGCTCAACATCGCGATAGCCCTCGCCGTCGGCGCCGCCGTCGTCGCCCTCGTCGTCTGGAACAGCCGCCGGCGCGGCAGCCACACGGTCACCCTCGATGCGGCGCTCACGCTATCGGGATGGTGGGTGGTCCTGTCGGCACTCGGCGCGATCGCGGTCGTCGTCAAGGCGTTCGCGGTCGACTGGGCGGAGCTGCACGGGCGGACCGTCGTCTTCCTCGACTGGCCCGCCGCCCTCCCCTGCTCCGAGTTCGGCGACGGTGCGCACACCGCCCTCACCTGCGGCGGCACGGAACTGACGGACTTCACCGTGGGCAACGCCTCGCTCGGACTCCGCCTCCTCGCCGCGGCGGCACAGCTCAGCAGCCTGGCGCTCGCCACGGTGCCCGCCGTGGTCCTCGCCCTCATCTGCTTCCACACGCTGCGCGGGCGCGCGTTCTCCCTGGTCGTGACCCGCGCCCTGGTCGGCGGCGCGGTCGCGCTCGTGGTGCTCGGCGTGGCATCCGACCTGTTGAACGGGATCGCCGCCACGGCGGGTCTGCGGGAGGCCCTCCCGATCGGCAGTCCGTGGTACCCCGCGGCGTATCAGCTCACCGTGACGCCGCTGCCGTTCGCCGCCGCGCTCGGCCTGCTCGCCCTCGCCGCCGTGTTCCGGCAGGGCATGCGCCTGGAGCAGCAGCGTGCCGCCCTGGAGAAGGAGACGGAGGGGCTGGTGTGAGCCCGGCCGAGAGCGACGAGGAGTTCACCGGCATCCACTGCCGCCTGGACGAGCTGCTCGCCGAGCGCGGCATGACCCTCACCGAGCTGAGCGCCGCGGTCGGCGTGAGCATCGTCAACCTGTCCGTGCTCAAGAACGACCGTGCCCGCGCGATCCGTTACTCCACGCTGCGGGCGATCTGCGAGGCGCTGGAGTGCGACGTGGGCGACCTGCTCGTGCTCGCGGCCCGCTGACGCGGAGCATGGATGCGCCTCCGCACGCAAGCCCCTTCTATGGATCTGCTGTGGCGCACTAGCGTCGTCCGCATGAAGAAGCCAGCACCCGCGGCCCGCCCGGCCGCCCGCCTCGCTGCCCTCGTGCCCGCCGTCGCGCTCGCCCTGTCCCTCGCCGCGTGCGGCGGACCGGCCCGCCCGTCGTCCGACGAGGTGGCCGAGGGGATCCAGAAGGTGTTCGCCGGCACGAGCCAGGAGCAGGCGATGACCGACGAGGCGGCCAGCTGCCTCGCCGACGCCCTGGTCGACTCCGAGCTGAGCGACGAGACGCTCACCTACATCGCCAACGGCGAAGACAAGCAGAAGGACGAAGCCGACAAGGCGCTCACGACGCAGATCATCACCGACAACCTGAACGAGTGCGTCGCGCCCTGACCCCCCGAACCCGGAGCATGACGGCTGCGGAGGGGCGGCCGTCATGCTTCGTCATATCCGCCCAGGGAATTCCCAGCCAGCTCTAGCGTTGAGCCTCATGGCGCGCATCCCGGCGCGCCGCGATCTCTGGAGTCCCCACCTCGATGAGCACCACCGCACGCGCCCAGAACGCGCCAGACACCCGCGGGCCGGTCCGGAAGCTGCTGACCTCGTTCGGCTTCCAGATCATCGCCGCCCTCGTCCTCGGCATCGCCGCCGGCCTGATCGGCCGTCAGCTCGGCGCCACGGCCGAGAACCCCACCGGCCTGTCCGCCACGCTCGACACGATCGGCAGCTCCTACGTCACGCTGCTGCGCGCGGCGGTCGTCCCGCTGATCTTCACCGCGATCGTCGCGAGCATCTCCAACCTGCGCCGCGTGCAGAACGCGGCACGCCTGGCCGGTCAGACCATCCTGTGGTTCGCGATCACCGCGTTCATCGCCGTCATCATCGGCATCGGACTCGGCCTCGTGATCCAGCCGGGCAACCGCGCTGGCGAGGGCCTCGAGCCCGGCGACCCCTACACGGTCGGCACGTGGTGGAACTTCCTCCTCGGCCTGATCCCCCAGAACTTCCTCGGCCTCACGGTCAGCACCTCCCCCGGCGCGACCGAGGGTGCGTTCACCTCCACGGTGGGCTTCAACATCCTGCAGGTGATCGTCGTCGCCGCGGTCGTCGGCATCGCCGCCCTCAAGGCGGGCAAGAAGGCCGAGCCGTTCCTCGTCTTCACCGAGTCGCTGCTCAAGGTCATCCAGCGCGTGCTGTGGTGGATCATCCGCATCGCCCCGATCGGCACGTTCGGCCTCATCGGCTCCGCCGTCATCAAGTACGGCTGGGAGAAGCTCGCGTCGCTCGGCTGGTTCGCCGCCGCGATCTACATCGGCCTCGCTCTCGTGCTGTTCGTGGTCTACCCGATCCTCGTGCGCACGCACGGCCTGTCGATCAAGCAGTACTTCTCGGGCGTCTGGCCCGCGGTGCAGCTCGCGTTCGTGAGCCGCTCCTCCATCGGAACGCTGCCGCTCACGGAGCGCGTGACCGAGCGCAACCTCGGTGTGCCCCGCTCGTACGCCTCGTTCGCGGTGCCGCTCGGCGCGACAACGAAGATGGACGGCTGCGCCGCGATCTACCCGGCCATCGCCGCGATCTTCGTCGCCCAGTTCTTCGGCATCGAGCTGAACTTCGTGCAGTACCTGCTGATCGTGATCGTCTCGGTCGTGGGCTCCGCCGCCACCGCCGGCACCACGGGCGCGGTCGTCATGCTCACGCTCACGCTGTCGACCCTGGGTCTGCCGCTCGAGGGCGTTGGTCTGCTGCTCGCGATCGACCCGATCCTCGACATGGGCCGCACCGCGGTCAACGTCGCGGGCCAGGCGCTGATCCCGACCATCGTCGCCAAGCGCGAGGGCATCCTCAACGAGGAGCTCTACAACGCGCCGCGCGAGGGCCTGCCGTTCGCCGACGACTCGTCCGACGACGACGCCCCCGAGGCCGACGCCGCCTCGGACACCGCGCCGGAGCCGGCCGGCGCCCGCTGACCCGTCACGCCGGAACGCCCCGTCTCCTCCGGGAGGCGGGGCGTTCTCGTGCGCGGGGTGCGAGGCGACCGCGTCAGACGCGGCCCTGCTGACGCGTGGCGCCGCGCGTGTCCATCGCCAGCTCCTCCGCATCCATCGCGGTCAGCAGCTCCCGCATGACCTCCTCGTCGAGGTTGCCCGCGTCGCGCTCGGCGACCAGGATCTCCCTCCGCACCTGCAACCACCCCTTCGACAGCGCGACCAGGTCGTCGAACGACGGACGGCTCGAGGTGTCCTCCACCCGCTGCGCCTCGTCGGTGTCCTTCTCCACTCTGGTCATGCGCTTCGTGAAGGCGTCGAACACGCTCAGGTCGACCGCACCGTGCTTCTGCTCCCACTCGACGCGCTTCTGCGCCAGGTACTCCTTGCCCGCCTCCCGGCTCTTGGCCTTGACCGCCTCGAGCGCGGCCTCGTCCTCCGCGTGCTCGGCGTCGCCCCGGATCCCGAGCCGCCGGATGAGCAGCGGCAGCGTCAGCCCCTGCAGCAGCAGCGTGCCCACCGTCACGATGAACGCCACGACGACGATCGCGTGCGAGGCCTCGGTGTCGAGCGTCGCGAGGTCGGCCGCGGCCACCGCGATCGCGAGCGTGACCACGCCGCGCATCCCCGCCCAGGAGATCACGGCGTTGTCCTTCCACGTGAGCTGGAGTCCGGCCATGCGCTCCCGCACGATCTGCGTGCGCAGCTCGTCCGCGCTGTACTGCCGCCAGCGCCGCGACCGCCGCCGACGCTCGTCGAACTCCCCCGACGCGATCCCCCGGTCCATGCGCGCGAGCCGACGGCGGTCCTGGAAGTTCGCCCACGCGCTGGTGGGGTAGATGTACAGGGGCCGCACGAGCAGCACCACCACCAGCACGGCGAGGGACAGCAGCAGGATGCGCCCCACGGACTCGCTGCTCAGGTCGCGGAGCACCCGCGGGAACTGCAGCCCGATGTACGCGAACACGAAGCTCTCCAGCAGCAGGTCGGCCGACAGCCACAGCGGCGCCTCCTGCTGCCTGGTGGTGTAGTCGGTGCGCGGGGCGTTGAACCCCACGTACAGTCCCATCGCGACGACCGCGAGCACGCCGGACCCCAGGAGGTGCTCGGCGATGCCGTACGCCCCGAACGGCGCCAGCAGCCCGAACGTGCCGATCACCACGGGGTCGCTGATGCGCATGCGCAGCTGGTGGAGCACGATCCCGAACACGAGCCCGACCGCGACGCCGACGCCCACCGCGACCAGGAACTGCCAGACCCCGTCCCACACCGTCAGGGTGGCACCGGCGAGGATCGCGGCGAACACGCGGTACAGCGTGAGCGAGGTGGCGTCGTTGATGAGGCTCTCGCCCGACAGCACCGTCATGATGCGCCGCGGGAGCCCGAGACGGCGGCCGATCGCGGCGGCGGACACGGCATCGGGCGGTGCGACGATCGCCCCGAGCAGCAGCGCACCGGGGAGGGTCAGCGACGGCAGGATCCACCACGCCACGAGGCCGACCGCGAGCGCGGTGAGCAGGACGAGCCAGATGCCGAGCCGTCGGATCTGCGGCAGGCTGCGCTTGAACCCGACGAACGACACATCCAGCGCGGCGGAGTACAGCAGCGGCGGCAGCACCAGGCCGAGCAGCAGGTGCCCGTCGATGGGCAGGTCGGGCACGATCGGCAGGAACGAGGCGGCGAGCGCGACCACCGTCACCAGCAGCGGCGCCGGCCACCCGCGCCAGCGCGCGAACGCGGCCACGGCGACGGCTCCGACGAGGACGTAGAAGATCCCGGCTTCCATGGGGGAAGCGTAGCGTCGTCCGAGGACGGGTCAGCGGGTGGGGCGACGCCGCGCGGGCGTGCGGGCGGTCTCCGCGTCGAGCGCGTCGCGGAGTCCGGCATTCTCGTCCTGCAGGTCGAGCACACGGGCGATGCCGGCGATGTTGAGCCCGTCGCCGCGGAGCTCGGCCGCGCGTCGCAGCCGCTCGATGTCGTCGTCGCTGTAGCGGCGCGTGCCGCCGTCGCTGCGGGCGGGGACGAGCAGCCCCTTGCTCTCGAAGAGGCGGATGGTCGCCTCCGGCAGGTCGACGAGCTGGGCGGCCACGGCGATGCCGTAGACGGGGGTGCGCGAGTCGCGTGCGGTCATCCTGACGTGTCCTCGGATCGGGGTTGCGATATCGGTCATCTCGTTCTATAACAAATCTATACCCCACGTGCAGATAATCTGCACACCACCTCAGCCCATACGGGCCGCACGAAAGGAGAACCTCATGGCACTGACCTTCGATCCCTTCAGCCAGCTCGATCGCTTCGCCGCGAGCGTGCTGGACTCCGTTCGCGCACCCCGGTCGATGCCGGTGGACCTGTACCGCGACGGTGACCGCTACATCCTGCACGCCGACCTCCCCGGCGCCGACCCGGGCTCGATCGACGTCGACCTCGACGGCGGTCAGCTCACCATCCGCGCCCAGCGCACCGCCGACACGCGCGAGGGCGTGCGCTGGCTCGCCCGCGAACGCGGCGCCGGCTCGTTCCTGCGCCAGTTCTCGCTCGGCGACGGCGTCGACCTCGACAGCATCAGCGCCTCCTACGAGAGCGGGGTGCTGTCGGTCGTGATCCCGGTGAGCGAGCGCGCCAAGCCGCGCAAGATCGTCGTGGAGTCCGGCGAGCAGCGCCAGGCCATCGACGCCTGACCCGCGCAGGGGCGGCGCACCCGCGCCGCCCCGTCCCCCTCCCCTTTCCTCCTCCCCGTAGAAAGGACGACCATGGCCCTCTCCCCCACCCTCGATCGCTTCCTCGCCGGCATGGAGTACCCGGCGACGCGCGACGACCTGCTGCGCGAGGCCACCCGCGACGGACTCGACGCCGACGACCGTGCCGTGCTGCGCACCCTCCCCGAGCAGAGCTACAGCGCCGCCTGGCACATCCGCTACCACCTGGCCCGCGCCGCGCTCCGCGAGTCGCTGACCCCCGCCGCCCGGGCCGCCTGAGCCCGCACCCGCGCGGTCGCGTCACGGACGCACCGGTGCGAGGCCGGGAATGCGCGCGCGACGTCTCGGGTTGCATCCGGGGATGAACGACGTCGCCCTCTCCGTCCTCGACCTCGTGCCGGTCCGCTCCGGCCAGACCAGCGCCGAGGCCATCGCCGCCTCCCTCTCGCTCGCCGAGACCGCCGACCGTCTCGGCTACCGCCGCTACTGGTTCGCGGAGCACCACAACATGCCCGCGGTGGCCTCGACCACGCCCCCGGTGCTGATCGCCGCGGCGGCCGCGCGCACCCGGCGGCTGCGCCTGGGCTCGGGTGGCGTGATGCTGCCGAACCACGCACCCCTCATCGTCGCCGAGCAGTTCGCGGCGCTCGAGGCCATCGCGCCAGGACGCATCGACCTCGGTCTCGGCCGCGCGCCCGGCAGCGACCCCGTCATCACGCAGCTGCTGCGCGGCAGCGGCACCACCAGCGACGTCGAGCAGTTCCCGCGTCACGTGCAGGACATCGCGGCGCTCTTCTCCGCCGACGGTGCCACGGTGCGCTTCACGTCGGGCGGCGAGTACACCGTGCGGGCCACCCCCGCCGCGACCGGCGTGCCCGAGGTGTGGCTGCTCGGGTCGAGCGACTACTCCGCGCAGCTCGCCGCCTCGCACGGGCTGCCCTACGTGTTCGCCAACCACTTCTCCGGCCAGGGGCTGGAGCGGGCGCTCGACCTGTACCGCACGAACTACCGCCCCAGCGAGGAGCACCCAGAGCCGCGCACGTTCCTCACCGTCAACGCGGTCGCCGCCCCCACCGCGGACGAGGCCGAGCAGCGCGCCCTGCCCCAGCTGCGGATGATGGCCCGGCTGCGGCTCAACCAGCCCCTGGTGGCGCTGGAGACCGTGGAGCAGGCACTCGCCGCGGCCTCCGACGCCGCGACCGACCAGGTCGTGCAGGCCGCCCGGTCGCGGTGGTTCGTCGGCACGGGCGAGTCCGTCGCCGCAGAGGTGCGGGCCTTCGCCACGCAGCACGGCGTGGACGAGGTCATGCTCTCGCCCGTCGCCGGAGCGTTCGAGGCCGAGCCCGCCGACACCTCGCCCGGACGCACGCAGACGCTCGAGCTCATCGCGACCGCCTGAACCCGGCGCGAGGGGCTGGCCCCGGCCGACTCCGAGGCGTAGCCTCAGCGGCAGAGAGAGGGGTTCGACGATGAGCACCAGGACACTCGCACTGTGGGTCGCCTACGGCCCGAACGGCGTGGTCGGCAGCATCCGCCATGACGACGAGGGGTACGCGGTCACGATGGCCGGGGCGGACGCCGTGGCCGGGACCTACCCGAGCCTCGCGTCGGCGAAGGGGGCACTGCATGCGCGCATGGCTCCCGGCAGCGCGTGGCCGCTGTTCCAGGAGCACTGACCTCCACGACCGTCGCTCGAGACGCGCCGGGGCCGCGGTCCCGACGCGTGCTCGAGCCGCGAAGCCCGGGGACGGGTGTCAGGACTCGGGCTCGCCGGAGAGGATGCCGCGCAGCCAGTCGCGTGCCTCGATGAACACGTCGTCGGAGTAGCGGTCGGGGTACTGCACGATCTGCCGGTCGGCACGCGGGTACGATCCGAGGAACACCACGCGCGGGCTGAAGCGGCGGATGCCGAGCAGGGCGTCGGCCATGCGCTCGTGCTCGATGTGACCGTCGGCGTCGATCACGAAGCGGTAGCGGCCGAGCTCGTCGCCGATCGGGCGGGACTCGATGAGCGAGAGGTTGATGCCGCGGGTGGAGAACTGCTCCAGCATCTCCAGCAGCGAGCCGGGGTGGTCGTGGGGCAGCTCCACGATGAGGGAGGTCTTGTCGGCCCCGGTCGGCTCCGGGGAGCGCGTCGTGCGGGTGACCAGCACGAAGCGCGTGACGGCGGCCGCGTTGTCGCCGATGCCCTCCGCGAGCACGTCCACGTCGTAGTGCTGCACGATACCGGGGGCCGCGATCGCCGCCTGGGCGGGCAGCGAACCGTCGAGCACGCCGATCGCCGAGGCCACGTTGCTCGCCGCCGGCACGTGCGAGTGCCGCGGCAGGTGCTCGCCGAGCCAGCCGTGGCACTGCGCGTACGCCACGGGGTGCGCCGCGATCACCTCCACCTGGTCGAGCGTGGTGCCGCGCGGGGCGACCAGGACGAAGTTGACCCGCACCAGGTACTCGCCGATGATGCGCAGCCCGGGGAGCGTCGCCAACGCGTCCTGCGTGGTGGACACACCGCCCTCGATCGAGTTCTCGATCGCGATCATCGCGGCGTCGCTGCGGCCCTCCAGCACGTCGTCGAGCGCCTCGCCGACGTTGTGCACGGGACGCCACACCTGCCCCCTGGCCTCCGCCACCTGGTCGAGTGCCGCCTCGGTGAAGGTTCCGGCTGGTCCGAGATAGCTGTAGGTGCGGCGATCGGTCACGGCGTTCAGCCTAGCCCTCGCTCGCGCACCGGCCTCCCGGATGTCAAGCGGATGCGCGCATCCGGATCACGGGGCAGACTGAGAGGATGAGCAGTCGTGCCGGCCTCCCCGCGGAGGAAAGTGACCTGATCGACGTCGACGAGCTGATCGCCGCCTACTACGACCGCGTGCCCGACCCGACGGTTCCGGCCGAACGGGTCGTGTTCGGCACCAGCGGCCACCGCGGCTCCTCGCTGACGAAGAGCTTCAACGAGAACCACATCCTCGCCACGACGCAGGCGATCGTCGACTACCGCGCCGCGCAGGGCATCACCGGGCCGCTGTTCCTCGGCCGCGACACGCACGCCCTGTCGCTGCCCGCCGAGCGCAGCGCGATCGAGGTGCTGCTCGCGAACGGCGTGGACGTGCGCGTCGACGCCCGCGACTCCTGGGTGCCGACGCCCGCCCTGAGCCACGCGATCCTCACGTACAACAGGGGTCGCGCGACCGACGACCCCGGCCGGGCCGACGGCATCGTGGTCACCCCGTCGCACAACCCGCCCCGCGACGGCGGCTTCAAGTACAACCCGCCGCACGGTGGTCCCGCCGACACCGACGCCACGGGCTGGATCGCCGACCGCGCGAACCAGCTCATCGCCGACGGCCTCACCGAGGTGAAGCGCGAGCGGTTCGCCGACGTCGACTGGGACGCGATCACCGGGTACGACTTCCGCGACGCGTACGTGCGCGACCTGCCGTCGATCATCGACCTCGACGCGATCCGCAGCGCGGGCGTGCGCATCGGCGCCGACCCCCTCGGCGGGGCGTCGGTGGAGTACTGGGCGCTGATCGCCGAGATGCACGACCTCGACCTCGACGTGGTGAACCCCGAGGTCGACCCGACCTGGCGTTTCATGACCCTCGACTGGGACGAGAAGATCCGGATGGATCCGTCGTCTCCGTCGGCGATGGCGTCCCTGGTCGCCCGCAAGGGCGACTACGACGTGCTCACCGGGAACGACGCCGATGCCGACCGGCACGGCATCGTGACCCCGGATGCGGGGCTCATGAACCCCAACCACTACCTCGCCGTCGCGATCGACTACCTCTTCTCCCACCGCGAGCAGTGGCCGCGCGACGCCGCAGTCGGCAAGACCCTCGTGTCGTCAATGATCATCGACCGGGTGGCGGAGTCGCTGGGCCGCCGCCTGCTGGAGGTGCCGGTCGGGTTCAAGTGGTTCGTGCCCGGGCTGCTCGACGGCACGGTCGCGTTCGGCGGCGAGGAGTCGGCCGGTGCGTCGTTCCTGCGCCGCGACGGCTCCGTGTGGTCGACCGACAAGGACGGCATCCTGCTGTGCCTGCTCGCGGCGGAGATCATCGCGGTCACGGGCAAGACCCCGTCGGAGCGCTACGCCGAGCTGGAGCAGGCGTTCGGCGCCTCGGCGTATCAGCGCGTCGACGCCCCCGCGACGCCGGAGCAGAAGGCCACGCTGGGCAAGCTGGCGCCGGAGTCGGTGACCGCGACCACGCTGGCCGGCGAGGACATCACGGCGAAGCTGTCGCACGCCCCCGGCAACGGTGCGGCGATCGGCGGGCTCAAGGTGCAGACCGAGCACGCGTGGTTCGCCGCCCGCCCGTCGGGCACGGAAGACGTCTACAAGCTCTACGCCGAGAGCCTGCGCGGCCCGGAGCACCTCGCCGAGGTGCAGGAGGAGGCCCGCGCCGTGGTGTCCGCCGCCCTCGGCGACTGACACCCGGGCGACCCCGGCGGGATCGGAACGACCCCGGAGCGGGTGGGGACGTTCGCGATCCCGCACAGGGGTGGGACCGGAGGCCGGGGCGGTTCAGTCCGCGTCGGTGGAGGAGCCGAGCAGCTCGCGCACGCGACTCGACACCCGGTGGAACTCCGGCGTCTCCAGCACCTCGGCGTACCCGCGGCGGGCCGGGAGGTCGACCCGGTGCTCCTCCAGGATCCGGCCGGGACGCGGACTCATCACGATGACGCGGCTCGCGAGGTAGACCGCCTCGGCGACCGAGTGCGTCACGAGCAGGACGGTGGTCCCGGTGGCGCTCCAGATGCGGTTCAGCTCCACGTTCATGCGCTCGCGCGTCAGGGCGTCGAGGGCACCGAACGGCTCATCCATGAGCAGCACCCGCGGCTCGTGCAGCAGCGCGCGGCACAGCGAGACGCGCTGCTGCATCCCGCCCGAGAGCTCGTGCGGCAGCGACTTCTCGAAGCCGGTGAGACCGGTCATCTCGATGAGCTCGTCGGCACGGGCCTGGGCCTTGCGCATGTCCATCCCGCGCATCTCGGCCTGGAGGAGGATGTTGCCGCGGACGCTGCGCCATTCGAGGAGCGCCGCGCGCTGGAAGACGTACCCGATGTCCTGCCGGGGACCGCGGACCTCGTCCCCGCGGAGGCGGATGCTGCCGCGGCTGGGAGCGGTGAGTCCTGCCACGGCTTTGAGCAGCGTCGACTTGCCGCATCCGGACGGGCCGGCGATGGAGAGGAACTCGCCCTCCTCCACGCGCAGGTCGACCCCCTCGAGCGCGGTGACCTGACGGCGCTTGGAGGCGAACGTGATCGCCAGGTCGGAGACCTCCAGCGCGGGGCCGGTGGGCGTGGCCGCCGTGGCGCGCGCCTGCTGATCGTGGGTGAGCATGAGATCCGACCTCACTTCCCGGGGGTGAACGCGTCGTCGTAGTAGGTCTCGACGTCACCGTCGCCGGAGATGAGGCCCGCCTTCGACAGCACCTCGAGCGTGGCCTCCCAGTCCTCGGCGGCATTCGCTCCGGGAGCCTGGCCCTCGGTGGCGTCGGTGTGCAGCAGCTCGATGGTCTCCTCCCACTGGTGCAGCAGCACCTTCTGGGCCGGCATCTGCGGGTCCTTGCCCTCCATCGCGGCGACCGCGGCCTCCGGGTCCTCCTGCGCGGCCTCGAACGCCTCCGAGGTCGCGGCGACCAGCGCCTCGACGAGTTCCGGGTCGTTCTCGATCGTGTCGTTCGGAGCGATGAGGCCGTTGCTGAAGAAGTTCAGCCCCGCGTCGGAGTAGCGCAGGTACTCGACGTCCTTGCCGCTCTTGTCGGCGATGGTCGGTCCCTGGTCGTGGGCGAACCCGATGAGCCCGTCCACCTGGCCGGAGAGCATCGCGGCGATCTTGCCCGCGGCGTCGAGGTTCTGCTGGGTCACGTCGCCCTCGTCGAGCCCGACCGCCTCGAGGTACATCGGGAACGTCGTGGTCGGAGCGTCGCCGGCGGAGACCGCGATGGTCTTGCCCTTCAGGTCCTCCGGACCGGAGATGCCGGAGTCAGCGAAGACCTGCACGGCCGACGGCGTCGTCTGGAGGAAGACGCCGACGCTCTTGATCCCGACGCCCTTGTCGATGTTCGCGAGGACGGCGGGGGTGTCGGCCCAGCCGAAGTCGACCTGGCCCTGCCCCACGGCCTGGGCGGTCTTGGTCGAGCCCTGCCCCGCCTTGATCGTGAGGTCGATCCCGTGCTCCTCGAAGATGCCCTGGTCGACCCCGTAGTAGAACGCGGCGTGCTCGCCGTAGGGGTACCAGTTGAGCATGAGCGTGACCGGGGTGAGCGCGTCGGCGTCGTCGCCGCCCTCGCCCGCCGGGGCCGAGGAGCCGCCGCACCCGGAGAGGGCGAGCACCGCCGCGGACGCGAGGGCGATGGAGCTGAGGATGGTGCCTGACTTCTTCATCAGTGCCTTCTTTCGTGGGTGCGAGGGGGGTCAGAGTCGGACGGTGGCCGCGGCGACGTCGCGCTTGGACGCGTGCCACGGGATGAGGAAGCGCTCGGCGACCTGGATGATGCCGAAGAGGATCACGCCGAGAAGCGACATGATGATCAGCGCCGCGAAGAGCATCGCGGTGTCGAGGTTGCCGTTGGCCTGCAGGATGACGTAGCCGAGCCCCTCGTTCGCGCCGACGAACTCGCCGACCACCGCGCCGGTCACCGCGAGCGTGGCGGCGACCTTCAGTCCGGACAGGAGCTCGGGGAGAGCGGCGGGCAGCCGCACCTTGAGGAAGGTCTTGAAGCGGCTCGCTCCCATGGTCGACGTGAGCTGGAGGATCTCGGGATCGACGGTGCGCAGACCTGCGAGGCCCGAGATGACGACGGGGAAGAACGCCATGAGCACGGCGACGAGGATCTTGGGCTCGGCGCCGAACCCGAGCCACACGACGAACAGCGGCGCGATCGCGATCTTCGGGATGACCTGGGCGAATAGGATCACCGGGTAGAGCGTCTGCTCCAGGCCGCGGGAGTAGACCATGAGCACCGCCACGAGGACGCCGACGACGACCGCGATGACGAATCCGATCACGGTCTCGTAGGTCGTGACCCAGGTGTTCTGCGCCAGGTAGGCAGCGTTGTCGGTGAAGGCCGCCCAGGTGTCGGCGGGCGAGGGGATGATGAACGCCGGCACCCACCCGAGGCTCGTCGAGACCCACCACAGGGCGATGACCGCGAGCACGAAGACGAGCGGGTGCCAGTGGCGGCTCCACCAGCGGACGATGCCCGCGGGCTCGGGTCGGTCGGCGGCCAGCGCCAGGGTCATGGTCGCGTTGGGGGCAGACGACATGTGGTCCTCGACATCTTCGTGAAGGATTCGGGAAAGCGCATTCCCGAGCGGTGTTGCGAGTCTATGCCGCCGGTTCCCTCGTGTCAACGCGCGCGGTTCGTCGAGGCGCGCGGGCTCGGGGATCCCCGACCGGCACGCGGGTCACCGGGAGCGCGCGAGGGCGGCGCCGGCGACGCGGAGCCAGCGGGCGGGGTCCGCGAGGGCGCTCTCCCCCGAGCCGGCGAGGACCGTGAGGGAGACGGTCGCGGCGAAGATCCCGACGTCGGCGTCGGGCGTGATGCGCCCCGCCGCGAGCAGGGGGCGTGCGCCCGCCGCGGCCGCCATCCCCGCGAGGAACGACGGCACCTTCCCGTCGCCGGACTGGCCGTCGTACGACCCCTCGCCCGTGACCACCACGTCGGCGCCCCGGACGGCGTCGGCGAGGCCGATGAGCTCCGCCACCTCGGCAGCCCCCGGGGCGAGGACGGCACCCCAGCGCACGAGGGCCGCCCCGGTGCCGCCCGCCGCTCCGGCGCCCGGGTGCTCCGCGTCCACGTCCAGCAGCGACGCGAGCCGGGCGAGCGCCGCGTCGACACGGGAGATGTCGCCCGGATCGGCCAGGCCCTTCTGCGGACCGAAGACCGCCGCGGCGCCGCGTGCGCCCGTGAGCTGATTCGTCACATCGGTGAGCACCCGCACCTCGGGAGCCGCCCGCAGGCCGTCGAGGTCGACGGCCGCGACGTCGTCCAGGCCCCGGGCTCCGGGCGCGACCGGGCGTCCCGCGCCGTCGAGGAAGCGGGCGCCCAGAGCGGTGAGCATGCCGATGCCGCCGTCGGTCGACGCGCTGGAGCCGATGCCGAGCACCAGCCGCGAGACGCCGTGGTCGAGCGCGGCGACGATGGCCTGCCCGAAGCCCGTGGTGTCCGCGTCCCACGGACGCGGTGCGGCGAGCAGCTCGATGCCCGACGTGGAGGCGATGTCGACCACTCCGGTGCCGTGCGGCGCACCGTCGTCGGGCGGCAGGAGGAGCCAGGACGTGTCGTGCGCGTCGCCGGCGGGACCGGTGACGCGCACGGGCATGCGCCGCGCCCCGGGGACGGCCGCCGCGAACGCCGCCACCGTGCCCTCCCCGCCATCGGCCATCGGGCGATGCACGAACTCTGCGTCGGGCTCGACCTCCGCCCACCCCGCGGCGAGTGCCTGCGCCGCCGCAGCCGCGGTGATGCTGCCCTTGAAGCTGTCGGGCGCGAGGACGACCCGGGTCACGCCGCTCCCGGGGTGCTGTCGCGCACGACCACCTCGAGCGCGAGCGGCGGCTGGGTCCAGTCGTCGTCGACGATCGCCCGGAAGGCCTCGTACCCGGCGTCGCTGAGCGGCACCCGGACCGTGGTGAGCGCGGGGGTCACATCCCGGCTGGACGGCACGTCGTCGAAGCCGCACACCGCGATGTCCGCGCCGACCTCGCGCTGCGCCGCACGGATCGCCGCCATCGCACCGATGGCCACCACGTCGCTGATCCCGAACACGACCGTGCCCGTCGGCACGCCCGCATCGAGGGCCGCGGTCATCGCCGCCGCGGCGGACTCGCGTCGGAAGTCACCGCGGACGGTCTGCGCCACCGCGCCGCCGCCCTCCTCGAAGCCCGCGCGGAACCCGGCGAGGCGGTCGTCCGAGGTGCGCACGCCCTCCGCCGCCCCCACGAGAACGGCCGAGCGGTACCCGAGCTGTGCCATCCGGCGGCCGAGGGCCGTGGCACCGGCGCGGTTGTCGATCTCGACGCGGCGCGCTCCCTCGGCCTCCGCGCCGAAGGCCACGACACGTCCGCCGAGTCGGGTGAACTCCGCGAGCTCTCGGGCCGTCTCGGCCTGGCCCTCCTCCTGCGTGCGTGACGCGGCGAGGATGAGGCCCTGGGGCCGCTGCCCGCGCAGAGCCCGCACGATCCGCGCCTCGCGGGCGGGATCGCGCTCCGTGATCGCCACGGTGACGACGAGACCCTGCTCGTCGGCGCCGCGCGCGACGCCCGAGGCGATGAGACCGAAGTAGGGATCGGCGATGTCGGCCACGAGGAGGGCGATCACCGGCGAGCGCCCTCGTGCGGTCGCCTGGGCCGAGACGTTGGCCGTGTAGCCGAGGGTCGCGGCGGCGGCCTCCACCCTCTCGCGGAACGCGGCAGCGACCTTGCGCTCTGACCCGTTGAGCACCCGCGAGGCCGTCGCGAGCGAGACGCCGGCCTCGAGGGCGACGTCGTGCAGGGTGGGCGCCGGACCGCGGGCGTGGCGAGGACGACGCGCGGTCGGCGGCTCCGCCGGGGCGGCTGGCGTGGTCATGCCCAGAGCCTACCGGCGGGCGCCTCGGGCCCCTCGGCCGGGGTCATGCGGGCCGGCCGAGGTAGGCGCGGAGGGCGGCGGCCTCCCCCGCGAGGTGCGCGGGGTCGTCGTCCGGGACGAACTCGAGCAGGGCGTCGCGGGGCGGTCGCTCCGCCGCAGCCGCCTCCGCGGCGACGCGCGTCCACAGCGCCTCCCGGGTGCGCAGCGGGTGCCGCTCGGTCCGCGGCCACCAGGAGAACACGTGCACGGCGCTCACGTGGGCGGCGAGCCGCCGGTACTCCTCGAGCGCCTCGGCATCGGGAGCCCCGACCGTCGGCTGCCAGTAGCTCGACAGCGCCGGATGGCCGACCTCGGCGAGCACCCGGAGGGCGGCCTCGGCCGTGTCGGCGAGGGTGCCGGAGTGGAACTCGAGGGCGAGCCCGATCCCGCGGGCGGCCGCCTCGACCGCGGCGGCGCGGAGGCGCGTGACCACCTCGGCGCGCTCGCGAGGCGTCGCCGCGGCGGCTCCGGTCGAGCCCGCCCACACGCGCACACGGTCGGCCCCGAGCGCGGCGGCGCTGTCGAGCACGGCCGTGAGAGGCTCGGCCGACCCCGCACGGAAGTACGACCCGTAGGACGCGACCGCGAGCCCGGCGTCGGCCGTGAGCCGCGCCACCTCTTCGGCACGCGCGACATCGCCGGGCGGCACGTGCACGTCACCGCCCCACTCGATCACCTCCAGGCCCGCGGCTGCCGCGAGGGCGACGATCCGGGCGGGCTCGAGCGCGCGGAACGTCACCGAGCACAATCCTGGGCGCATCCCCGTCATGGCCTCATCATCTCAATCCCCCTCGTCGACGGGACCCGGTCACGGTGGCACGACCGGCGGTCATCGCAGGTGCGGGGAGACGGCCGCGGCGAACGACTCGGCCGTGCGCCGGACCACGGCGCGCGGATCGGCGGCCCAGACGTCCGCGCGGAAGATCTCGACCTCGATGTCCCGGTCGTAGCCGGTCGCCCGCACCGCGCGGGTGAGCACGCCGAAGTCGATCACCCCCTCGCCCGGATAGTGCCGCGACAGCAGCGGGTCGGCGGCGAGCGGCGTCTTCCAGTCGCACACCTGGTACGTGGCGATGCGGCCCTCGCGCCCGGCGCGCGCGATCTGATCGAGCACCTGGGGGTCCCACCAGATGTGGAAGGTGTCCACGGCGACCCCCACCACGGCCGGGTCGAAGTCGGCGGCGATGTCGAGCGCCTGTCCGAGCGTCGACACCACGGCGCGGTCCGACGCGTAGAGGGGATGCAGCGGCTCGATCGCCAGGGTCACGCCCGCGCCGCGGGCATCGTCGGCGAGGGCTCCGATCGCGTCACGCACGCGCTCCCTGGCGCCGACGAGGTCGCGCGACCCCTCGGGCAGCCCTCCCGCGACGAGCACCAGGACCGCCGTCGACCCCTCGGCCCCCGCCGCCGCGAGCGTCGCGGTCTCCTCGATCGCCCGCCGGTTGTCGTCCAGCGCGGCCTCGCGCGCGGGGCTGGCCGGGAGCGTGAAGAAGCCGCCCCGGCAGTGCGTGCTGAAACGCAGCCCGGAGTCGGCGAGCATGCGCGCCGCCCCCGCGAGGCCCACGTCCTGCACGGGCTCCCGCCAGAGGCCGATCGCCGGGAGCCCGGCCTCGGCCGTGACCTGCAGCGCCGTGGCGAGGTCGGCGTGCTTGATCGTGGCCTGGTTGAGGGAGAGACGGGGGTCGGGGAACGGGGCGGTCATGCGTCGACGCCGTTCAGCCGGAGGAGGCCGTGCCACCGCTCACGGGCGAGCTCCGGCCGCTCGAGGGCGAGCGCCGCGTTCGCGAGCTCCACGACGCGACTGAGGTGCGGGAGGCTCCGGGCGGAGTGGAGTCCGCCCACCATCTGGAACGCCGGCTGATGGCCGTTGAGCCACGACAGGAAGGCCACGCCCGTCTTGTAGTAGTAGGTCGGCGCGGCGAACACCTGCCGGCTGAGCTCCTCGGTGGGCCCGAGCAGTGCGAGGTAGCGGTCGGGGTCGTCCGCATCCAGCGCCTGGATCGCCGCCGACGCCACGGGGGCGATCGCGGCGAAGGCCCCGAGCAGCGCATCCGAGTGCCCGTGCGAGGCCGGCGTCGCACTGCCGGAGCCCAGGCTGTCGCCGCCGATGAGGCCGACGTAGTGGAAGTCGTCGCCCGTGAACATCCGCACGCCCGCGGGGAGCCGGTCGCGCACCCAGACCTCGGAGTCGGCGTCGAGCAGGCTCATCTTCACCCCGGCGATCGCGTCGCGGTGCTCGGCGATGATGTCGAGCAGCACCCGTGCCGCTTCTTCCCATCCGGCCGAGCCGTCCGCGGCCGCCGTCGGCGCGAAGTACCCGGCCAGCTCGGGGTCGAACGCGGTGCCGAGCCAGTGCAGCACCACGGGCGCGGACGCGCGGGACAGCACCTCCCGGTACACGCGGCGGTAGTCGTCGGCGCTCTCGGCCGCCCTGGCGAGGTGTCGCGACGCCATGAGCACCGGCCCCGCTCCCTGCTCCTCGGCGAAGTGCAGCTGCTCGACGTACGCGTCGACGATGCGATCGAGCGGGATGTGCGCGTCGTCGACCTGATCGGTGTTGACCCCGACCACGACCGACCCGCCCTCCTCGCGGGCGACCTCGGCGCTGCGGGCGATGAGCTCGCGCGTCGCGACCGCGTCGAGCCCCATGTTGCGCTGCGCGGTGTCCATCGCATCCGCGACGCCGAGCCCCCACGAGTACACGTTGCGGCGGAACGCGAGCGTCGCGTCCCAGTCGATGTCGGCGGGGCGTCCGGGGGTGTTGTCGGCGTGCGGCTTCGGCACCACGTGGGCCGCCGCGTACGCCACCCGGCTGCGCAGTGGTCCGTCCGGCCGGGTCACGGCGTCGGGCGCACGCAGCTCGACGCCGGAGGTGCGCCCGTCGGCGGCGAGCAGACGGAGGGCGCTCATGACCGGTCCAGCGTCAGCGGTTCGAGCACGATCTTGCGGCCCTCGGCGCTGGACGCCAGGCCGGCTTCCGCGAACTGCACGCCGCGGGCCCCCGCCAGCAGGTCGAACGGGTAGTCGGTGCCTTCGACGTAGGACACCAGGTACTCCTCCCACTGCTGCCGGAAGCCGTTCTGGAAGACCTGGTTGGCGGGCACCTGCTGCCAGTCGGCGTCGTAGTCGTGGTCGTCCTCCAGGTCGGGGTTCCACACCGGCTTGGGGGTGGCGTTGCGGGGCTGGATCTTCGCGCCGAAGAGTCCGACCACCGCGGAGCCGTGCGTGCCGTCGACCTGGAACTCCACGAGCTCGTCGCGGTTGACGCGGACCGTCCACGAGGAGTTGATCTCGGCGACGACGCCGCCCGCCAGCTCGAAGATGCCGTACGCCGCATCCTCGGCCGTCGCGGTGTAGTGCTCGCCCTTCTCGTCCCAGCGGTCCGCGATGTGCACGGCCGCCTGGGCGTAGACGCTCGTGACCTCGCCGAAGAGGTTCTCGAGCACGTAGTTCCAGTGCGGGAACATGTCGGTGATGATGCCGCCGCCGTCTTCCGTGCGGTAGTTCCAGCTCGGTCGCTGCGCGGGCTGCCAGTCGCCCTCGAACACCCAGTAGCCGAACTCGCCGCGCACCGACAGGATGCGCCCGAAGAATCCGGAGTCGATGAGGCGCTTGAGCTTCTGCAGGCCGGGGAGGTAGAGCTTGTCGTGCACGACGCCGGTCTTCACGCCGGCGTCGCGGGCGAGCCGGGCCAGCTCCAGCGCCTCCTCCAGCGACTCGGCCGTGGGCTTCTCGGTGTAGATCGCCTTGCCCGCGGCGATGGCTTTGCGGATCGCGGAGGCCCTGGCCTTCGTCACGAGGAAGTCGGCGTAGATCTCCCACTGCGGGTCGGCGAGCGCGGCGTCGAGGTCGGTCGTCCAGTCGGCGATGCCGTGGGCTGCGGCGAGTTCCGCCAGCTTGGCCTCGCTGCGGCCCACGAGGATCGGCTTCACGGTGACCCGCGTGCCGTCCGCGAGCTCGATGCCGCCCTGGTCGCGGATCGCGAGGATCGAGCGCACCAGGTGCTGCCGGTACCCCATGCGCCCGGAGACGCCGTTCATGATGATCCCGATCTCGCGGGTCGTGGCCTGTGCCATCTCGGTCCGTTCCTTTCGGTGGAGGGGGATGCGCGGCCCGGATTCGAGGATGCGGGTAAGCGCTTTCCGAGATCATGGCACGAGAACGTCCACCCCGCAACCGCGGCGGACCTCGGGCGCGCACGGCCGGCCGCATCACCGCGCCGCCCGCCGGGTCACGCTTCCGGCGGCGACCCCGTGCTGGCGCGCACGTGCAGAGCCGGGGCCAGCGCCACCCGCTCCGCCGGGCGATCGATGCCGTCGCGCAGGCGGTCGCGGAGCAGCTCCACGGCGCGGCGGCCCAGCTGCGGCTTCGGCGGGCGCAGCGCGGTGAGGGGCGGGGCCC
>NZ_JBSHIM010000005.1:193154-240089 GCF_053618975.1 Microbacterium sp. NPDC055599 | reverse complement strand
GCTGACCCCGGGGCTGCCGGGCACCTACGGCGGCGACACCGCCGTGGTGATCCTCGGCTACGGCCTCACCCCCGAGGGCACAATGCGCCCGGAACTGATCCCTCGCGATCGCGGACGTCCTGTCGTGACGCGGCGCGTTCCCGCCCGGACGATCGCGCTGTGGGCCGCGTTCCTCCTGGTGCATCTGCTCACCGCGCTCGCGGGGTGGATCTACCCGAGCCAGCCGATGGGCGACGTCGTGCTGGTGTACGAGCCCTGGTCGTCGGCGGCGCTCGGCGGCGGCCCGGTCGTGGGCGTCACCGAACCGTGGGTGTACCCCCAGCTCGCGCTGCTGCCGATGCTGCTCGCCGGGCTCCTGGCCACCCCGCTCGTGCCCCTGCTCGGCGTCTCGTCCGCGTACCTCGTCGCCTGGGCGGTGCTGGTGGGCGTGCTCGACGCTGTCGCGTTCGCCGTGCTGGTCGGGCGTCGTCCGGGCCGGGCGCGCACGGCCGCGGCGTGGTTCTGGTGCGCCGCGCTCCTGCTGCTCGGACCCATCGCGCTGTACCGGATCGACGCGGTCACCGTGCCGATCGCGGTCGTCGCCGGCCTGTGGCTGCTGTCGCGGCCCGCGCTCGCCGCTGCCCTCCTGACGGTCGGCGCGTGGATCAAGATCTGGCCGGGCGCGCTGCTGCTCGCGGCGGTGGTGGCCGGGCGCCGGCGGTGGCGGCAGCTGCTGGCGGCGCTGGTGGTCACGGCCGTCGTGCTCGGGGGGCTCGTGCTGCTCGGTGCCCGGTCGGAGATCCTCGGGTTCCTCACCGCGCAGACCGGTCGCGGCCTGCAGATCGAGGCGGTCGCGGCGACGCCGTTCCTGTGGCTCGCGGTGGCCGGTGCCGCCCGCATCGAGTACAGCTTCGACATCCTCACGTTCCAGATCACCGCGCCGGGCGTCGATGCGGTCGCCGCGGTCCTCACGCCGCTGATGGCCGTGGCGGTCGTCGCGGTCACCGCCCTCGGGGCGGTCAAGGCCGCGCGCGGTGCGGCGTTCGGCCGGTTGTTCCCGCCGCTCGCGCTCGCGCTCGTGACGGTGCTGATCGTCGGCAACAAGGTGGGGTCGCCGCAGTTCCAGACCTGGCTTCTCGCGCCCGTGATCCTCTGGATCGTGTGGGACAGGGCGCGCGCGACGGTGTCCGCCGTGCTGGTACTGGCGCTGTGCCTGGTCACGTGCCTGATCTACCCGCTCACCTACGACGCGCTGCTGCGGGCCGAGCCCGTGCCCGTGCTGCTGCTCACGCTGCGCAACGTGCTGCTCATCGTCCTGACCATCGTGAGCTTGCGCGCCGTCCTGCGCGTTCCCGCCGTCCGTCCCCCTCGAATCAAGGAGTGAACCCATGCTGATCGCCTTCTCCGTCGCCCCCAGCGGCACACCGGCCGACGGTGCCGTCGACCGCTCCGACGCCTCCGTCCACGACGCGGTGGCCGCCGCCGTGCGCGTGGTGCGCGCCTCCGGGCTCCCGCACCGCACCACGAGCATGTTCACCGAGATCGAGGGCCCCGACTGGGACACCGTGATGGACGTGGTCAAGCGTGCGACCGAGGCGGTCATGCCGTTCGGCTCCCGCGTGTCCCTCGTGCTCAAGGCCGACATCCGTCCGGGGTACTCGGGCGAGCTCGACGCGAAGGTCGAGCGCCTGGAGGCGGCGATCGACGAGGCCGACGCCCGCTAAGCTGAACCGGTGAATCCCTCGACCGCATCGAGGGGTGCGGCGAAGAGGGCGCTCCTCTCTCTCGCCATCGGCAGCTTCGGCATCGGCATGACCGAATTCGTCGTGATGGGGCTGCTCCCGAACATCGCCGCCGACCTGCTGCCGTCCGTCTGGGCGACCAGCCAGGAGGAGGCGCTGAGCCAGGCCGGCTGGCTGATCTCGCTCTACGCGCTCGGCGTGGTGATCGGCGCGCCGACGATCGCGGGTTTCGTCGCCCGGTTCCCGCGCCACCGCGTGATGATCGTGCTGGCCCTCGCGCTCACCGTGTTCAACGCGCTGACCGTCGTGCTGCCCACGTTCGAGCTGGTCGGCGCATCGCGGTTCCTGGCGGGCCTGCCGCACGGCGCCTACTTCGGGATCGGCGCGCTCGTGGCCGCCGAGGTGATGGGTCCGGGCAACCGCGCGAAGGGCGTCGCCTTTATCCTCACCGGGCTCACGGTCGCGAACGTCGTGGGGGTGCCGCTGGGCACGTTCCTCGGGCAGCAGTGGGGCTGGCGTGCCGCGTTCGCCGTCGTCGCGCTGGTGTTCGCCCTCGCCACGCTCTGCATCGCCCTGTTCGTGCCGGCGCACCCGGGCGACCCCGGTCGCACGATGCGCGCGGAGCTCGGGGTGTTCCGCATCGGGCAGGTGTGGTTCACGCTCGGCGTCGGCGCGATCGGCTTCGGCGGCTTCTTCGCCGTCTACAGCTACATCGCGCCGCTGGTCACCGAGGTCGCGGGGTCGCCCGAGTGGGCGGTGCCGATCGTGCTGGTGCTGATGGGGCTGGGCATGACCGCGGGCAACCTGGTCGGCGGGCACCTCGCCGACATCGACCTCCGGCGCACACTGCTGGGCGGCCTGGCCGCGATGGGCGTCGTGTTCGCGCTGCTGGCGGTGCTGTCGTTCTGGATCGTGAGCCTCGGCCTGCTGGTGGTGCTGGTCGGCTTCGTCTCGTCCGTGCTCAGCCCCACCATCCAGACACGGCTCATGGACGTCGCGGGCGACAACCAGTCGATCGCCGCGGCCATGAACCACTCCGCGCTGAACGTCGGCAACAGCCTCGGCGCGTTCCTGGGCGGCGTCGTGATCGCGCTCGGCTGGGGCTTCACCGCTCCCGCGTGGACCGGCGCCGCGCTCGCGGTCGCCGGACTGCTCATCGCGCTGCTGTCGTACCGGGTGGAGGCGCGTCGCGCCCCAGCGGTCGTCGTACTCGCGTCGTAGAGTGACGGGGTGACGATCCCCGACGACGAGCTGCCGCTGGCGGGGACGGCCGTGCTGCTGCGACCCGCCGACGAGGGCTTCCGCGTGCTGCTGCTGCGGCGACCGGAGCGCGGCTCGTTCGCCGGAGCCTGGGTGTTCCCCGGCGGCAAGGTCGAGCAGGCCGATCGCCGCGACGGCGCCGAGCGCGTGGACGATGCGCGGCGGGCGGCGGTGCGCGAGACCGCGGAGGAGGTGGGCCTCGTGATCGACGGGCTCGTGCCCCTGTCGGAGTGGCGGCCGCCCGCGGAGGCTCCCGTCCGCATCCGCACCTGGTTCTTCCTCGCCGAGGCCCCGCGGGCCGAGGCCGTGCCGTCCGAGGCGGAGGTCGCGGAACTCGCCTGGGCCACCCCGGCGGAGGCCCTCGCCCGACACGCGTCGGGGGAGTGGACGCTGTTCCCGCCCACCTGGGTCACGCTGCACCGGCTGTCGATGCACGACCGGGCCTCCGCGGCGCTCGCGTCGGCCGGGGCGGCGGAGCTGTTCCAGACGCGTGTGCTCGACGGCGGGCGGGCCTTCGCGTGGGAGCAGGGCACGCTGCACGCCGCGGCACGTCCGTGGAGCTTCGCCCCGGCGTGAGCTCAGGCGTCGAGGAGGCGTCGCAGCTGCGTGCCGACCGCGTCGGTCTCGATCAGGAAGCCGTCGTGGCCGAAGTCGCTCGCCAGCACCACCGCGTCGTCGTCGAGCACGGTGGGGATGCTGCGGGCGATACGCTGCTGGCCGTCGACGGGGAACAGCCGGTCGCTGTCGATGCCGAGCACGAGGGTCGTGGCCGTCACCGCGCGCAGCGCCTCCTCCACACCACCGCGACCGCGCCCCACGTCGTGAGAGTTCATGGCCTCGACCAGGGTGATGTAGCTGTTGGCGTCGAACCGGCGCGTGAACTTGTTGCCGTGGAAGTCGAGGTACGACTCCACCGCGAAGCGCCCGCCGTGCCCGAGCGGTGACACGTCGGACTGCCACGACCGCTGGAACCGCTGGTTGAGCTCGATCGGGCTGCGGTAGTTCAGCAGGGCCATGCGCCGGGCGAGGGCGAGGCCGCGGTGGGGGCCGTCGCCGTCGGAGAGGTCGTAGTACTCGCCGCCCTGGAAGCGCGGATCCATGCGGATGGTCTCGAGCTGCACCGTGTTCAGGGCGATCTGGTCGGCCGTGGTCACCGGTGGCGAGGACAGCACGGCGAGCCGCTCGACGCGGGCGGGATGGGTGACCGCCCACTCCAGCGCGTGCATGCCGCCCATCGAGCCGCCGATCACCGCCGCCCAGGTGTCGATGCCGAGCGCGTCGGCCAGGCGCACCTGCGCGGCCATCTGATCGCGGATCGTGAGGTAGGGGAAGCGCGACGCCCACTCGTAGCCGTCGGGGGCGATGCTCGCCGGTCCGGTCGAGCCCTGGCAGCCGCCGAGCATGTTCGGTGCGATCACGAACCACCGGTCGGTGTCGAGCGCCGCGCCCGGCCCGACGATGTCCTCCCACCAGCCGGCCGTGGGGTGTCCGGCCCCTGCCTCGCCGCGCACGTGGCTGTCGCCGGTGAGCGCGTGGAGCACGAGCACGGCGTTGTCCCGTGCGGCGTTCAGCTCGCCCCAGGTCTCGTACGCCAGCCGGATGCCGGGGAGCTCGGCCCCGCTCTCGGTGCGGAACGACCCGAAGGCGGCGAAGCGGCGCCCGCCCACGGGGTCTCCGTCGCGCCATGCGCCGGTCGCGGGCGGTCGGGCACGGAGCAGACGGACGTCGGCCTCCGTCACGGGTGCCGACGGCACCGTGTCCTCGGAGGTCGTCTGCCAGTCCATTCCCCCATTCTCGCCTGGCGGGCGGCGCTCCGGCGGCAGGTTACGCGGCGGGGACGACGGATGCCCCGGACCGCGTGGTCCGGGGCATCCGTGCGAGACGGTCCGCTCAGGCGCGGGCGGCCTCCGAGACGGCGCGCGCGGCGGCGAGCGCCTGGTCGAGGTCGGCCTTCAGGTCGTCGATGTTCTCGAGCCCCACCGACAGACGCACGAGGCCCGGCGTGACACCCGCCGTGAGCTGCTGCTCGGGCGTGAGCTGCGCGTGCGTCGTGGAGGCGGGGTGGATGACGAGCGAGCGCACGTCGCCGATGTTGGCGAGGTGGCTGAACAGCGACAGGCTGTTGACGAACTCGCGACCGGCCTCCACGCCGCCCTTGAGCTCGAACGACAGCACCGCGCCGACGCCCTTCGGCGCGTACTCGTTCGCCTTGGCGTACCACGGCGAGGAGGGCAGACCCGAGTAGTTGACCGACGCGACGTCGTCGCGGCCGTCCAGCCACTCGGCGATCTCCTGGGCGTTCTGCACGTGGCGCTCGATGCGCAGTGACAGGGTCTCCACGCCCTGGATGAGGTTCCAGGCGCTCTGCGGCGAGATGGAGGAGCCGAGGTCGCGCAGCAGCTGCACGCGGGCCTTGATGATGTAGGCGAGCGCGTCGCCGACCGCGGCCGTGTAGCTGGCGCCGTGGTACGAGGGGTCGGGCTCGGTGAGGCCGGGGAACTTCTCGACGTTCTCCGACCACGCGAAACGGCCGCCGTCGATCACGACGCCGCCGATGGTCGTGCCGTGGCCGCCGAGGAACTTGGTGATCGAGTGGACGACGATGTCGGCGCCGTGCTCGAACGGGCGGATGAGGTAGGGCGTCGCGATCGTGTTGTCGACGATCAGCGGGACGCCGTTCTCGTGCGCGATGTCGGCGACCGTGCGGATGTCGAGCACGTTGATCTGCGGGTTGCCGATGGTCTCGGCGAAGAACAGCTTGGTGTTCGGGCGGACGGCGCGGCGCCACTCCTCGGGGTCGTCCTGGTTCTCGACGAACGTGACCTCGATGCCGAGCTTGGCGAGCGTGTACTTGAAGAGGTTGTAGGTGCCGCCGTAGATCGAGCTGGAGGCGACGAAGTGGTCGCCGGCCTGGGCGATGTTGAGGATCGCGAAGGTCGAGGCGGCCTGGCCGCTGGACAGGACGAGGGCGCCGGTGCCCCCTTCGAGGGCCGCGAGGCGCTGCTCGAGCACATCCTGGGTCGGGTTCTGGATGCGGGTGTAGATGTTGCCGAACTCGGCCAGCGCGAACAGGTTCGCGGCGTGGTCGGCGTTGTCGAACACGTACGACGTGGTCTGGTAGATCGGCGTCGCACGCGCCTTCGTGACCGGGTCGGGTGCGGCGCCCGAGTGGATCTGCTTGGTCTCGAAACGCCAGGTCTCGGGTGCGGACATGTGTTCCCCCTGGAACGGTCGGAAGTCGGATGGCGTGTGCCCTTGCAGCGAGAGTACGGAACTTCCCCCGCTGTCAACAGCGGCCGGGAAATGTGACGTAACACAGCGCTCCTCACCTCGAGCGGAGGACGCAGGTCTTCCGCTCGCCCGCCGTGCCGGTTACCGTACGTGCCAGGCGCGGCCGACGGGCCCGCGGACAGGAGACCCCATGACTGTCGACGATCTCGGTGCGGGCGCTCACGATGACGAACCTCGGGGCCTGCCCCGCCGGACCGTGCTGGCGGGCGCGGTCTGGTCCGTGCCGGTGATCGCGCTCGTGACCGCCGCGCCGGCCGCGGCGGCGTCGGCCGAAGGGCTGGGCCGATTCGTGATCGAGACCATGCAGGGCGGCACCTGGGTGGACCCGCAGTACTACGGCGCCTCGATCCAGCTGCGCAACGACGACACGCAGGCGGCCACGATCCCGGTGGCGGACATCACCAGCGGCACGGTCACCGTCACCATGAATCGAGCCGACGTCGGCGCGCTGCAACCGGTCGTCATCGCGAACGCCGGCGGGTCGAGCCCGTCCGTTCCCGCGCTCCCGGCAACCGACCCGACCTGGACCGCGGGGGGCGTGACCGACAACGGCGACGGCACCGTGACGTACACACTGGCGTACGTGGGCAGCGTCGCGGGGCAGGGGGTCACCCACGTCACGTTCGGCATCCTCGGTCCGACGCCGCTGAACTCGGGTATCCCCGTGACGGTCACCTCGACCGGGAGCCCCAGCGACGGCACCGTGCACACGCGCACCGCCACGCTGTTCTGACGTTCGCGGCACCACGGCGATCGTCGCTCGGGAATCGGGTGAGGACATCGTACGGTGGAGGGCATGGCGAACAGACGTGCAGTGGTGACAGGGGCGAGTTCCGGGATCGGCGCGGCGACGGTGCGCGCGCTGCGGGGGCGGGGATGGGACGTGGTCGGCGTCGCCCGCCGGGAGGACCGCTTGCGGGCCCTGGCCGCGGAGACCGGGGCCTCGGTGATCGCGTGCGACCTGACCGACGGTGCCGCCGTGTCGGCCCTGGTCGGAGAGCTCGAGCGTTCGGGTCCGCTGCACGCGCTGGTGCAGGTCGCCGGGGGCGCGCGCGGGACGGACCGCGTGGAGGATGCCGCGATCGACGACTGGCAGTGGATGTTCGACGCGAACGTGCTGGCCACGCAGCGCCTGGTCGCGGGGCTCCTGCCCCTCCTGCGGGCGACGGCCGAGGTGGACGGGCACGCGGACACGGTGTTCGTGACCTCGACCGCCGCGCAGACGGCGTATCCGGGCGGGGCGGGGTACAACGCGGCGAAGGCGGCCGAGGGCATGCTGGTGCGGGCCCTGCGCCAGGAGCTCAACGGCGAGCCCATCCGGGTCGTGGAGGTCGCGCCGGGGATGGTGCACACGGAGGAGTTCACGCTCAACCGTCTCGGCGGCGACGCGGTCGCGGCGGAGGCGGTGTACGCCGGGGTCGAGGCGCCCCTCCTGGCCGACGACGTCGCCGATGTGATCGCCTACGCGCTGGGGGCTCCCGCACACGTCAATCTCGACCTGATCACGATGCGCCCGGTGGCGCAGTCCGCCCAGCACCTGCTCGCGCGGGGTCCGCTGCGCGTGCGGACCGCGGAGTGATGGCGGGCCGCGGCCTCGCCGAGCTCGCGCGCGACGGACTGATCGATCCGGGCTGGGCGGAGGCTCTGGCTCCCGCGCAGGAGCGGATCACCGCGCTCGGCGAGCGGCTCCGTGCGGAACAGGCGGCCGGTCGCGGCTACCTTCCCGCGGGCGAGAACGTGCTGCGGGCGTTCCAGCGGCCGCTGTCGGAGGTGCGGGTGCTCATCACGGGGCAGGACCCGTACCCCACGCCGGGGCATCCGATCGGGCTGTCGTTCGCGGTGGACCGCCACGTGCGACCGCTGCCGCGGAGTCTGACGAACATCTACAAGGAGCGCGAGAGCGACCTCGGTCTCCCGCCCGCGCCGCACGGCGACCTCACGGCGTGGAGCGACCAGGGCGTGCTGCTGCTCAACCGGGTGCTCACCGTGCAGCCGGGCGCGGCGGGCTCGCACCGCCGCTGGGGCTGGGAGGAGGTGACAGAGCTCGCGATCCGTGCGCTCGTCGCCCGGGACCAGCCGCTCGTCGCCGTGCTGTGGGGCAGGGACGCCGCGAACCTCCGTCCGCTGCTCGGCGACACGCCGGTGATCGAATCCGCGCACCCGTCGCCGCTCTCGGCGAGCCGCGGCTTCTTCGGTTCGCGGCCCTTCTCCCGCGCCAACGCGCTGCTGGCGGAGGCGGGCGGCGACCCGGTGGACTGGCGGGTGGAGGGCGAGGCGGAGGCGTCCCTAAGCTGAGCGCATGCAGTTCGAGCCGGGGGACCGTCGCCGGGTGCTGCCGCGCCATCTGCGACCGGCACCGGCTCCCGAGGTCTTCGCGTACGCCATCCGGCCCGCGCGTCCCGCCGACCTCCCTCACGTGCGCGAGATCTACAACCACTTCGTGAGCAACTCGGCGGTCACGCTCGACGAGCGCCGCAGCACGATCCCGTCCTGGCGGGAGAAGTATGCGCTGCTCGACCGTCTCGGGCTCCCGTTCCTGGTGGCGGTGTCGCCATCGGGGGCCGTGCTGGGCTACGCGGTGGCGCAGCCGTGGGCGGGCAAGAACGCGTACCGCTACACGGTCGAGGACTCGATCTACCTCGGCCCGGGGGCGGGCGGGAAGGGGCTGGGGTCGGCGCTCCTGCAGGCGCTCATCGAGGCGTGCGAGCAGCGCGGCATCCGCGAGATGGTCGCGGTGATCAGCGACCGCGGGGCCGAGGCGTCGATCCGGTTGCACGAGAAGCTCGGCTTCGTCGAGGCGGGGCGGATGGGACGTGTCGGACACAAGTTCGGCCGCGACCTCGGCACCGTGTATCTGCGCCGGGCGCTGCGCCCGTCCCGTCCGCGTCGCGGCGCGCTGTTCGGCCGCTCCCGCTGAGCCTCAGCCCTCCGCAGGGCCGGGGATGACCGGGATCGCCGCCAGCAGCGCCCGCGTGTAGTCGTGCGCGGGGTGCAGCAGCACGTCCGCCGTCGCACCGCGCTCGACGATGCGGCCGTCCTTCATCACCACGACCGTGTCGCACAGGTTCTGCACCACGCCGATGTCGTGCGAGACGAGCAGCAGCGTCAGCTCGGAGGTCGCCTTGAGCTCGCGCAGCAGGTCGAGGATCTGCGCGCGCACCGTGACGTCGAGGGCGGACAGCGGCTCGTCGCCCACGAGTATGCGCGGACGATGCACGATCGCGCGGGCGAGGGCGATGCGCTGCCGCTGCCCGCCGGAGAACTCGTGCGGGTAGCGGTCGCCCATGTCCGGCTCGAGCCCGACCTGGGCGAGCACTTCCCGTACGCGTGCCCGGTGGTCGCCCTCGATGCCCAGGGCCCACAGGGGCTCCCGCACGATCTGGCCCGCGGTCATGCGGGGGTCGAGCGAGGCGTACGGGTCCTGGAACACGAGCCCGGTCTGCCGTCGCAGCCAGTGCAGCTCCCGGGCGGAAGCCGCGGCGTCGACCGCACGACCGTCCACCGCGACCGTTCCGGCGGTCGGGCGGTCGAGCCCGAGGAGCAGCCGCACCAGGGTGGACTTGCCCGACCCCGACTCGCCGATGATGCCGACCGACGACCCCTCGACCACGTCGAGGTCGGTGGGCTCCAGCGCGGTCTGCCGCCGCGTGCGCTCGAAGGTCGTGCGCTTCGGTACCACGAAGTCCCGCCGCAGGCCGCGTGCCTCGATCAGGCTCATGCCGCACCGCCTTCCGGCCGCCACAGGGTGGCGGTCGCATCGCGCAGCAGCCCCTGCGTCACGGGGGAGGCGGGGGTGCTCAGCAGGGTCGACACGGGTGCGGCCTCGACGACCCTGCCGTGTTCGAGCACCACGCCCGCGGTCGCCACCTGGGCCAGCACCGCGAGGTCGTGCGTGATGAACACGAGCGACATGCCCTCGGCTTCCACGAGCCCCAGCAGCAGGGACAGGATCTCCGCCTGGATCGTCACGTCGAGCGCCGTGGTGGGTTCGTCGGCGATGAGCAGCCGAGGGCGGCAGGCGAGGGCCATCGCGATCGCCACCCGCTGCCGCTGCCCGCCCGAGAGCTGGTGCGGGTAGCGGTCGACGATGGTCTCGGGGTCGGGGAGCCGCACGCGTGCGGCCTGGGCGATCGCGCGCTCCCTGGCCTCGCGCTTCCCGAGACCCTGGTGGATGCGGATCGACTCGGCGATCTGCCGCCCCACGGTACGGATCGGGTTCAGGGCGGTGCGGGGCTCCTGGAAGACGATGCCGATGTCGTCGCCGCGCAGCCGCGCGAGCTCCCGGTCGGGAAGGCCGATCAGCTCGGTGCCGTCCCAGCGGATGCTGCCGTGCGCGGTCGCCCCGTCCGGGAGCAGCCCGAGCACTGCAAGCGCCGTGAGCGACTTTCCGGAGCCGGATTCGCCGATCAGCCCGACCCTGGCGCCATCGGGCACCTCGAACGACACGCCGTCGACCAGGCGTCGCCCGTCGAGCTCGACGACCAGGTCCTCCACCACCAGGCTCACGCGACCACCGCCGGGGTGTGCGTCTCGGCGGCGCGGTGTCGCAGGGTCGGGTCGGTCGCCTCGCGCAGTCCGTCGCCCAGCAGGTTGAGCGCCAGCACCGTGAGGGTGATGGTCAGTCCCGGCCAGATGACCGTGAGCGGGTGCACGCCGATGTAGCGCTGCAGATCGGCGAGCAGCAGGCCCCAGCTCGGCTCGACCACCGAGGCGCCGAAGCCGAGGTAGGACAGGCCGGCCTCGGCGAGCACGGCCACCGCCATCGACCACGACAGCTGCACGATGAACACCGGGGCCACGTTCGGCAGCAGGTGGCGCACGAGCGTCTGCGCCGGTGTCAGCCCCGAGGCGCGGGCGGCGAGGATGAAGTCGCTCTGCTGCACGCGGCGCAGCTCGGGGCGCGTGACCCGGGCGATGTTCACGCCGAACCCGATGCCGACCGCCCAGATGACGACCCACAGCGACCCGCCCCAGACCGACGAGATCATCATGGCGATGAGCAGCACCGGGAACGCGATCAGGATGTCGACGAGCACGGCCACGGTCTCGCGCACGAGCCGCGTGGTGAGCGCTCCGAGGGCCGCGAGGGCGATGCCGACGAGCGTGGCGATGAGGCCGGCGCCGACACTGACGAACACGGTCGTGCGGGCGCCGGCCATCAGCAGACTGAGGATGTCGCGCCCGGTGTCGTCGGTGCCCAGCAGGTGGGGGAGGCCCGGCGGCAGCCAACGGTCGCCGATGTCGGAGGCGCGGGGGTCGAACGGCGTCCAGAACAGCGATACGAGGGCCGCGAGCGCGATGACGGCGACCACGATCAGGCCGAAGCGTCCGGTCGCGGTCTGCCACAACCGGTGCAGCCAGCGGGGGGTCATGCGGCCTCCCGCTGTCTGGGGTCGATCGCGCGATGCAGCAGGTCGACCACGAAGCCCACGACCAGGACGAACCCGGTGAGCACGAGCAGCTCGCTCTGCACCTTGATCAGGTCGCGCGTGCCCACGTCGGCCACCAGCATCCGGCCGATGCCGGGCAGGGTGAACAGCTGCTCGATCACGACGGAGCCGACGATGATCCCGGCGACCTGGAGCCCGAGCACCGTCACGATCGACAGCCCGACCGCCGGGATGCCGTGCTGGATCAGGGCGCGCGTGCGGGTGAGCCCTTTGGCCGCGGCCGTGCGCACGAAATCCTGACCGGCGGCCTGGAGCGTGGCGCTGCGCACGAACCGCATGAGCATCGCGCCCTCCACGATCCCGATGGTCAGCGCGGGAAGCAGCAGCGCCTCGATGGCCCGGCCCGGTGTCGACCAGCCGGTGCGCGGAAAGCCCTGCGGCGGGAGCCAGCCGAGCCACACGGAGAACACCACGATCAGCATCATGCCCGCCCAGACCACCGGAACGGCCGCGAGCGCCTGCGCACCGACGCTGAGCGCCGTCCCGCCGCGCCGGCCGCGCAAGAGGGCCGCGAGGATCCCGAACGGCACGGCGATGAGCACCGCGATCAGCAGCGACAGCAGGCCGAGCGGCACCGTGACCTGCGCCTTGAGCAGCAGCTCCTCGCCGACGGACGCGCCGGAGAGGAGGGAGGTGCCGAGGTCGCCGCGGAAGATGCCGCCGATCCAGTCGGTGTACTGCGCGAGCAGGGGACGGTTCAGGCCGAGCGACTCCCGGAGGGCTTCGACCTCGGAGGGCGAGGCCTGGGTCCCGGCGATGAGCTGGGCGACGTCACCGGGGAACACCCGGAGGGTCAGGAAGATGAGCGCGCTCGACACGAGGAGCCCTGCGATGAGCAGGGCCCCTCGGACGAGCGCGTAGCGCAGCACGGGGTCGGAACCGGGCGCTCAGTCGGCGCTGCTGACGGTGACGTCCGCCAGGTTGATGCGCGAGTTGATCGAGTCCTCCGGGAAGCCCGAGACGATCGGGCTGACCGCGGTGATGGTCTCGCCGTTGTACAGCCAGTCGGCCGCGTGGTCCTCCGACACGATGCGGGCGGCCTGGGCGAGCAGCTTCGCCGAGGCGTCGGGGTCGACCTCGGCCAGCGCCTGGGCGTACAGGTCCTGCACCTCGGCGTTGTCGTAGCCGAAGTAGTAGTCCGGGTTGGCGAAGTTGCCGAAGTCGCGCGGCTCGACGTGCAGCACGAAGCTGAGGTCGTAGTCCTTGTTGGTGTAGACGTCTTCGAGCCAGGTCGGGAACTCCACCGAGTCGACCTCGAGGTTCACGCCGACCTTGTCGAAGTCGGAGATGAGTACCTTCGGGACGGTCGTGCCGTAGAACGAGGGGATCGTGAGCGTGAGGTCGAGGTCCTCCTGCCCCGCCTCGGCCAGCAGCTCCTTCGCGCGCTCCGGGTCGTAGGAGATCACGTCGGAGAGGTCCTCGTAGCCCGGGTCGAGCTCGGGGATCGGCCCGTACAGCGGGGTGCCGGCTCCGACGGCCTCGATCAGCGCCTCGTGGTCGATCGCCAGGCGCAGCGCCTCACGCACGCGCACGTCGTCGAGCGGCGCCTTCTTGTTGTTGAACGCGAGCGTGGCCTTGTCGGTCGTGCGGCCCTTCGTGAGGGTGAAGTCGCCGGAGTCCTCCAGCTGCGATGCGAGGTTCGGGTCGACGGCGGTGAGCACGTCGACGTCGCCGGCGAGCGCCGCGTTCACGCCGGCGGTGAAGTCGGGGATGTACTGGAACTCGACCTCGGCGACGCTCACCGGGTCGCCCCAGTACTCGTCGTTGCGCGCGAACGTGATGGTGCTGCCCTTGTTCCAGCGCGAGAGCGTGAACGGGCCGGTGCCGTTCTCCGCGGTCTTCAGATCGGTCGTGTCGCCGGTCTTGAACACGAGTCCGGCCGGGCCCGTGAGTGCGAACAGGAAGTTCTGGTTCGGCGCGGACAGCACGATCTGCACGGTGGTCGGGTCGGGGGCGGTGATCGAGGCGACCGACGCGAACTCGGCGTTGCCCTGCACGGTGGCGTCGGTGCGCACGGTCTCGTACGACGAGACGACGTCGGCGGAGGTCAGGGGAGTGCCGTCGTGGAAGACGACCCCGTCGTTCAGCGTGAACGTGTAGGTCAGCCCGTCGTCCGACACCTCGTAGTCCGAGGCCAGACGCCCCTCGATCTCGTTCTCCTGCGTGCGGCTGACGAGGCCCTCGTAGATGTTGTCGATGAGGATCTGCTCGAGGGCGGCGCCGCTCGTGTGGCGGATGTCGAGGTTGGTGGGCTCGAGCACGAGCCCCACGTGCAGCGTCGCGTTCGAATCGGGCTCGCCGGTCCCGGTGGAGGGTCCGGGCTCTGCGGAGCCGGAGCAGGCGCTGAGCACGACGGCGGTGGCCGCGAGTGCGGAGATCAGCGCGAGGCGTCGGTGACGAAAGAACATGGGTGTTTCCTCTCGGTGCGGCAGGTGCTGTGTGCCGGTGGGACGAGCCTAGGGTTGCGGGGAGGTGCGGGGGTCGGCGACGGAACGGAACGTCATATTCCGCCGGTCGCCGACGTGGTGCGCGAGGTCAGGAGCGCAGCCAGCTCGGCGGGCGCGGTCTCCTGCACGTTGTGGGTGGCGTCGAGCACCACCACGCGGGCGGCCGGGAGGCGGCGCTGCAGCTCGGCGGCGTCCTCGGCGCTCACGAAGCCCCGCTCCGCCCGGACCAGCGTCAGCGGGGAGCGCACGCCGGCGAGGTCGTCCCAGCCGGTCTCGTGCAGGACGGACGGGGCGGCGGGGGTGCCGGGGTCGTGCGCCGACAGCGCCTGCGCCGCGAGGTGGGCGAAGTGGTGCTTCCACTCGATCCGGCCGTCGTCGCGCACACGCGTGTTGAGGAAGACGCCGCGCTCGGTCTCGGGGCGGGTGCCGCCGAAGCCGAGCGCCATGGCCTTGTCGACCAGCTCGTCGCGGGTGGCGAAGTCGGTCGGGCCCTCGTAGAACGCCCGCAGCGCCGCGGGGCCGGCGGTCACGTCCACTCCCGGCGTGATGTCGACGACCACGAGTTCGGCCACGAGGTCGGGGCGGGCGGCGGTGAGGGCGGCGCCGGTGAGCCCGCCGAGGGACTGGCCGACGACCACCTGCGGCTGGGTCGTCCAGGCGTCGAGCGCGGCGGCCACGTCGGCGGCGAGCACGCGCGGGGTGTAGTCGGCGTCGTCGCGCCACGAGGAGTCGCCGTGACCGGCGAGGTCGATCGCGAGCACCGGCTGCTGCAGGGCCAGCGCGGTCGTGTCCCACGTGTGCGCGTTGAGCCCGGCCCCGTGCAGGAGCGTGATCCGGGGCTCGCCCGTGCCGAACCGGAGGGCGCTGAGGGTGCGGCCGTCCGCGAGCGGGAGTGTCAGGCGCTGCACCTCCGGGAGGGGGACGCCGAGCGCTTCGGCCTGTGCGGGAAGATAGGTGAACTCGCTGGTGTCGATCGCCACGGGGCTATTCTGCGCCCCTGCCACGCCGACGCGGAAATGCGAGAGCATTGTGACAAGAAGCTACGGTCGATTACTTCTTGTTTCGATGAGCATCATGGCGAGTAGCTTGGCTTTCTGCATTTCCGGGTGCGCGCGTTCGCCGGTCGCTGCGCCTCGACCGCGCCATATCATGGAGGCATGACCGAACAGCGCGTGCATCTCTCCAAGACCGAGCCGGCTGCGTATCAGGCCCTCGACGCGTTCTCCAAGACGGTCGGCTCCATCTGTGCGGCGAACGGGATCGATGACCGGCTCAAGGAGCTCGTCATGATCCACTGCTCGCAGTTGAACGGGTGCAGCTATTGCACGCGCATCCATGTCGATCGCGCGGCCGCCGCCGGGATCGACGCCGACACGCTCACGCAGATCCCCGTGTGGCGCGAGAGCGGGGTCTTCAGCGACCGGGAGCGGGCGGCGCTCGAGCTCGCCGAGGCGTTCACGTTCATCGCGGAGGACGGCATCTCCGACGAGGTGTACGACCTGGTCGGCAGCGTCTTCACCGAGAAGGAGTACGCCGCGCTGAGCTGGGCCTGCGTATCGATCAACGCATTCAACCGCATCGTCATCGCCGGTCGCTACCCGGTGCCGCCGCGCACCGCACCGGCCGCGTCATGACCGTTCTCGACGTCGAGGGCGTCTCGAACGTCCGAGACGTGGGCGGGATGCAGGCGGAAGGTGGGCGCATCCGCTCGGGTGTGCTGCTGCGGTCCGGTCAGCTCTCCACCGCGACGCCCGCCGGGGCCGCTGTCCTGCGGGACGCCGTGGCGCGCATCGTGGATCTGCGCGACGGGGAGGAGGTCGCCGCGGAGCCGAGCGAGATCGACGGGCCGGAGACGACGCACCTGCCGCTCTTCCTCGGGTCCGTCCGCTCCTTCTTCGAGTCGGACGTGAGCCTCGACGACCTGTACCTGCACCTGCTGGAGGAGAGCGGCGACCGGCTGGTGGAGGCCGTCCGCATCATCGCCGCCGGCGACCCGACCCTGGTGCACTGCACGGTGGGCAAGGACCGCACCGGGGTGACCGTCGCGCTCGCCCTATCGGCCGTCGGCGCCGATCGGGAGGCGGTGATCGCGGATTACGCGCTCACCGAGTCTCAGCTGCCGCCGGAGCGCTCGCGGCGCATCGCGGAGTATCTGCGCTCACAGCACCCGGAGGCGGTGCACGCGGTGGCCCTCGCCACGCAGTCGCCCGCCGACGTCATGCGACGGCTGCTCGCGCAGGTCGATGAGCGCTGGGGCTCGGCGGCGGGATACCTGCGCGCCAACGGCATGACCGAGGGCGAGCTCGACGCCCTGCGTGCCGCCCTGGTCGAGCCCATCGACTGAGGTCGCGGAGGAAGGTTAGGCAAGCCTTCACTTGGTGTAGCATGGAGCCATCATGACCACCTCGCTCGAGATCCGCGGAGCCCGCGCTGCACGTCGTGCCGCGCGTCGCCGCGCCCACCACCTGGTGACGGCCGATGAGCACTCCCTCGCGGAGCTCGAGGCCTTCCTGGCCACGCTGCCCCTGTGCGCCTCCGGTCGCATCTTCATCGAGGTGCCCGAGGTGTCCGACATCGGCGTGATCGAGGCACCCGGTCGCATGACGGTCACCTGGCTCGCGCGCGGACAGCGCTCGGGAACCCCGGGCAGCGGTCGCGCCTGCGCCGCGGGACAGGCGCTCGCCCGTGCCACCTGCGCCTGGGCCGACGAGATGATGTGCGACGACGAGGTGGAGACCCACGTCACGCTGCTGGGCGGCTACCTCGGCACGGCCGACATCGTCGAGCACCTCACCGGCGCCCTCGGCATCGCCCCCGGTCTGATCCACGCACCGGAGCGCTTCGGCCTCCTGCCGATCGCGCGCTGACTCAGCGCGGACGACGGACGTAGTTGCCGTCTTCCAGCCCGGCCTCGATCTCGAAGCGGTTGCGCAGCGGGTCGCGCCCCGCGAACAGGTACAGCACCGGCATCAGGAACCCGTAGCGCAGCCACTGCTCCTTGTGCACCGCCTCGTGTCGCAGGACCGCGTCGCTCGGCGGTTCGTCACCGGTGAGGAAGCAGCCACCGACGCACACACCGCCACGGTTGAACGTCCACGAGGGCATGCCGCGGAAGATCCACAGGCCGTTGCGTCGCTCGACCCGCCCCGTGCTCCACAGGGAGCCCCAGAGCCAGCCGACGGCTGTGCCCCAGGCGTAGCCCAGGCGGCTGATGGGGGAGCGCAGCAAGAACGCGGGGATGCGACGATCCGCACGCCGCCCGCGGCGCAGCCGTTCGGCGGCTTCGTCCTGCCAGCCCTCCGGCGGCGTCACGCGACCGCTCCGACCAGGCGCAGCAGCGCGCCCAGATCGTCGACCGCGTCGGCCGGGGACCGCGGCGCGAAGCCGGCGATCGTCGCCCCGGCCAGCGGGATGCTCTCCCGCAGGCGGCGGATGGCGGCGCTCAGGGCGGCGGGAGACACCCCGAACGGCACGGCGGAGGACACCCCGGCGAAGGCGGCCGGGTCGAGCACGTCGACGTCGATGTGCACCCACACGCGGCGGGCGCCCGTGGCCCGCACCGCGGCGGCCAGTGCGTCCGGATCGTCGAGATCGGCGACCGACAGACCAGTGAGCGCGGCGAGCGGATCGACCTCGGCGTCGTCGACGTTGCGGACACCGACGGTCACCACGCGCTCCCGCGGCACACCGGGGGACAGCGCGAGCTGCTCCTCGCCCTCGCCGAGCACCGCGCGCAGCGCCATGCCCGAGAAGGCACCGGACGGGGAGGTCTCCGGCGTGTGCAGGTCGGCATGCGCGTCGCACCACACGACCGCCACATCGTCCGTCCCCCCGGGGAGCGCGTCGAGTGCCGCGACCGTGATGCTGCAGTCGCCGCCGATCAGCACCGTGTCGGCCGTGAGGTGCTCGCGCACCAGCTCGCGCGTCCGCTGCAGGGCGCTGAGGCGTCGCACCCCCGTCCCGAGGGACTCGCCCGCCTCGACGGGCACCTCCAGCACAGTGGTCGCCGCGCGCGGGAGATCGCCGGCGATCGCCGACGCCCCGTCGACCAGGAGCATCGCCCGCGCGGCGGGCGAACCCTGCCACTGCGGCACGACGAGGAAGCGGACCATGGGAAGACCTCTCGACAGCGGAAGTGCTGATGCCCCGGGCACGCGGCCCGGGGCATCAGCGAGGGATCAGGAACCTTCGAGTGCCTGACGGGGAGCAGCGCCCCCGGCCTTGAGCTCGGCCAGGCGCGCCTCGACCTCGGTCAGTTCGCCGAGGTCCTCCAGGCTCTCGAACTGCGCATCGAGGCTCGACGCGGCCAACTCGGCCTTGCCCTGCGCGATGGCCTCCTGGCGGCGGACCTTGTCCTCGAAGCGGCCCAGCTCGCTGGTCGGGTCGAGCACGTTGATCGAGCTCACCGCATCCTGCACCTTGGTCTGCGCCTCGGCGACCTTGGCGCGGGCGAGCAGCTCGCTGCGCTTGTTCTTGAGCTCGTTGAGCTTGTCCTTCATGCCGTTGAGGCCGGTCTTGAGCTTGTCGACGATCTCCGTCTGCGCGGCGATCTGCGGCTCCGCGCCGGTCGCCTCACGCTCGGCGCTGATCTGGCGCTGCAGGGCGATCTTGGCGAGGTTGTCGAACTTGTCGGCGTCGGCGGTGTTGCCGGCACCGCGCATCTCATCGGCCTTGCGGCTCGCGGCGAGGGCCTTGTTGCCCCACTCGGTGGCGGCCTGCACGTCTTCCTCGTGATCGCGCTCGAGCAGACGCAGGTTGCCGATGGTCTCCGCGATGGCGGACTCGGCGTCGGCGATGCTGTTGGTGTAGTCGCGGACGAGCTGGTCGAGCATCTTCTGCGGGTCTTCCGCAGAATCCAGGAGGGCGTTGATGTTCGCGCGGACGAGGGTGGAGATCCGTCCGAAGATGGACTGCTTGGCGGTCATGCGTGGTTCCTTTCAGAGGGTCGTCGTAAAGAGCGTGTCGTACGTGTCTGTGCGGGGGATCAGAAGCGTCGCCCCCCGGAGCGTCCGCGGCTGCCTCCGCCTCCGAAGCCGGAGCTGCGGAAACCGCCGCCGCCGGAGGAGCGCCAGCCGCTGCTGCTGCGACGCGAGGACCCGCCCCCGCCGCCCGCCAGCAGTCCGCCGATGATCCCGCCGAGGATGTCGCCGCCGATGCCGGAGCCGCCCGAGCCGGTCGAGCCGCCGAAGAGCCCGCCCCAGCTGTCGTCGGCGGCCACGGTCGGGCCGTACGAGCGCACGTCGGACTCGGCCGCCGCGGTCGCCTGTCTGGCGAGGTCGTGCGCCCTGGTCGCCTCGGCGAGTGCCCGCTCGACGTCGGTCGTGCGCAGGCTCAGCGCCTGCGTGAGTGCGGCCTCGGCGCTCGCGAGGCGCGTCCGCGCGGCGGAGCCGACCGTGCCGCGGCGGGTCTCGATGAACTCCCTCGTCGCGCGGATCTCGGAGTTCGCCTGGGCCAGCGTGGGCTCGAGCAGCTGTTGCGCACCGCGCGCGCGGTCGACGGCCTCTCGCCCCTGCGCGAGCGCGGCGTCGATCTGCGTGTTCGCGGCCGTGAGCGCGTCGAGTGCGCGCTGCGGATTCTTCGCCGTGCCGGTCAGATCGGCCTGTGCGACCTGCAGCTGCTGGGCGGTGGCGGAGGCCGCGGCGGCGATCGCGCCGGACGGGTCGGGCAGCTGCGCGGCGGCGGCGAGGTCGGACTGCAGCTCCGCGACCAGGGCGGTGGCGGCCCGCTGCGTGGCGGACAGCTCCGTGCCGAGCGCCACGATCGCCCGCACCAGTTGGCCGGCCTGCGCCACGGACTGCTCCGCGGTGCGGATCGCGAACGCCGCCTCGCCCGATCGCCCGGCGGCGATCGCCTGCTCGGCAGCCTGGATCGAGCGGTCGGCGAGGGCTGCACGCTCCTGCGCCTGCGTCGGGTTGTCGGCCACCGTGGCGAACGCGGCCGGATCGTACGCGGCCGAGAGCGCGGCGAGCGACGAGGCGGCGGTCGGCAGCAGCGGGGTCAGTGCGGCGCGCTCTCCGCGCACGCGCTCGAGCTCCTGCGGCGCGTTCTGCTCCAGCTGGCGCAGTGCGTCGAACGCCTCGGTGTTCTCGTCGAGCACGCGGTCGATCTCGTCGGCGAGCTGGATGATGCGGATGTGCCACGCCCGGCGGTCATGGACGGAGTCCTCGATCTCGTCGTCGAGCTTCTGCCGCAGGTCGAACGCCTCCGCGATCTTCGCCTTGGCCTCGTCGACCGCGCGCGTGAACTCGGCCGTCGCCCCGTCGCCGAACTGCGCCACCGCGAAGCCGAGCTCCTCGCGGCTGGACGTGATGGCGTCGTCGGCCTGCACGAGCGCGGCACCGGCCTGCTGCTCGACCTGCGCGTCGGTGAGCGTGGAGAACGGGTCGGCGGGGTCGGGGGTCTCGGGCATCGCGCCGCGCTCGCGGATGGCGGCGTTGCGCCGCGCACGGCGGACGAGCGAGACCACGAGCCAGATCAGCAGCAGCACGACGACGACCGCGACCACGATGAGCGTCACCCGCAGGGCACCCGCGCCGCCGTCGCCCTGGATCCGGTCGGCCGCGAGGGTGATCGCGCCCGCCCAGTCCCCGGCTCCCGCGAGCGGTGCGATGTCGTTCTCGATGCCGTCGAGCTGGCTGTTGCTCAGCGGACCGGAGGAGTCGGCGGAGATGTAGAGGCTGCGGCCGTCGACCGCGATCGCGAGCAGGTACTGCGACGGGCCGAGGTTGTTCGCCGACGCCACCGCGTCGGCCCAGTCCGCGCTGTCGGAGGGGTTGGTGAAGTCGTCGACGAGGACGACGAAGAGGTCGGCCGAGGAGTTGGCCGAGAGCTCCTGCAAGCGGGTCTCGACGGTGCTCTTCTCGGACGGGCTCAGGACCCCGGCCTGATCGGTGACGTACCCGGCGTCGAGCGTGAGCGGATCGGTGGCGGAGGCGGCGGACGTGCTGAACGTCCCGATCATCGCGGCCAGCAGAAGTGCGGCCAGCGCAAGCCACCGTTTCGTCATCGTGTTCCCTCCGACCGGCAGCCGAGCCCCATGTCACGAGTCTATGCACTGGGTACGACACGCGACAGCGCCGCGGGGCGTATCGCCGTTCGCCGTCAGCGGAGACACATACGCTGGAGGGCATGGACGACAGGTACGGATCGGATGTGCTGGCGTCGGGCTGGCGCGAACGCGGAGCGAAGCAGGTGCCGATCGTCCCGGCCGAGATCGACCTCGTGGTCGAGGTCGCCGCGGACGGCTACTGCGGCGCGGTGACGCGCGTGCAGGGCGGCACCGTCGAGCTCGAGGACTGGAAGGGGCGCAAGCGCCTCTTCCCGCTCGGCGGCGGCTTCCTGATCGACGGCGCGCCCGTGCGGCTGACCGTCCCCGCCGCGAAGGAGCAGGGACCGCGACGCACGGCCTCCGGCTCGTTCGCGGTCGCCGACCAGCGCGCCAGGACCGCGCTTCCCAGCCGCATCCTCGTCGAGGGACGCCACGATGCCGAGCTGGTCGAGAAGGTGTGGGGCGCCGACCTGCGGGTGGAGGGCGTCGTGGTGGAGTATCTGCAGGGCGTCGACCTGCTCGACGAGCTCCTCGGCGCCGAGCCGCCCAGCCGCGAGCGGCGCTACGGCGTGCTGGTGGACCACCTCGTGCCGGGATCGAAGGAGTCGCGCATCGCCGAGGCCGTGGCCCGCGGACCCCACGGTCGGCACGTGCGCATCGTCGGCCACCCGTTCGTCGACGTGTGGCAGTGCGTCACCCCGCGGGCGCTGGGCATCGCGGCGTGGCCCGAGATCCCGCGCGGCGTGGACTGGAAGACGGGCATCTGCCGGGCGTTCGGATGGCCGCACGAGACCCAGGCCGACACCGCGCGAGCCTGGCAGCACATCCTGTCCAAGGTCACCACGTATCGCGACCTCGAACCCGCGCTGCTCGGCCGTGTGGAGGAGTTGATCGACTTCGTCACGGAGCCGGCGGGCTAGCGCTCCGGTCCGGGCGGCGGAGCGCCGACGGCTACCCTGGAACCATGCCCGAACCCCGCACTTTCCGCGACGAACCGGTGTCTTTCGTGCGCCGCAGCGGCCGGATGTCCGACGCGCAGGAGCGCGCCTTCGCCGAGCTCGGCCCGCAGTACCTGCTGGACGTGCCGCGCGACGTGGCCTGGACCTCGGTGCACCCGGAAGCACGGCTCGACCCCGCGGCCGAGTACGGCAGGCACGCCGACCTGTACGTCGAGATCGGCTCGGGCCAGGGCCACGCGATCGTCGCCGCCGCGACCTCCCGCCCGGACGACGACTTCCTGGCGGTCGAGGTGTTCCGGGCCGGACTCGCGCGCACCATGCTCGATGCCGACCGGGAGGGCGCGCGCAATCTCCGCGTGGTCGAGGCCAACGCACCGGAGGTGCTGTCGTCGTACCTGCCCGAGGGTGCCGCGCGCGAGGTGTGGATCTTCTTCCCCGACCCCTGGCACAAGAAGCGGCACACCAAGCGCCGCCTCGTCCGTGCGGGCTTCGGCGCGACCGCGGCCAGGGCGCTGCGCGACGGCGGTCTGCTGCGGCTCGCGACCGACTGGGAGGACTATGCGCTCCAGATGCGCGAGGTGCTCGACGAGGATCCGCTCTTCGAGCGCGCGTTCGACGGTGAGTGGGCGGAGCGCTTCGACGGGCGCGTGATGACGGCCTTCGAGCGGAAGGGCATCGCGAAGGGACGCGACATCCGCGACCTCGTGTACCGTCGGCGGGCGCGCGCGTGACCCTGCCCGCGACGGCCACCTCCCTCCGTGCGGGCGGCGTGGTGGCGGCCGCGCTCGTGTGCGCCGCGGCTCCGGCGTTCTTCGTGCTGGAACTGCCCTGGCTCGGGTGGCTGCTGCTCGCGGTCGGCCTCGCGGCGGCGTGGCTCGGTGAGCGGTCGGCGAACACCCGCCGGGCGTCCGTCGCCGCGACGGCCGCGTCGCCCGAGCCGGAGGACGGACGGCGGCGAGCGTCGCTCACGCGCGACCTGTCGCTCATCGCGGTCGGCATGCTGATCGTGAGCGTCATCCCGCTCGCCGCGGAGCTGGACAACCTCGCGATGCTGCGGTTCACCCTCGCGCTGGGCGGCGCGGTCGCCGTGCCGTACCTGATCTCCCGCTTCGTGTACCGCGACCGGGCGATCTCGTTCCCGTGGCGCACGGGGCGGCGCTGGGGGCGGCTCCAGTGGGGCTGGCTGGTGGCGGTGCTCGTGCTCGGCTGGCTGATCCTGCCGTACTACTTCATCAGCAGCGGCGTGTATCAGAACTGGCCGGTGGTCGACACGCCCGACCTCATCGCCCGCCTGTTCGTCGGCGTCGGCGCGGTCGGCATCTGGGACGAGCTGTTCTTCATCTGCACCGTCTTCGCCCTGCTGCGGCGGCACTTCCCGGACGCCCTGGCGAACGTGCTCCAGTCGATCGTGTTCGTGTCGTTCCTGTGGGAGCTCGGCTATCGCGAGTGGGGGCCGCTGCTGACCATCCCGTTCGCGCTGCTGCAGGGCTTCATCTTCCTCCGCACGCACTCTCTCGCCTACGTGGTGACCGTCCACCTGCTGTTCGACGCCGTCGTGTTCGCGGTCCTCGTGCACGCTCACAACCCCGGGCTGCTTCCGGTCTTCCTCGTGTGAGCGGCTTGCCCCGCAGCGCCTCGCGACGGGACAATCGGGTGTGCTCATCGTCGGACTCGTCCTCGCCGCGGCCGCTGCGGCCTTCCACGTCTTCATCTTCGCGCTCGAATCCCTGCGCTGGACCGAGCCGGAGACCCGCAAGATCTTCGGCGTCGCGAGCGAGGCCGACGCCGTGACCATGAAGCAGCTCGCGTTCAACCAGGGCTTCTACAACCTGTTCCTGGCGCTCACGACGCTGCTGGGCATCGGGCTCGTGATCGTCGGCGCCGTCACGGTGGGCGTGACGCTCGTGCTGGCCGGCACGGGAATGATGCTCGCCGCGGCCCTCGTCCTGGTGCTCTCCGATCGCTCGAAGGCACGCGCCGCGGCGATGCAGGGAACCCCGCCGCTGCTCGCCGTGCTCGCGACCGCGGTCGGGCTCGCCCTGGGCTGAGCCCGGCGCGAGGGGTGACTTTCCCGCGCGCAGCCGCCACACTCGGTGCATGGCCGAGTGGGTGCTGCACGTGGACATGGACCAGTTCATCGCCGCCGTCGAGGTGCTGCGCCGCCCCGAGCTCGCCGGTCGACCCGTGATCGTCGGAGGGCGCGGCGACCCCACCGAGCGCGCCGTCGTCTCCACCGCCTCGTACGAGGCGAGGGCCTACGGGATCGGCTCGGGCATGCCGTTGAAGATCGCCGCGCGCAAGGCGCCGGAGGACGCGGTGTTCCTGCCCGTCGACCACGAGGAGTACGAGCGGGCGTCGGACGCGGTGATGTCGGCGCTGCGGGAGCTGCCGGGCGTGGTGGTGGAGGTGCTCGGCTGGGACGAGTGCTTCCTCGGTGTCTCTACCGACGACCCGGAAGGGGTCGCGCGGGCGGCGCAGGCGGCGGTGCGGGAGGCGACCGCACTGCACTGCTCGGTCGGCATCGGGGACAACAAGGTGCGCGCCAAGATCGCGACCGAGTTCGGAAAGCCGCGGGGGCTGTTCCGCCTCACGTCCGACAACTGGTTCGAGGTGATGGGCGAGCGCGGGACGAGAGAGCTGTGGGGGATCGGCCCCAAGGTGCAGAAGCGTCTGGCTGGGCACGGCATCACGACCGTGCGCGAGCTGGCCGACGCGGACGAGCAGGAGCTGATCGCCGAATTCGGGCCGCGGATGGGCGTGTGGTACCACGGCCTCGGCTCCGGGCTCGGGCCCACCGCGGTCGACGACACCCCCTGGGTCGCCCGCAGCCACAGCCGGGAGACCACCTACCAGCAGAACCTCACGACGCCCGAGCAGGTGGAGGCGGCGCTCCGGGAGCTCGCCGGACAGGCCTTCGACGACTGCGCGAAGGAGGGGCGGGCCGTCGTGCGTGTGCACCTCAAGGTGCGCTACGCCCCGTTCGACACCAAGACCTTCGGCCACAAGCTGCCCGCCCCCGCCACCCGCCGCGACGAGGTGGTGGCGGAGGCCCTGCGGCTCGGCGCCACCCTCGACCCCGCACGCGAGGTGCGGCTGCTCGGCGTGCGGGCGGAGATGACGCCGCCGGACACCCCGGACACGGTGGAGCGTACCCCCGTGCGCGGCCGCCTCTGACCTCAGTCGCGGATGACCGCGGCGACCGCGCTCACCTCGATCAGGGCGCCGGGGACGCCGAGCCCTGCCACGAGGGCGGCGGTCACGAGCGGCGGCGCCCCCTCGCGCGCCAGCGTGGGCGCCACGGCACCGTACGCGGCACGGAGATCGGCATCCTGATGGATCAGGATCGTCCAGCTGAGGACGTCGTCGAGCGACGCGCCCGCCGACTCGAGCGCCACCCGCGCGTTCTGCACCGCGCGCACGGACTGGTCCCCGACGTCGGTCGAGACGACGGCACCGGACTCGTCGACGCCGTTCTGGCCCCCGACGTAGATGGTCGTCGCCCCGGGAGGCACGACCGCGACATGGCTGAAGGCCGGGCTGGCCACGAGGCCGGCCGGCTGCGTGAGTGTGATCTGCATGCGCGCATCCTCCTCCCTGCCACCGACATCGGCATTCAGACCCGGGTCCGCTGCCACGTCGGTCGACCGTGGAGCGTGCGGATGGTCCACGGACCGTGAGGGCGCGCGGCGGGGTTCGCGCCCCCACGACCGTGCCCTTCGAGAGGGCCCCAGACGATCGCGAGATCGAGCACGTCGGTGCCGTCGGACTTCGGCGGCACGGTGGGACGATACTCGCGGTGGGAGCGCTGCCGCACCGGGTGGCGCGCGAGTTCACCCGGGTGATCGGCGGGGCGGCCCGGCCGGAAGCGCGCGGCGCGTCGGTCCACCGCAGTACGCTTCCCTCACGGTGGAGGGAGAACGGATGGGCGCGAGGCGCAGGCCGCCCTGGCTGCTCAGCACTCTCGACGGGTATCGACGCGGATGGGTGACGGGCGACGTCGTCGCCGGTCTCGCCGCGGGAGCCGTGGTCGTGCCGCAGGCGATGGCCTATGCGACGATCGCCAACCTCCCCGTGCAGGTGGGCCTCTACACGTGCATCGTGCCGATGCTGGTGTACGCGGTGCTGGGCGGCAGTCGCGCCATGAGCGTGTCGACCACGTCGACCATCGCCACGCTGACCGCCACGACCCTGGTCTCGGCCGGGGTCGCCGCGGGGTCGGACGACGCCCTCGGCTCGCTCATGATGCTCACGCTCCTCGTGGGCGCGATCCTGCTGCTGGCGCGGCTGTGCCGCCTCGGGAGCCTGGTGGAGAACATCAGCGGGGCGACCGTGCTGGGGCTCAAGATCGGGGTCGGTGCGACCGTGGCCGTCGGGCAGCTGCCGAAACTCCTGGGAGAGACGTTCGACTTCTCCGGACACGGCTTCCTGCGGTCGCTCGTCGCCGTGGGCGAGGCGGCGGCGAGTGTGAACCCGGCGACCGTGCTGCTGTCGGCCGGATCGATCGCGGTGCTGCTACTGTGCCGCCGCTTCCTCCCCCGGGTCCCCGGCGCCCTGGTAGTCGTGCTCGGCGGCATCCTCCTGGTGGGCCTGGGCCACATCGACCGGCTCGGCGTCGATCTGATCGAACCGGTCCCCAGCGGCCTTCCCGTGCCCGGGGTGCCCGACTTCGCACAGGCTCCCGTCCTCGTTCCCGGTGCCCTCGCGATCGCCGTGATGGCGTTCCTCGAGTCGGCGGCGGTCGCCCGCAGCCTGCGACGGCCCGCCGAGCCTCCGATCGACAGCGACCAGGAGCTGCTCGCCACGGGCGCGGCCAACACGGTCGGCTCGTTCTTCGCCGCGATGCCGGCCGCCGGGGGCTTCTCCCAGAGCGCGGTGAACCAGGGCGCCGGGGCGCGCACCCAACTCGCGACGCTCGTCACCGTGGTCCTCGCGGTGCTCGTGGCGCTGTTCCTCGGCCCGGTCCTGAGCCTGCTGCCGGAGGCCACCCTCGCCGCGCTGGTGTTCATCGCGGTCGTCGGACTGGTCGACGTGCCGCAGCTCGTGCGCTGGTTCCGGATCAGCCGCACGGACTTCTGGATCGCGACCGCGGTCGCGGTGATCGGACTGACGGCCGGGCTGCTCCCGGCCGTCGCGATCGGGGTGGTCGTGACGCTGATCCTGGTGCTGCGCGAGCTGAACGTGCCGCGGGTGCGCGTGACGACGCGCGTGGGCCCCGTGGTCGCGATCGAGCTGGAGCGGGGACTGTACACCGCGAACGCCCTCGCGAACGAACGGCTCGTGCTCGACACCGTCGCGGGTCTGCAGCCCCCGGTCACCGCGGTGGTGCTCGGGCTGCAGCAGCAGACGGCGGTGTCCATCACCGTGCTCGACGCGCTGGAGGAACTGGATCGCGAGCTTGCGCAGCGGGGGGTGACGATGCACGTCGCGGCCCTGCCTGACGGGGCGGCGGAGGTCGCCGGGCGGGTGCCCTGGTTCGCGGGACTGGAACGGCAGGGACGGGTGCACGCGACCGTCGACATCGGGGTGGGCACCGCCGGCGGCGTGCAGGGCGACGTGCACCCGGACGACGCCCGCGACGACCGCTGACCCGCGCAAGGGAGAGGCCGCGGCGGGCCGACACGGCGCGGCGCTGATCTGGCGGGGCCGCGGTCCCTCATCGCGGGCGTCGGCGGGTCGGGGCGTCGGCCCCGCCGTGAGCAGGGGCATGCCCTTGCGGAACCGCTCTCATCGGGGAATATACTGCCGCCGAGGGGGAGAGCCGCTTCAGGATCGGGGGGACCGATGACGGAAGATGCTCGACACGGAGGTCGGACGACCAGTCCCATCCCCACATCGATGAAGGGCGAGGTACGGAGGGACCGACTGCTGACCCGGCTCAGCGCCGCGATGGAGGAGCCGTGGTCGCTCACGCTCGTGGGCGCGCCGGCCGGCGCCGGCAAGACGCGGCTGCTCGCGCAGTGGTCGCGTGAGCTGCGCGAGCACGCCGACGTCGAGGTCGTGTGGGTCGCGATGGAGCGCGGCGACGGCGTCGACACGCTGATCGCGGGTCTCGAACGGATCCCCGATCCCGCACTGCAGCGCGGCTTCGCCCGCGTGCCCCGCGGTCACGGGGCGGCCACCATGCGCGGACTCGCCAGGGCGCTGGACGCGGCCCGCAGACGGATCGTGATCATCGTCGACGACGTGCACCACCTTCAGGACGACGAGTCCGCCCACCTGATGTCGGTGTTCGTGCAGACGGTCCCTGGTGACGTGCACGTCGTGCTGTCCGGTCGCGGCACGCGCATGATCCCGCTGGCCCGTCGTCGGCTCAGCGGCATCGCCCTCGAACTCGACGGTGCTGCCCTGGCGTTCCGTCCCGACGAGATCCAGGCGTTCTTCGCGCTCCGCGACCTGCACCTGAACCCGAGCGAGATCGCCGCGCTGCTGACCCGCACCGCGGGGTGGGCCGCGGCGCTGCAGCTCATGATGCTCAACGCCCCCGGCGGGGGCCCGGTCGGGGCCTACCCGCTCCGGGGAGACGACCCCGACGTGGTCGACTACTTCGTGGAGGAGGTCTTCGGAGACCTCAGTGACGAGCTGCGCGGCTTCCTGGAGACGACGGCCGTCCCCGAGTCGTTCACGACCGCACTCGCGACCGTCCTCTGCGGCAGCGCACGCGCGGGCGCTCTGATCGAGCGGTTGCTGCGGCTCAACGTGCTCGCCGGCCCCGACGGCGCGGACCCCCCGCGGTACCACTACCACCCGCTGCTGCGCGCTTTCCTGCTCGGGCGCCTGCGCGCCAGGGGCAGCAGCGAGCCCGCCCGGCTCGAGGGCATCGCGTCGGCGTGGTTCGACGGGCAGGGGGAGGCCCTTCCCGCACTGGTCCACGCCGTGCGCAGCGGAGAGGAGTTCTGCGTCTCGGCGATCCTCCGTCGCAGCGGCATGCAGCTCGTGCTCGACGGCCACCCCGACGAGGTCGTCGCGGCGACCGGGGAGCTGACCGCGCAGCGTCGCGCGGAGCCGGGGGTGCGGATGCTGATCGCGGCGGCTGAGCTCACCCGCGGGAACGCGTCCGCGGCGGTCGCGGCGCTGTCGTCGACGCCGGAGACGGACGAGTCGGACGTGCACCGGGCGTGGAGGCGGGGGCTCGCGCTGCACACGGCACTGCGCCGAGGGGGGATCGAGGACGCGCTCGCCGCGGTGGGCTCGGAGCTCCGCACGCCGACGGGCGAGGAGCGGATCGACGCCTACGCGACGCTGCAGCTCGCGATGGCCCAGCTCTTCACCGGTCGGCTGGAGCAGTCCGAGGTGTCGGCCAGACGGGCGGCCGACCTGGCGCGGGCGATCGGTGCCGTATCGGCGGAGCTGCAGGCGGAGACCGCGCTCCTCACGGCAGCCCTGTTCCGCGGGCGGCTGCGCGAGGTGATGGATGCGAGTGCGGCCCTGGACGAGCGGTGGCATGAGCTCGGCGCACCGGACAACGCGTTCGTCGAGGTCGCCCGGGTGTGGCGATCGTGGGTGCCTTACGAGGCCATGAACCTGCTCGACGCGAGTCCGGCGCTGCTGCCGTCGGCGCGGGTCCTCGACGCGGGAGGGGAGACCGCGATCGCGCGGGGGCTGCACGGGTTGCAGGCACTGCTCGCCGCGGACGCGGTCGACGACGCCCACGCCGCGGCCATGGCGCTGTTCGACTTCCTCGCGCCGCGGGAGGACCTCCCGTTGCCGGTGCACTGGTACGCCATGATGGCGCCGTTCGTGGTGCACGCGTTCCACCGTCTGAACGAGCCCACGATCCGCGACCGCTTCATCGACGAGGTGGAGGCGGCGCTCGGCGAGACCGGGGACGTGCTGGTCCTCCGTGCGCTCGCCGCGATGCACGACCGACGGCCCGGTGTCGCGCGCGGAGCCCTCGTCCCGGTGCTGGAGGGGGCCGCACGCTGCCTGCTGCCGGCGTCGATGATCGACGCCTGGCTGGTGGAGTCGCACCTCGACGTGGAGGACGCCGAGCCGGATCGGGCGCAGTTCGCCCTCGCCACCGCGCTGGCGCTCGCCGAGCCGGAGGACCACGTCCGCCGGGTCGCGGAGGCCGGGACGGTCGTGACGCAGCTGCTGGCGGCACGAGCGACCCCCGGTTCGCGCACCCGGTTCGCCGACCGCGTGCGCGAGCGGTTCACCGCCGCCGGCGTCCTGGCGGAGGAGGAGCTGACGCACCGCGAGCGCATCGTGCTGGCCGCCCTGTGCCGCAACGCCACGCTGCGGGAGATCGCCGCGCAGGAGTACATCTCCCCGAACACGGTCAAGACGCACGTGCGCAACATCTACCGCAAGCTCGGCGTGTCCGACCGCGAGGGGGTGACGGCGGCCGCCCACGCGCTCGGCATCGGGTGATCCCCGACTCGTCGCGAGGTGGTCACAGCGGTCCCGCGTCGTTCCCGTTCCCGCGCGCCGGCTGCGGCGACTCAGAACGCGGCGATGCCCTTGCCGATCATCGACACGCCGATGACGAGGAGGAGCACGGCCATGATGACCGCGTTCTCCTGGGCGAGCCAGGCGCGCAGAGCGTCGAGCGGGCCCCGCAGCCGCTCGGCCGCGACCAGGTACCCCACCACCGGTACGAGGACCGTCGACGCGGCGATCAGCGTGAACACGCCGATCACCACGACCAGGGCCCCGCCGTCCAGGCCGGCCGCGCCGATGTCCACCCCCGCTCCCGCCGCCATCAGCAGGTTCTTCGGGTTCACGGCGGAGAGCAGGAATCCGAGCCCGAGTGCCATCGGGAACCGCATCGTGTCGATCGCCTTCATCCACGCCGGCATGCTGGCCGTGCGACCGGCGCCGGGGCGACGGCGCCACTGTCCCACCGCGAGCAGCAGCAGGCCGACGCCGAGCAGCAGCTGCACGGTGCCGCGGATGGGTCGCGAGGCGTCGGGGTCCTGCTCGGGGAGCACGGCGGACAGCAGCGTGAACACGCTCACGGCGACCACGATGCCCGCGATCCAGCCCAGGAGGAAGCCCACGCTCGTGACGCGCGCCTTGGGCGACAGCAGCATCAGGATCGCCGCGATGATGGGGATCGGGCTGATCGCGATGCCGAGCGCGAGGGGGAGGACACTTCCGATGGCGGCTCCCATGGGTCTACCTCTCGTCGGGCGCCGGCTCGGGGACCGACGCGGTGAGGGCGGCGATCGCCGCGCGGTTGGTGGCGTGCAGCGGCTCGCCGTCGAGCAGGTCCAGCTCGGACAGCCGCCGCCAGGTGTTCGCGCGGACGCGGCTGAACGACAGCGAGATCGAGCGGTCGGCGAGCCAGCGTTTGAGAGCGGCGAACGACTCGGCGCCCGTGACGTCGACGTCGGTCACGGCCTCCATGTCGACGACGAGGTGCTGCACCGCGCCGTCGCCCGCGGCCCGGATCGCCTCCTTCACCGCGGACGTGAACACCGTGCCGTTGGCGAAGAAGAGCGGCGCGGCCAGGCGCACCACGATGATGCCCGGTGCCGTCGTCGTTCCGGACGGCGCGTCCTCCAGCAGCGACTCCGCCGGATCGCCCGAGGCCTCCAGCACGTCGATCGCGGGGGAGGCCGCGCGCTTGGCGAGGTTGATGAGGGCCAGCACGAACGCGACGAGGATCCCGGGGATCGAGCCGATCAGGAGCGTGACGAGGAAGCAGACCGCGCCGATCAGGAACTCGAACCGGTCCTTGCGCCACAGGTCGATGAACTCCCGCACGCCCAGCAGCGGGATGATCGCGACGCCCACGATCGCCCCGATCGCCGGTGAGGGGATGTCCTCCAGCAGCGCCGTCCCGAACAGCAGCAGCAGCAGGGTGCCGACGGCGAGCACGACCGAGGGCAGCTGCGTGCGCGAGCCCGCCTGGTCCATCGCGGCCGTGCGCGACGTGGACGAGCCGACCGCGAAGCTGCCCTGCGCGCCGGCTGCGACGTTCGCGACCCCGAACGCGAGCAGGTCGCGGTTGGCTCGGAACGGGTACCCGTGCTTCTCCGCGTACGACCGCGACACCAGCAGGCCCTCGGCCGTGGTGACCAGGGTGAGCGCGATCGCGGACGGCACGAGCGCCAGCCACGTGCCCCAGTCCAGCACGGGCCACGTCAGCGCGGGGGGACCGGCGGGGACGGCGCCCAGCACGTCGACCCCGCGGTCGTCGAGTCCAGCCAGCAGCACGAGCACGGTCGTCAGGATCAGGACGACGAGTGCCCACGGGACCGCGCGCAGGAAGGCCTTCCCGATCAGGAGGACCGCGACCGAGCCGGCGGCGATCAGCAGGGACCAGCCGTTGAGCGTGGGCAGTCCGCCGATCAGCGCAACTGTCTTCTCGGGGAACTCGGCACCGGAGTCGATCTTCACTCCCAGCATCTTGGCGATCTGGCTCACCATGATGTCCAGCGCGAGGCCGCCCACGAAGCCGACCAGGATCGGCTTCGACAGGAAGTCGGCGAGGAAGCCGAGCCGGAACACCGCCAGGAGCACGAACATCAGCCCGGACAGCACGGCCTGCGCGAGTGCGAGCGTGGCGTAGTCGGCGCTCCCGGCCACGGCCAGCCCGCCGACGGACGAGGCGACGAGCGCGGCCGCCGCCGCGTCGGGAGAGGCGACGAGCTGCCGCGACGACACGACCAGCGCGTACAGCACGGTGGGGACGATCAGCGCGTAAAGCCCGGCGGTCGCGGGCAGCCCGGCGATCTGGGCGTATCCGATGTTCAACGGGATGGCGATCGCGAGCAGGGTGACGCCCGCCGTCACCTCCGTGAGGGCGTTGCGCGCCGTCAGACCGGCGAGCGGTCGTTGCATCCCCGCCTCCTCTCGCCGCGGCACCGAGCGCCGCGCGTCCACCCTTCCACCGCGGCGCGTGCCCTCGCCAGCGGGATCGGTCAAGCTCCCCCTGGTGATTTCCGGTCGGGCTCTGCGGCGGGGTCGGGCTCTGCGGCGGGGTCGGGCTCCGGTCGTGCGGGAACGGTCGGGGGCGGAGCGGCCGTGCGGTCGCCGGACAGCCAGCGCAGCCAGGTGCTGCCGGGGTCGACCTCCAGCACCAGGGTGCGTACGACCAGCGTGAGCGGCACGGCGAGGATCGCCCCGAGCGGACCGATCACGAACGTCCAGAACACCACCGAGAAGAAGCTCAGCGTCAGGCTCAGGTCGACCGCGTCGCTCACGAACTTCGGCTGCACGAGAACCTGCAGCACGACGTTGACGACGCAGTACACCGCGACGACGGCGAGAAGGAGGGGCCAGCCGCCCACCACGAGCGCCAGCACCGCGGGCGGGATGAGGCCGAGCACGAACCCGATGTTCGGCACGAAGTTCGTCACGAACGCGAGGATCGCCCAGACGAGCGGCGCTGGCACGCCCATCCACCACAGGGCGAGCCCGTCGATCACGGCGACGATCGCGCCGAAGATCGCGTTGACGACGAAGTAGCGGCGCACGCCGCGGTTCAGTCGGGTGATGCGCTCGATCGACGCCCGACGCGTCGTCCCGAACACCTCGCCCGCCCGCTGGTATCGGGCCGCGTCGACCGCGAGGAACACGATGTACGCGCACACGAAGAACAGTGCGGTCGCGACGCCGACCACGGTGCCGCCCACCCGGCTCGCGGCGGCCAGGAGCGTCTCGGGGTCGAGGACGGAGGCCGCGGTGTCGGTCGCGGCGTCCTCGAGCCCGAGCGACTGCAGCAGTGCGACCAGGTCGTCGGCCGTGCGACGGAGGCTGCCGTCCGTCGCGAGGTCGCCGATCAGCCCGGCGAACTGGATCCCGGCGAGCCACAGCAGGGTGCCCATCGCCACGAGGATCGCGATCGACACGACGATCACGGCGGTGGATCCCGTCCACGCCGGCCAGCCGCGCCGCCCGAAGGGACGGCGCACGGGATCGCACACCACGACGATGACGACGGCGAGGGCGAGGGGGCTGAACACGTCCCGCGCGACGGAGAGGCCCGCGAGCGCGACGGCACCGGCGGCGAGGGCCAGCAGGACGCGCAGTGAGGGGGACAGGGAGCCGTCGATGACGCGTTCGGGGGAGGTGGGGGAGGTGGTCACGCGGTCAGCGTAGCCCCGCGCGGGGGCGTGCGCCGTGGCCCGTCCTTCTCATCCGGGTGAGAATCCTCGCGGTCCGCATGCGGTCGCGCGGCCGTCACTAGGGTGACTGCCATGTCGTCCCCCCTGCGTCAGACGAGTCCAGGGCCGACCATGCGGTTCCGGCCGCCGGGCCCGCAGCCCGGCGTGCTGCGACGCGACCGGGTGACCGAGGCACTGCACGCGGCGGTCGCCGGCGCGCCGGTCACCGTCGTGAGTGCTCCCTCCGGTTTCGGCAAGACCACGGCCGTGGCACAGTGGGCGACGAGCGTGGACCGGGTGGCGTGGCTCGCGCTGAGCCCGTTCGACGTCGACCCCGCGCGGCTGACCCGCGGCGTCGTCGAGGCGCTGCGGGCGACCAGCGGCGACGCCTCCGAGCGCGACCTGCCCGCCCTCACGAACCCGGAGCGTGCGTACGAGGAGATCTGCCGGGTCTTCGGCGACCGCGACGCGCGGGTGCACCTGGTGGTGGACGACGCGCACCGGGCGGGGGAGCGGTGGCGCCACGGCCTTCTCGGCATGCTCGCGGAGCAGCCGCCGGACGGTCTGCGGCTGGTGCTGGTGGGGACGACGCTGCTCGAGCTGACCCTGAGCCGCCAGCGCGTGACCGCCCCGGAGGGGTTCCTCGGGGCCGACCTTCTGAGCTTCACGCGCGAGGAGGTGGCGCGGCTCGCTCCCGCCGCGCGAGAGGGCCTCGGCGCGGACGCGATCGTGGAGGAGACGGGCGGGTGGCCGATCGCCGTCCGGCTCATGATGATCGGTGGTGCCCGCCCGGAGCGGAGCGCCCCGAGCGCGTCGAGCTTCCTCGGCGAGTACGTGCGCGAGCACGTGCTGGGTGCCCTGCCGCCGGAGGTCGCCCGTTTCGTGCTCGACGCCACCGTCTGCGCCGAGCTCACGCCCGAGCTCGCCGCGCAGGTGACGCAGCGCGAGGACGCCGCGGAGCTGCTGGAGGCATGCGTGCGACTGGGGCTGTTCCTCGACCGGTTCGACGGACCGCACGGCCCGGTCTATCGCTGGCACCGCACGTTCGCCCGCCGCTGTGGTGAGATCGCGGCGGCCGATCGCGACCGGCTCGCCGACGTGCACCGTCGAGCGGCCGCGACACTGGCCGAGTCCGATCCGGTCGCCGCGATCGGGCACGCCCTGCGGGGCGGTGAGCCCGACGTCGCGCGCACCATCCTGGATCGACACTGGCTCGGGCTCGTCGTGGGCGGGAGCGCCGCCGAGGTCGAGCACGCGGTGACGGAGCTACGGCGGCACGACCCCGACGACCCCGATCTCCTCCTCGTGCAGGCGTGCGCGTGCGATGCGCTCGGCGAGCGCCACGTGGCACGCGAGCTGTTCCAGCGGGCGCACGCGCTGCGGGACCGCGACGGGGTGCCGACGTCGACGGTCCTGCCGGTCGCGCGGCTGCTGCTCGCGGACGACAGCGCCGACGTGGTGGAGGCCAGCGCGCAGGTGCACGCGCTGCTGCACGACGCCACGGCGGTGGAGGTCGCAGACCGCACCGCGCTCGACTACCTGCTGGGCTGGAGCGAGATCCGTCATCGCGGCGACCCCGCACTGCCGGTCGAGTACTTCGCCGCCGCGGCGCGGGAGGCCGAGCGCTCGGCCGACCCCGAGCGCGTGCGTTGGTCGCTCGCCCAACTCGCGTTCGGACAGGTCTGGGCCGGTCGCGTGGTCGACGCTCGCGACACGCTCGCCCGCATCGCGCCGCACGTCTCCGACGAACGGCATCGGGGAGGGACCGAGGCTGCCGCGGCCGGGTTCGTCGCCTACTGGTCGGGCGACAGCGCGGACGCGACGGAGTCGTTCTCCGCGGTCCTCGACGGCGGAGAAGCCGATCGGGTGGTCGCCGGGCTGTCGAGGATGATGATCGCCTACGCGGCGGCCGAGACCGGCGACGTGGCCGCGTGCCGTCGCGCGGCGATCGCGGTGCAGGAGATCCCGCTGGAGGTGATCCGCGGGTTCAGCTGGGCGGCGCTGCGGGAATCGGCCGTGGCGCTGCTCGACGAGGCCGTAGGCAGTGGCGAGCGCGCCCGCCGGATCGCGGCACGCTCGGTGCAGCGTCCCGACCTTCCGCTGGTGAACGTCGCGCTCGCCGGCGTGCTTCGTCGCGCGGAGGAGTACCCCGCGGCGCTGGAGTCGCTGCGCTCGCTGCGGGGGTACGCCGAGGTGTCGTACGTCAAGGCGTCGACGCTGATCACGGCCGCCGTGATGCGGCGGCTCGCGGGGCGGCACGAGGAGGCGCACGAGCTGTGCGAGGCGGCCGTCGCTGTCGCGTCCGGCGAGGGGATCCGCGTGCTGTTCGGGCCGCGCGAGGTGGCCGTGCGGCGGCTGCTGCACGAGCACGTGCACTTCGGCACGCAGTTCGAGGACTTCATCGGCCGCTGCCTCGCGATGGACGCGGCGGGCTCGCTCGCGGATCGGCTGTCCGAGCGGGAGCGCGAGGTGTTCCAGCAGTTGCAGACCGCACGGACGCTGCCCGAGATCGCACGGGAGCTGTCGGTGTCCGTCAACACGGTCAAGACGCATCAGCGGGCGATCTACCGCAAGCTCGGGGTGTCGTCGCGCCGGGAGGCCGTGCGCTCGACGGTGTGAACGGGGGCGCCGCGTTCGACGGCCCCCGTCCACCCGGGGTCAGGCGAGGGCGCGCGCCTTGATCGCGGCGAACTCGGCGTCGGTGATGGTGCCGGCCGCGAGCAGTTTCGAGGCCTTCTCGATCTCGTCGGTCGCGCTGGTCCCTGCGACGCTGCGGATGTACGTATCGGCGGCGTCCTGCTGCTGTCGGTAGGAGGCGGCCGCACGTTCGGCCATTCCCCGCCCGCGCGCGATCAGGTAGATGAGCGCGGTGAGGAAGGGCACGAAGATCAGGAAGATGATCCACACGGCCTTCCACCAGCCGTTCAGCGCGTGGTCGCGGAACAGGTCGGCGACGATGTTGAACAGCACCATGAGGTAGGAGACGAATACGAACACCCAGAAGAACCACCAGATGATGTCCCAGAAGCTTTCCCAGAACGACACGTCGGACCCCTTTCGTCGATGAGCAGGTGAGGTGATCGTGGCAGCGACCACGGTGCCGGGCGTGGCGGTGGTCACCCGATCCGGGCGAGTCGCCGTCGTCGCAGCTCACCCAGCCCGGGTGATCCCCTCGTGAGGGCCACGCGACGATGGTGCGAGCATGACGCCGTTGATCCGCGCGAGGAAGGCGGTGCCATGAACGATTTCCGGTTCGGCCCGGTCGAGCTCTATCTGGTGGGGTTCGAGGGCGATCGACCCGACCCCGGCACCTTCCGTGCTCTCGCCGACGTCGCCGAGAGCGGCGTCGTCCGGATCCTGGACATCGTGCTCGTCGGCAAGACGACCGACGGGGACATCGAGATCCTGGAGCTGGAGGACGACGCCGAGCAGCTCGGGCTCGCCGGGTTCGCCCCCATTGTCTCCGGTCTCGCGGGGGAGGAAGACGTGGAGCTGTTGGCCGGCGAGCTCGATCCGGGTCGTTCGGCGGCGGTCGTGGTCCTGGAACTCGCGTTCGCCCGCGTGCTCGCGCACGACCTCGCGGCCGCGGGTGGACGGGTGCTGCGCACGGAGCGCGTCCCCGCACCCGTGGTGAATGCGCTCATCGACATCCTCGACCAGGAGGGGGACTGACATGCCTCTGCGGAGATTCGGACGGCCGGGACTGCTGGGCCTCGCCGCGCGCACGGCCGTGGTCGCTGGTACGGCGACGGCCGTCACCGGGGCGGCGCAGCGGCACCAGGCCCGCCGGGCGCAGGAGGAGTACGAGCAGCAGCAGTACGAGGCCGCGCAGCAGCAGGCGCAGGTCGAGGCGACCGTGCGCGACGCCACGGCCCCCGCCACGCCACCCGCGCCACCGACGGCTCCCGCCGGCGACGACCTGATCGCGAAGTTGCAGCAGCTCGCGGCGATGCAGCAGGCCGGCGTGCTGTCGGCGGAGGAGTTCGCGGCGGCGAAGCAGCGGCTGCTCGGCACCTAGCCGCCGGTGCACCACGACGACGATCGAGGAGGACCGATGGGCGAGCTCGACGAGCTGCGGGCGCGGGTCGAGCTGCTCGAGCGCGAGAACGAGGCCCTGCGCACGCCGCGCCGTCGGCCCGCCGCGCGCAGCATCCTCGCCGGGGTCGTGCTCGCGGTGGCGGTGCTGCTCGCGCCCGTCGCCGTGCTCGGAACCTGGGCCCGCCTCCAGCTCGTGGACGCGGACCGCTTCGTCGCCACGTTCGGGCCGCTCGCAGACGACCCCGACGTGCAGGACTTCGTCGCCGACCAGGTGAGCGCCGCGATCGACGAGCAGGTCGACCTCGACGCCGTCGTCGGCGAGCTGTTCGACGGGCTGCGCTCGCTCGACCTGCCGCCCCGCGCCGAGTCCGCGCTCACGCTCCTCCAGGCTCCGGCGGCGTCGGGGCTGTCGTCCCTGATCGACGGCGTGGTGCACGACGTCGTGTCGTCCGCGCAGTTCGCCGACATCTGGGCGCAGTCGCTGCGGGTCGCGCACGAGCGTGCGGTCGCCGTGCTGCAGGACGAGCCGGGGACCGCGCTGCAGCTGGCCGACGACGGGGTGCTGTCGCTCGACCTCGGTGTGGTGATCGAGCGCGTGAAAGATGCACTGGCGGAGCGCGGTGTCGGCGTGGCAGACCTGATCCCGGTGATCGACCGCTCCATCCCGATCGCCCAGGCCGATGCCCTCGTGCTCGTCCGGGCGCTGTACCAGGTCGCGGTCGCGGCGGGTTTCTGGTTGCCGTGGGTGTTGGCGGGGCTCGTGGTGCTGGGGGTGCTGCTGGCCCGCGACCGACCACGGGCGCTGCTGTGGACGAGTGTCGCGCTCGCCGCGGCCTTCCTGTTGCTGGCTGCCGGCCTGGGCATCGGCCGCTCGTTCTTCCTGGGCGCGGTGAGCCCGTCGATCATGACCGCTGCGGCGGCGGCGTCGCTGTTCGATGAGGTGACGGCGCTGCTGTCCTCGACGGTCGCGGCGCTCGCCCTGTCGGCGGTGCTGGTCGCGCTGTGGGCCTGGGTCGCCGGGTCGTCCCGCGCCGCGGTGCGCACGCGGACGGCCGTGGAGAGCGGTGTCGCCGCGCTCCGGGGCGCCGCGGAGCGTCACGGTGTCTCCACGGGGCGGCTCGGTGTGGCGGTCGACCGGTACCGCGGGCCGATCCTGGTCGCGGGGCTCGTCGTCGCGCTCCTTCTGCTGATCGTCCTGCGGCCGGTGTCGTTCGGTGCCGTGGTGGGCGTCGCGGCGGGCGTACTGGTGCTCGTCGTCCTCGTGGCGCTGCTGCGACGCCCGCCCCTCGCGCCGGCGGTACCGGAGGAACACCCATGAGAGAAGGAGTGGACATGTCGGACTTCAACGCGGACTTCACCGGAGAGATCCGGCTCGACGTGCGGGACTCGACGCCGGACTGGTCGCCGTACGAGCTGCGGACCGCTCCGGACGGCGCGCCGAACGTGCTGGTGGTGCTGTACGACGACACGGGCCTCGCGTCCTGGTCGCCGTACGGCGGACGCATCAGCATGCCGACCATGGACCGGCTCGCGCAGAACGGACTCACCTACACGCAGTGGCACACCACGGCGCTGTGCTCGCCGACGCGGTCGACCATGCTCACCGGCCGCAACCATCACGTCAACCGCGCCGGGGTGATCATGGAGGGCACCACGGGGTTCCCGGGCTTCGCGGGACGGCTGCCCGCCGAGTGCGCGACGATCGGGCAGGTGCTGCAGGACAACGGCTACTCCACGTTCTGGGTCGGCAAGAACCACAACGTGCCGGAGGAGGACATCGCCCCGGGTGGCAACCGCTCGATGTGGCCGCTGCAGCTCGGCTTCGACCGGTTCTACGGCTTCCTCGGCGGCGAGACGAACAACTGGTACCCGGATCTCGTCGAGGACAACCATTTCATCGACGCCCCCGCGACGCCGGAGGAGGGGTACCACCTGTCGAAGGACCTCGCCGACCAGGCGCTCACGATGATCCGCAACCAGCAGGCGTCGAACCCGTCGAAGCCCTGGTACCTCTGGTTCTGTCCCGGTGCGAACCACGCCCCGCATCACGCGCCGCAGGAGTACATCGACAAGTACAGGGGGATGTTCGACGACGGCTACGACGCGTACCGGGAGTGGGTGCTCGCGCGCATGATCGACAGGGGCGTGCTGCCCGAGGGCACCGCGCTCACCCCGTTCAACCCGATGCCGGACGACGTCGCGAACCCGGCCGATCACGTGCGGCCGTGGTCGGAGCTGAACGACGACGAACGGCGCCTGTTCTCCCGCATGGCCGAGGTGTTCGCCGGGTTCAGCGAGTACACCGATGCGCAGGTCGGCCGCATCATCGACTATCTGGAGGAGACAGGACAGCTCGACAACACCCTCGTGTTCTACTGCGCCGACAACGGCGCATCGGGGGAGGGCTCGCCCGACGGCTCGGTCAACGAGAACAAGTTCTTCAACGGCTTCCCCGACGACCTCGCCGAGAACCTGGCGATGATCGACCACCTCGGCTCCGCGGACACCTACAACCACTATCCGACCGGGTGGGCCGCGGCGTTCTCGACGCCCTTCCCGATGTTCAAGCGCTACTCCCAGTACTCGGGCGGCACGTGCGACCCGATGGTGATCCACTGGCCGAAGGGCATCGCGGCGAAGGGAGAGCTGCGCCACCAGTACCACCACTCGGTCGACATCGTGGCGACCGTGCTCGACGTGATCGGCGTCGAGATGCCGGAGACCTACCGCGGGGTGACGCAGCGTCCGCTCGACGGCGTCTCGATGAGGTACAGCTTCGACGCGGCCCCCGACGGCCCGAGCGAGAAGCACGTCCAGTACTACGCGATGCTCGGCACGCGCGGCATCTGGAAGGACGGGTGGAAGGCCGCCGCCGTGCACGCACCGCTCACGGGCACGGGGCACTTCGAGGACGACGCGTGGGAGCTGTTCCACGTGGCCGAGGATCGCGCGGAGGCGCACGACCTCGCCGCCACGCATCCGGAGAAGCTCCGCGAGCTCATCGACGCGTGGTTCGCGGAGGCCGAGGCGAACTTCGCGCTGCCGCTGGACGACCGGTCCGCCAGGGAACTGCTGACCGTGCAGCGCCCGCAGGCCGAACGGCCCCGCGAGCGGTACGTGTACTACCCGGGCACGGCCGCGGTGCCCGAGAGCGTCGCGGTGAACGTGCGCGGCCGGTCGTTCAAGATCATCGCCGACGCGGTGCTCGAGGACGGGGCGCAGGGCGTGCTGTTCGCGCACGGCTCCCGGTTCGGCGGGCACTCGCTGTTCGTGAAGGACGGCCGGCTCACCTACGTGTACAACTTCCTGGGCATCCCGCCCGAGCAGACCTTCACGTCGGAGCCGCTCACGCCGGGCCCGCACACGCTCGGCGTGGAGTTCGTGCGGGAGGGGGCGGGTGAGCACGGGGAGTCCGTGGGCACCGCGACGCTGTACGTCGACGACCGGGCGGTGGCGTCCGGGCCGATGCGGGCGCAGGTGGGCAAGTTCACCCTGTGCGGGGACGGCCTCTGCGTCGGCTGGGACAGCGCCGACCCGGTGAGCCGCCAGTACGGCAGCGCGTTTCCGTTCACGGGCGGCAAGCTGCTGGGCGTGGGGATCGACGTGAGCGCCGAGCAGTACCTCGACCTGGAGCTGGAGGCGGCCGCGATGCTCTCCCGCGAGTAGCGGCCGCCGGAGTCGCCCGGCACGGCCCGGCCCCGCGGACGGCCCCTACGATGAAGGCATGGTGGCGATGATCGAGGTTCCCGGTGGCACGCTGCGCATGGGTTCCGACGAGTTCTACCCCGAGGAGGGCCCGGTTCACGAGCGCGAGGTGGCGTCGTTCCGTCTCGACGAGCACCCGGTGACCAACCGCGACTATGCGGCGTTCGTCGACGAGACCGGTTATGTGACGGTCGCCGAGCAGCCGATGGATCCGGCCGACTATCCCGGCGTGCACCCCGACGACCTCGTTCCCGGCGCCATGGTGTTCACACCGACGTCGGGCCCGGTCGATCTGCGCGACTGGCGGCAGTGGTGGCGGTGGGAGCCTGGTGCGTTCTGGCGGCGTCCGTTCGGGCCGGACTCGTCCATCGACGACCGTCTCGACCACCCGGTGGTGCACATCGCCTATCCGGACGCGGTCGCGTTCGCCGCGTGGGCGGGCAAGCGGCTGCCCACCGAGGCCGAGTGGGAGTGGGCGGCGCGCGGCGGACTGGTCGGCGCGCGCTTCGCCTGGGGCGACGAGACGAAGCCGGACGGCGTGCTGATGGCCGACACCTGGCAGGGTGCCTTCCCCTACCGCAACGACGGGGCGGACGGCTGGGTGGGCACGGCGCCCGTGCGCAGCTTCGCCGCCAACGGCTACGGCCTGTTCGACATGATCGGCAACGTGTGGGAGTGGACGGCGGACTACTGGACCCACCGGCACGTGCCGCCCGGCACGGTCGCGGTGGATCCCGGTCGCCGGGCGAGCCTGCTGTCGGCCGAGCCGGGTTCGCCCATCCCGCGGCGCGTGCTCAAGGGCGGCTCGCACCTGTGCGCCCCCGAGTACTGCCTGCGGTATCGCCCGGCCGCGCGGTCGGCACAGGCGGAGGACACCGCCATGACCCACATCGGCTTCCGCTGCGCCCTCTGAGCGCCGGGGGCTGAGCGCCGGGGGCTGAGCGCCGGGGGCTGAGCGGTCAGGAGGGTGCGGGGAACACGCTGGCCCAGTCGTCGCGCACGCTCACGACCGTGTACCCGCGCTCGCGTGCGGCGGCCAGGGCCTTGTCGGCGCCCGCGTCGTACGGGGCGTCGTCGCGGTCGTGGTCGTCGTGGTGGATCAGCAGCGCGAGACCCCGGCGGGGGCCGCGCCGTGCGTGGTCGAGCATCGGCATGTCGCCGTTGGAGTTGCCCGCGGCGAGGAGAGGGCGTCGGCCGATGCGGCTCCAGATGCGCACCGGCTTCTCGGGTCCGTCGTCGAAGAACGCGAGCGCGGGGGAGTAGCGCACCGATCCGGTCGCCTCGTCGTACGTGAGCCCCAGCGCCGAACCCACGACGCGTTCGGGCGGGATGCCGTAGATGGACTGCGTCAGGGGGCGCAGGAAGTCGCGCTCGCCGCCCGAGACGATGTAGCACGTGAAGCCGTGCCGTTCGAGGTAGCGCAGCAGTTCGACCATCGGCTGGTACACGAGCTCGGTGTAGGGGCGGTGGAGCACGGGGTGGCGCGCGGTGCGGAAGAACGCCGACACGGCGGCGGCGTACTGCTCGACGTCGAGTCCGTCGGTGAGGCCGACGAGGGCGGCGATGATGGTGCCGAGGTCGGAGTCGTCCCCGGCGTAGTGCTTCTCGACGGCCGCGCCGAGCCACGCCAGGTCGCCCGTGACGGCCGCGCGGTAGGGCTGCGTGTCGGCCAGGGAGGGATCCGCCAGGGCCACCTCCCGCCAACGCTCCACCACGTAGTGGAGCTGCGTGGGCATCGGCTTCTCGGTCCACAGCGTTCCGTCGTTGTCGAACACGGCGACGCGCTCCTCCGCGGGCACCGCATCCGGTCCGGTCGCCACGCCCGTCACGAACGCCTCGATGGCGCGTCGGGTGGGGGTGTCCCTCCAGGAGGGGAGCGTCGCGTCGTCCATCTGTTCAGGGTGCCAGGCGGGCCGGGCGCCGGGGGCGGACGCTCACCCCGCCGGGGCGAGCGTGGTCCGAGCGGGGCCTTCGGCGGTGTCGGGAATACCCGTGATGGGTATAGGGTTGTCGCAGGGAGTACCCCAGGGGGGTATCCTGACAGCGGAGAGGAACGACGATGAACAAGAGCGAGTACCAGGTGACCGGGATGACGTGCGGGCACTGCGAGATGGCCGTCCGCGGCGAGGTTTCCCGCATTCCCGGGGTCGACGGCGTCGACGTCAGCGCGCAGACCGGACGCCTGGTGGTCCACAGCTCCGCCCCGGTCGACGACGCCGCGGTGCTGGCCGCCGTCGACGAGGCGGGCTACGAGGCGGTGCGGTCATGACCGATACGCGATCCGTGCCCGACGAGACCAGCGTCGAGCTGGAGATCGGGGGCATGACCTGCGCGTCGTGCGCGATGCGGATCGAGAAGAAGCTCAACCGCATCGACGGCGTGACCGCGAGCGTCAACTACGCGACCGAGAAGGCCACGGTCACCGCGCCGGCCGGCCTCGACACGGCGGTGCTCATCGCCGAGGTCGAGAAGACGGGCTACACCGCCGCTGTCCCCGCGCCTCCGGCACCGACCACCGAGGACGCGACGCCGAAGCAGGCGGACGACGGGCTGGCCGCACTGCGCCAGCGGCTGATCGTGTCGATCGTGCTCACCGTCCCGGTGATCGCGATGGCGATGATCCCGGCGCTCCAGTTCACGTACTGGCAGTGGCTGTCGCTCGCGCTCGCCGGACCGGTGATCGTGTGGGCGGCGTGGCCGTTCCACCGCGCCGCGTGGACCAACCTGCGCCACGGGGCGGCGACCATGGACACGCTCATCTCGATGGGCACGCTCGCGGCGCTGCTCTGGTCGCTCTACGCCCTCTTCTTCGGCACGGCCGGGATGCCGGGCATGACGCACCCGTTCGAGCTGACCGTGGCACCGAGCGACGGGGCGGGCAACATCTACCTGGAGGTGGGCGCCGGGGTGACGACCTTCATCCTCGCCGGACGCTACTTCGAGAAGCGCTCCAAGCGGCAGGCGGGGGCGGCGCTGCGCGCGCTGCTCGAGCTCGGCGCAAAGGAGGTCGCGGTGCTGCGCGGCGGCGTGGAGACCCGGATCCCCACGACCGAGCTGGCGGTGGGCGACGAGTTCGTCGTCCGTCCGGGGGAGAAGATCGCCACGGACGGCGTCGTCGTCTCGGGCACCTCCGCCATCGACGCCTCCCTGCTCACGGGCGAGTCCGTCCCGGTGGAGGTGCGCGAGGGCGACGCCGTGACCGGGGCGACCGTGAACGCGGGCGGGCGTCTCGTGGTGCGGGCGACCCGCGTCGGCTCCGACACGCAGCTGGCGCAGATGGCCCGGCTCGTGGAGCAGGCGCAGACCGGGAAGGCCGAGGTGCAGCGCCTCGCCGACCGGGTGTCCGGCATCTTCGTGCCGATCGTGATCGTGGTGGCGCTCGGCACGCTGGGCGTGTGGCTCGGCCTGGGGTTCCCGGCCGCCGCGGCCTTCACCGCCGCCGTCGCCGTGCTCATCATCGCCTGCCCGTGCGCGCTCGGACTCGCCACGCCCACCGCGCTGCTCGTCGGCACGGGTCGCGGCGCTCAGCTCGGCATCCTCATCAAGGGCCCCGAGATCCTGGAGTCCACGCGCCGGGTCGACACGGTCGTGCTCGACAAGACCGGCACCGTCACCACGGGGCGCATGACTCTCACGGCCGTGCACACCGCGGAGGGCGTGGAGCGCGCCGAGCTGCTGCGCCTCGCGGGAGCGCTGGAGGACGCCTCGGAGCACCCGATCGCCCAGGCCGTCGCCACCGCGGCGACGAGGGAGCTGGGCGCGCTGCCCGCGCCGGAGGACTTCACGAACATCGAGGGCCGCGGCGTGCAGGGCGTGGTCGACGGTCACGCCGTGATCGTGGGTCGAGCGTCCCTGCTCGCGGACTGGTCGCAGCATCTGCCGTCCGCGCTCGCCGAGGCGAAGGCGGAGGCGGAGCGCCAGGGCAAGACCGCGATCGCTGTCGGCTGGGACGGCGCGGCGCGTGGCGTGCTCGTGGTGGCCGATACGGTCAAGGCGACGAGCGCACAGGCCGTGGCCCAGCTCGTCGGGCTCGGGCTCACCCCCGTCCTGCTCACGGGCGACAACCGCGCGGTCGCGGAGCAGATCGCCGCGGAGGTCGGCATCGACGAGGTGATCGCCGAGGTGCTTCCGGCCGACAAGGTCGCGGTGGTGCGCCGGCTGCAGGACGAGGGCCGGGTGGTCGCGATGGTGGGCGACGGCGTGAACGACGCCGCGGCCCTCGCGCAGGCCGACCTGGGGCTCGCGATGGGAACAGGGACCGATGCGGCGATCGAGGCGAGCGACATCACCCTCGTGCGCGGCGACCTGCGCAGCGCGGCCGACGCGATCCGTCTCTCCCGACGCACGCTCGGCACCATCAAGGGCAACCTGTTCTGGGCGTTCGCCTACAACGTCGCGGCCATCCCGCTCGCGGCGCTCGGCCTGCTCAACCCCATGCTGGCCGGCGCGGCGATGGCGTTCTCCAGCGTCTTCGTGGTCGGCAACAGCCTCCGCCTGCGGTCGTTCCGCAGCACGGCGGTGGACGCCCAGTGACCCTGAGAAAGAGGAGTACCGACATGTCCGATTCCCCCGCAGGATCCTGCTGCAGCGTCCCGGCCGCCGGCGGTGTCGCCGCCGAGGGACGCCCCGACCTGCTGGCGTCGAACGCCGAGGGCATGACCACGTGCCCGGTGATGGCCGGCAGTCCCGTGGTCATCGCGCAGGCCGAGGCCGCCGGGCTGTTCCGCGACTACGAGGGCACCCGCTATCACTTCTGCTGCGCGGGCTGCGGTCCGGCGTTCGACGCCGACCCCGCGAAGTACATCGCGGCCGCCTGAGCGGCCGCACCGTGGGGGGGTGCCCCACGGAGGACCCCCCCAGCACCCCCCACATTGGAGGGAACACCACGAGCACCCCCCACCCCAACCCCCCCCCCCCCCACACCCCCCCCCCCCCCCCCGCGCCACGCCCGGGAGTCGCGCGG
>NZ_JBSHIM010000005.1:142692-193144 GCF_053618975.1 Microbacterium sp. NPDC055599 | reverse complement strand
AGGAGAGGGCACCTCTTTTTTTTTTGGGGTGTTGGCTTGTGTGGTTTGGTGCTCCACCCACATTAGGAGGGGTATTTCGTTGTTTGGAGGGGACCCGCGTTGGGGGGGGCTGCCCGACGGCGCCCCCCCACGGCATCATCGACGTTGGAGGGAACACCATGAGCACCCCGCACCACGACCCCGCCCCCGCGGACGCCCGTCACGACGCGCACGATGAGCACGCACGTCACGACGCGCACGCGGCTCACGAGGCCCATACCGGTCACGACGCCCACGGCGGTCATGACGCGCACGCGGGTCACGACGCGCACGAGGCCCATGCGGGTCACGAGGCCCACGGCGGTCAGGATGCGCACGCGGGTCACGAGGCCCACGGCGGTCACGACGCGCACGCGGGCCACGGCGGCCACGGGGACCACGTCGGGCAGTTCCGGCGGCTGTTCTGGATCATGCTCGTGCTGGCGGTGCCGACGGTTGCGCTGTCCGGCATGTTCGCGATGATCCTCGGCTACTCGCTGCCGGAGGTCCCGGGTCTGGCGTGGGTGTCTCCCGTGCTCGGCACCGTCATGTACGTGTGGGGCGGGCGGCCGTTCCTGGTGGGCGCCGCCAGCGAGCTGCGGGCGCGCAAGCCCGGGATGATGCTGCTGATCGCGCTCGCGATCACGGTGGCCTTCGTGGCGTCGTGGGGTGCGAGCCTGGGACTGCTGCACCACGAGCTCGACTTCTGGTGGGAGCTCGCGCTGCTGATCGTGATCATGCTGCTCGGGCACTGGATCGAGATGCGGTCGCTCGCGCAGACGACGTCCGCGCTCGACTCGCTGGCGGCCCTGCTGCCGGACGAGGCCGAGCGCGTGGAGGGCGACCAGGTGGTGCGGGTGTCTCCGGCCGACCTGCGGGTGGGCGACGTGGTGGTGGTGCGGCCGGGCGGCAGCATCCCCGCCGATGGTCGCATCGTCGACGGTCGTGCCTCGATGGACGAGTCGATGGTGACGGGGGAGTCGCGGACGGTGTCGCGCGGTGCGGGCGACCCGGTCACGGCAGGCACCGTGGCGACCGACTCGGGGCTGCGCGTCGAGATCACCGCGACCGGTGACGACACGACCCTCGCGGGGATCCAGCGGCTCGTGACGGAGGCGCAGAACTCGTCCTCGCGGGCGCAGCGCCTCGCCGACACGGCCGCGGGCTGGCTGTTCTGGTTCGCGCTCGGAGCGGCGGCGATCACCGCGGTCGTGTGGACGCTGGTCGGTCTGCCCGACGACGCGGTCATCCGCACCATCACGGTGCTCGTGATCGCCTGCCCGCACGCGCTGGGGCTCGCGATCCCGCTGGTGGTGTCGATCGCCACCGAGCGCGCGGCCCGCGGCGGCGTGCTGGTCAAGGACCGCCTGGCGCTGGAGAGCATGCGCACGGTCGACACGGTCCTTTTCGACAAGACGGGCACGCTCACGAAGGGCGAGCCGGTGGTGTCGGAGGTGTCGACGGTCGGCGGGGACGACGCCGGTGCGGTGCTCGCCCTGGCTGCTGCGGCCGAGGCGGACAGCGAGCACCCGCTGGCGAAGGCGATCGTGCGGGCCGCGCGCGACCGCGGGCTGACGGTGCCGGCGAGCCGCGACTTCTCTTCGTCGCCCGCGGTGGGCGTCACAGCGACGGTCGACGGTGCCACGGTGCGCGTCGGCGGCCCGCACCTGCTGACCGAGGAAGGCGCGCAGGAGCTGCCGGCAGCCGAGGGGTGGCGCGCGCACGGCGCGATCATCCTGCACGTGCTGCGCGACGGCCGCGTGATCGGTGCGCTGGCGCTCGCCGACGAGGTGCGGCCGGAGTCGCGGGAGGCGGTCGACGCGCTGCACGCCCGCGGGGTGCAGGTCGTGATGATCACGGGCGACGCGGAGGCGGTGGCGCAGACCGTCGCGTCCGACCTCGGCATCGACCGGGTGTTCGCCGGGGTGCGACCCGAGGACAAGGCCGCGAAGGTGCAGGAGTTGCAGCGCGAGGGTCGCCGGGTGGCGATGGTGGGCGACGGTGTGAACGATGCCCCCGCCCTGGCGCAGGCCGACGTGGGGCTCGCGATCGGCGCGGGCACCGACGTCGCGATCGCATCGGCCGGGGTGATCCTGGCGGGCGACGATCCGCGGTCGGTGCTGTCGGTGATCGAGCTGTCGCGGGCGTCGTATCGCAAGATGAAGCAGAACCTGTGGTGGGCCGCCGGCTACAACCTGCTTTCGGTGCCGCTGGCCGCCGGGGTGCTCGCCCCGATCGGCTTCGTGCTGCCGATGTCGGTCGGCGCGGTGCTCATGTCGCTGTCGACGATCGTGGTCGCCCTCAACGCGCAGCTGCTGCGCCGACTCGACCTGCGCCCCGAGGTCACGACCCGCGAGATCCTCGACCGCTGACCGCCCGCAGACCCCGGCCCGACGCCCGTGCGCTCAGGCCGGGGTCTGCTGGTGCACGGCGAGCAGCCACCGTCCGCCCTCGCGCACGTACGTCGACACCATGTCCGCCGTGTAGGTCTGTGCGCCGCGGCGTCCCTCGAAGCGATACGCGATGGCGGCGGCGTCGGTGCCGAGCTCGCGCACCTGCACCGCGCTCAGGTCGAACGAGTCCCACGGGTCGGCGTGCTCGAGTCCGGCGATCGCCTCCTCCCGTGTCGCGACCATGCCCGGCATCACGAACAGGGCGTCGTCGCGGCAGATGTCCCGGTAGTACGCGAGGTCGCCCCGGGAGAGTCGTTCCTCGCTCGTGCGCAGGTCCTCGATCAGCGTCATGCCCCGCACCCTACTCCGGCGTCGCTTCCCGCGGAATGCCCTGGCTCATGGCTCGGACGGCGGGCCGGTCGCCCTCTCGCCGGAGGCAGCCGTGCAGCACCAGCCCGGTGAACAGCCGCGGTCAGCTCGCCGGTGCGACGAGCTGCGGTCGCGTCCGCGAGTCCAGCGTCCGATCGCTGGTGCCCTGCGCTGCAGCCTCATGCTGCGCGCGGTGCCTCCGGTCGCGGGCCACGAGCACCAGCAGGGTGATCATCACCCAGGTGACGGTCGAGATGCGGTTGGCGGTCAGCGGGGAGAACCCGGCGGACCCGGCCACCGTGACGACGGCGAGCATGAAGGCGAACCATTGGCCGGACTTGTCGAGGCCGCGGGGGAGGGTGAACATCGCGGCCGTGACGAAACCGAGCAGCAGCAGTCCGATCACTCCGCCGACGATGAGGGCCTCGGCCACGGCGCCGTCGTACGGCATCTTCCAACCGGCGGCACCCACTCCGGTGAGCGGGTTGTAGGCGAGTACCTGTCCGATCACGGTTGTGAAGGTGGAGTCGGTGTCGAAGCGGCCGGCGCTGTAGAGCTCCAGGAACCCCTGGTTGCCCGACGTCACGAACAGGCGGCCAAGGTAGTTGGCACCCGTCCACTCCGCGAAGACTCCGGATTGCAGCACGCCGAGGGCGATCAGCACGAGACCGAAGATCGCGGCGACCTTCCGGCCGCCTCGCTGCGACCAGAACCAGTACAGGACGATGGCGGGAAGGCCACCGAAGATGAAGACCTTCGACACGCTGATCAGGCCGCCGAGCGTCATGAGCGTCACGAGCAGCGCGACGAGGACCGGCCGGTTGTTCCACGCATAGATCGCGCCGAGTCCGGCGACCCCGTAGAGCGCACCCGCCTCGGACGGGAGGTTGAAGATGCCCGAGTAGCGGCCCAGCTGGGCGGCGAGGTCCGCGGTGGTGGTGCTGTCCTCACTGGCCCAGAACGGACGCATGAAGGCGGCGACATCCACACGGGTGGAGAGGACGGCGATGGCGCCGTTCACCGCCATCGCGACCGCCACGATCTTCGCGAACCGCTTCAGCAACCGCTCCGCGTCGTGTTCGGGGACGACCGACCAGATGAGGAACATGAGGGCGAGGGGAGCCAGCACGTTGTCCATGCCCCCGAGGAACGAGCCCGCCTCGTACGGCATCTCGCCCGCGCTCGGTGCGATCACTCCGAGCGTTGCGATCACGATGTACAGGGTCCACGGGATGAAGAACCGCAGTCCCCCCTGGGGGCGGAAGCGCGAGAACACGAGCGGGAGCATCAGCAGGAACAGGCCGTACACGGCGGCCTGCTCCGTGCGGATGCTCTCCCAGAGGTACGGACCGAACGTCGCCAGCGCGAGCGTGGTGACCACGAACCCGGCCACCCGGGAGGGACGCTGAACGTCGGTCTCACGGGTGACGAGGGCGGGGGGCATCGGCCTGATCCTACTAGCGCCAGCATTCCGATATGCGCGCCGGTGCTCCGGCGCGCGGAGGAGCGTCAGCGGAAGCAGCCGAAACGCCCCCCACGCGCCTCCGCCCGCCGCTAGGCCGTCATACCTCCGCTCGCCGCGAGGCCGTCATGCCTCCGCCCGGTCCCGCGCAGTGCTCCGGGCCCGCCGACCGCGCAGCGCCAGGACCACACCGCCGAGCACCGCCGCGACGAGGGACCCGACCAGCACCCCGATCTTCACGTGATCGTCGGCGACGCTGCTGCTGCCGTAAGCCAGCTCGCCGACCAGGAGAGACACGGTGAAGCCGATCCCGGCGAGCAGCGACATGCCGGCCAGGTCGGGCCAGCGCAGCGTCTCGTCGAGACGCAGCGCCCGAACGCGGCTGAGGAGGAAGGTCGTCAGCAGGATGCCCACCGGCTTGCCGACGACGAGTCCCACGACGATGCCGACCGTGATCGGGTCGGTCAGCGCGGAGACGAGGCCGTCGATTCCACCGATGTCGACTCCCGCGGCGAAGAACGCGAACACGGGCACGGCGAACAGCGTGGCCACGACACCCCAGCGGTCGGCGAAGTGCGCCGCCAGCCCGTCGTACACCGGGGCGCTGTCCGCATCGGTACCGGTCTGCACGCGCGTGCGTGCGGTGGCTCGCACGGGCACGAGGAACCCGAGCAGCACACCGGCGACCGTGGCGTGCACCCCCGACGCGTGCACGCACACCCACACGGCCACCGCGAGGGGGAGCAGCAGCCACCAGGAGCGCACGCCGTTCTGCACCGCGAGCGCGAACCCGGCGAGCGGCAGCAGCGCGAGGATGAGCCACGGCGCCTGGATCGTCTCGGTGTAGAACGTCGCGATGATCGTGATGGCGATGAGGTCGTCGATGATGGCGAGGGTCAGCAGGAACACGCGCAGCGCCGGGGGGAGGAACCGGCCGACGACGGCGAGCACGGCCACCGCGAACGCGATGTCGGTCGCGGTGGGGATCGCCCAGCCGCGCAGCACCTCGGGGCCGGCCGCGACGTTGACCGCGAGGAACAGCAGCGCGGGCACGACCACCCCGCCGACGGCTGCCGCGATGGGAAGCGCGGCGCGGCGCGGGTCACGGAGTCGCCCGGCGACGAACTCCTCCTTGAGTTCCAGCCCGACGACGAAGAAGAACACGGCGAGCAGCCCGTCGGCGGCCCACGCGCCGACGCTCAGCTCCAGGTGGAGCTCGGGGATGCCGAAGCGCACGTCGCGCACGGCCTCGTACCAGGGCGCGGCGGGGGAGTTGGCGAGGATCAGGGCCGCGACGGTCGCCGCGAGCAGCAGCGCACCACCGAGCACCTCGCTGCGGGCGGTGGAGCGGATACCGCGCCACAGCTCATGCGGCGCGAGACGGAAACGAGCAGGGGACGACGAAGACACAGGGGTACCTCACGGGAGAGATGGGCGGTCGATGCGAACAGGCCGCGCCATCCGGCGCGGCTAGCCGCGTGGCGGCGGGCAGCCCGCGATCTCACCGTGCGAGAGGGTGCCCCACACGCTCGTCCACCCGTTCGTCCCCGGGTGCAGCACGACGCGCATCCACTCCGTCATCGGCGTCGCCGACGACAGGCGCTGCGGGGCGCGCGTCGAACCGGCGGAGACGAGGGAGGGCACCCGTCCAGGCTACCGTCTGTCATCCGTGCTGCCCCGAGACGTCTCGCCCGAGGTGTCGCCGGAAGGCCTCAGCTGTCGGATTCGACGGCGAGCGTGTTCCCGTCCGGGTCCTCGACCCAGGCGATCCGCCCACCGCCCGCCCGAGGGCCGATGCCGTCCGCGTTCTGGCCGAAACCGTCGTAGCGGACGAACTCGGCTCCCGCAGCCGTCAGCTCCGCCACGACCGCATCGAGGTCGTCGACGTACCACGTGGCGACTGTCGAGCGCGTCGACCCCGCGGTCGGCGTCTCGAACACGTTGAGCATGGTCCCGTCGCCGCAGGCGTAGAACCGAGCGCCCTCCGCGATGCCGGCGCTCGGTCCGCTCCGCTCGGCGGCGAGGCCCAGCACCCCTTCATAGAAGGCGGCCGCTCGTCCGATATCGGTGACGCCGATGGAAGCCCTCACCGGGTAGTCCGCTAGTCCCATGTCAGACATCGTGCTCTCGAACCGCCGGCACGGCAATCGCCGACGTCCGCGCGACGCAGGCCGGCGAGCTCTGGGCCGCCCAACGACGAAGGCCGCTCCGAAGAGCGGCCTTCTGCTGATGTGGGTTGTACGCGGAAGGTGTTGTGCCGCGTGATTCCGCAGCTCTACATGGGCGCCTGTCTGCGTGATCCTCTGACTGCGCCTCGCTAATCCTCCAGAGGTGTTTCAGGCCAGCAAGGTTGGCGGCGAAAGTCTAATTGACGAAGTTCGCTCTGGTCCCTGCAGTCAGGTCGTTGGCATTCACGGACCTTGCACTTCGACAGCCGATGGCCAAAGTGGCTGACCGTCAAGCCCGGAGAAGAATGCCCCGGGCCAGGGGGCGTTGACGGCGTCGCCGCTATCGTCGACCGTGAACGTCAAGATCGAACCTTCGGTGAACAGGTTCTCCACCGTTGTGAAGAGAGCTTTCGCGAGAAAGCTCGCGAAGTCGCGAACATTGACCGATCCTCCGTCGCGCGACGCGACCGGGACGGGTATGACTGTTGCTCCGTGTGTTCCGCCTACCAAGAGGCTGGGTCGCCGGGTGACGGCTGTCTCGACGGCAAGGTACTCCACCATCGCAAAGACCTCCCGGAACTGGGTCGGGTGCAGCGCGGTCAGCCGTGCAGCGACCAAACGCTTCTCGTGGATAGTCTCCATGGTTCCCCAGTCCTGCATTACCGCCAGGATGCCTACCCTTCCTACCCGGAGGGCCGTGACGGGAGCAAGCATGCTGTCGCAGTAGTCGAAATTGTGCTCGGGGGTGTCTTCGTCGATCTGGCAGTCAACGAACAAGAACGACGCGGGGCCACCTGTGGCGTCTGGCCAATGCACCACGCCAGCTGCGGCCTGTAAGAGAAAATGGTGGAAATTGTTGCGTCGGAGTTGTTCCTCACTCACGAGAGGCGCGCTGTCCGGATCGCGAACGTCGAGGCGTCTCAAACTTTCGAGGAACAAGACGCCGTAGTACAGCTTGCCCAGCCACAAGAATAGATCTCGACGGCTGAGCGACTGCACCCCTTCCAGGCCGTTCTCGAAGGCTGCCTTGACTCGCTGTTCGATTCCTGAGAAGTCAACGCCATTGCAAGTTCTGCAGCACGGGACCGTTAGTCGGTAGTAGCTGATTAGCTGCGCGTTGCTCGACACGAGGTTCGCCGACCGCAATCCGGCCGACCGAAGCAACCACTGAGGAAAGACGTGCTCTCGTGTTCGCTCAGGGTGGCCTGGCGGGATGGAGGCGCCACAGATGAAGCAGTTGTTTGAGCCTGTCGTCTGCGCGCGCCCGGTCAGCATAGAGTGATGGTCAGTCGAGGCTTGTTCACCTGAGAGCGCGGGATCCGGGTCGAGCGGCAAGGGAGTTAGTCCGTTCCTCGTTGGCATCCAAGTATCTGTCGGCTCGTGTGAGCATGGATGGAGCTATCATTCGAGCATGTCCATGCCTGCGTTCGTTTCTTCCACCGCGGACGTGCAAGATAGCTACCGGTACAGCCTTACACGTGTGTGGGACGAGTCGCTGCCCCTAGTTACATTCGTTCTCTTGAATCCGAGCACGGCCGACGATGTCGAACTCGATCCGACGCTCAGACGCTGCGTTGGATTCGCGCGACGCGAGCAGTTCGGGGGGATGCGGGTATTGAATCTCTACGCGTTCCGCGCGACGAAACCGAAGGTGATGCTCGCGGCCCCGGACCCCATCGGGATCGATAATGACAAGGCGTTGGCATCGGCAACTGGTGTGGTTATCGCTGGCTGGGGGACGAACGCCCGCGCGACGCGGGTGTCCCGCGCGGTCACACTGCTACCTAAGCTCAAGGCGCTGAAGACCACGAAGGACGGACATCCGCAGCACCCGTTGTACGTCCGCCGGGAATCAGCGCTCATCGACTGGCCGGAGCACGGGGTGTCCTAGCCCGCGTCTGGTGCTTCAGAGCGCGCGTGGCTGCCCAGCGGGCTGAGCGTAGACGAGGGTTACGACGGATGGGCATTGCGGCAGCTCGCCAGCTCCTGCTGTATCGAGTCGCTCCGCCGTCGAGTGCTACTTGTCTGGGTCGGCCTCAATGGATGCGTCAACCGCGAACTTCGCGCCAGCAAGCACGTACGCTCGCAGTGCTTCGGGGGTTGCGGGCACATTGCGGAACGCATCGAGGTTCACCGTCTCCGGGAACTGAGGAGCGAGACGATCACGAAGGACCTTGGGAGCGAATAGCGCCGTGAACTGCCCGACGTTATTGAACCTTTCGATGTACTTTGTCCCGTCACCGCCGGAGGACGTGTGCACGAACAACACCATGCAGTCCGTGAGCTCCCACCCATTGTCTATGGCCCAGTTCAGGAATGCCGACAGCGACGGAGACTCCTGCAGGCGCCAATACCAAAGCATCGATCTGTTTTGCTCCGTCAGATCCAGTGGTGACTGCAGAGTGCTGACCAGCGGGGTGAAGTGCTGCTTATAGAGGCTTTCTAGCTCGGCGACGACTCGTTCAGCGAGCGCTTGTCGTCGATCCCTAAGTGCCGGACTTCCTGGCGCCTCGATGCTGAGTCCGTGAGCGAGCGCCGATACGAAAAGAAGACCTGCGGGATCCTGGGCCAGAGACTGGCATGCGGCGAAGGCATCCTCATCTGTCATCCGCAGCAGCGCCGACTCGGCGATACTTTCCAGTCGCCCTCGGGTGAAGGACCGTTCATCAACGCCGCTCCACCGTTTGCTGACCCAATCCACGAACGCGGTCGTGCACAGGTTGTCACGGTCCGCGACCTGGGAGAGCTTCCGCAGCACCAACTCGGGTTGAGTCTTGAAGACCTCGAGCAACGCCGTCGACGCTTCGCCTTCAAGACCTGTCGCGATCTCGTGAGCGGCTCTTGACGCGGCAGTATCCGAGACATCGTCGTCGGGTACACCGAACGCGAAGTAGCGGTCGAAGTAGTCGGGGTGAGCGATGGACCCTGGCTCGGCTGGAGGAGTGTATCCCGAGCGCTGCTGTTTATCCGATTCGTCGCGAAAGGTGGGGCCGAAGGCCGGGAATAGGGTGCTCAGCACGTACAGCATATCTTCGCGGTCAGTCTCCTGTACGTGCGCGTCGGCGAGCATGGCCATCCATGCGCCACGTCGTCTCTCCGCCAGGCTATGGGGCGACTCGAGAGCGCGCAGCGACAGTAGTTGCTGACCGAGCAGTTCACGACGGTGGCGTTGAATAAGGGAATACACGCCCGGTTCCACGGTACGCAGCCATGTGATGATGAAGTAGTCGGTGAAGTTCACCTCATTACCAAGAGCGCCGTAAAACGCATCGACCTGCCCGAACACGCGCTTGATGGCTCGGGGGGTGTGGAGGCGGCTGCTAAGTACCCCATCAAACATGCGGCTGAGTAGCTCGAGTTCCCGGGGTGGCAGCGTGAAAGCATGTCGAGATTGGATGTAGGTAATCGCGCGTGTGAACGCCTGGTCGACCTCGAACGGGCGGAGGGCGGGCACGTCGATGCGCACCTGCACGATCTTCTCGAGGTAGTCCAGTCCGCGGCGCTCGTCCTTCGCTGAGACGAGATCCGTCTTTGCTAGTAGGTCGACGACGGTCCGTTCGTCGTAGCTGAGCAGGTAGTACACGTTCGGAAGCCGTCCGACGAGGCGGACGAGCTTGAAAAGATGGAGCAGCTCGTCGGCGCTGAGCCTATCGATATCGTCGATGATGACCAGCACTGGCTGGTCGGCCTCGTCCAACTCGCGTGTCACCCGGTCGCGTTGAGCGACGGGGTCCTCGTCGGCGTCGTCGAGAAGCGTCCGTACAATCCCCTCCCCATCGACACCGATGATCTTTGCGAATCCGGCGATGGGGGCGAGGCGGCGCCCGAGCTTCAGCAAGTTCTCGCGGCGTGGTTCCCACAATGGGGTGCTCGGAAAAGCGCGGTGAAGGGAGTCGAAGAACCCCGCGTGCATCTCCGTCGGCCCCGCGTACAACCACGGGTTGAACTCCGCGACGAGCCAGTCCCTGCCGAGCGATTCACGCGTTGCCGCATCTTTCGTGGCCAGTCGGCGGGCCAGGCCGCCGAGTACGCTCGACTTCCCCGACCCCCAAGAGCCCACGAGCCCGATGATGCTGGATTTACTCTGCTCGCTCACTCGCCGAAGGACATCGAAGATCCGGTCAGCGAGGTGTGCACGACCGAACAGCTCTTCATCGTTAAGGTTCGAGAGAGCATCGTCGTTCAACCAGCTGCGTTCGAAGTCGTGATTCACAGTCCTGATAGTCCCATGCGAGGTGCACCTCTGGCGGCAAGCGTGGGTCATGCGACCGATGAGAGAGCCGGCCTGTTCCCTGCGATGCGTTGAGCTGGTGACCCATCAGACAGTTAACCCTCGGATCCCTCAGGACGATTCGAAGAGCGGTACTGGGACGGCGCAGCGTGGCCGGAGAGTGTTTTCGCCGCCGGCGCGCAGACTGTTGCCCCGTTTGCGCGCGGCCGCGCAGAGGCTTGAGGGTTTGCATCGTCGCCTGCGGATACTCACGACGGTCGCGACGCCGACGCTCCTGGGCCGAACGACGGTGCAGCGTTCTCCTACATGCAACTCGCACGGACCACTTCCGAGCGGCGGCCAATGATCTCGCCGTGCCTTCCTCATCGCCGAAGACCTGCGGGGATCGTGCACAGTTCAAATAACCAAAATCCCGAACTGCCGGTGACTACTTCCTCAACTTGTGCGCAAGGGCGCGCAGCTCATCTTGCAAAATCGACGCGCGGCTTCTTGGCTGGAGCGCCGAGCATATATCCGCGCCACCCATCAATGTTGAATCTCCTGGTCCTTGTCGTGACTCGAAGCGCCGAAGGTCGTACCGAGGCTGATGAGCTCGCAAGCCCACATGCTTCGACGGAAGCGGAGGCTGATTCGTGAGCAAAGAGGTTACGTATTTTCGTGCTGCGGACGCCGCTGCGTAGTCGAGGTCCGTCAAGGCGCGCGCTCGGGTGCCGTACAGGTGGTCCAGCCAGCGCTTGCTCACACTCAATAGATCCGCAGGATCAGCCATGACAAAGTTGCGGCCATTCTTGTCCAAAATCGCAGCGACATCTCCTCGCGTCGAATGGCTCGAGATGAGAAGTGTCGGTGACAGGATCGTGGTCGGTATTCGAAGCTCGCTTGTTGCATGACTTTGCAGGGCGGTTGTCAGGTAACGCACCGCTTTATGCGGCTCGCGGTTAACCGCTGCCACGAACCAGCTCGACATGAAGGCTTCCCGCGAGATCGCTAACGCAAGGAATGAGTCCGTGGCGGCACGTCGACGTAGGCGAAGCGTGCCGCTGCCTGTGGCGTTTGGACCCGACGTCGTGAAAATCGGGCTTACCCGACGTCTCAAATCGATAGACCGCGTGAACGAGCTCGGCGACGCGTCCGTGCCGTTCCGGTTCGATGTTCACGCCCTGTTCTTCGCGGATGACGCCGTCAGCATCCAAGCAATGCTCCACCAGCACTTCGCCGACCGCCGCATCAACCGCGTGAATATGCGGCGCGAGTACTTCCGAGCGACTCCGACCGAGGTTTCGAGAAGTACTGAAGGCGCACTCCGTCGAGCTCCTCGATTTCAAGCTGGAGCAGGCCGCTGAGGAGTATGGCTACCCGCGCGATGCAGGGCGCGGTGTAGCCCGACTACCTGGCCCCGCGCGCAATCCCTGTGTAACGCCGCTCGCTGAGGTGGGAGTTGCAGCGAGCGGGCGTAGGGCCCGTGGCGCGGGAAGAGCATGCTGTCTGCGACTACACGAAAAGCCGTCTGGCTCAGACGGCTTTTCGTGAATTTCTAGTGCCCCCGACAGGAGTCGAACCTGCGACCTACGGTACCGGAAACCGGCGCTCTATCCACTGAGCTACGGAGGCGTACCGATCGACCTTATCACTCGTCCGGGGTGGTCTCCGACCCGCCCGCTTCGGTGACCGGGGCGGCCCGCAGCTCGTCGAGCGCGGCGGCCAGCTTCTCGGCGAGGTAGCGGTGGCCCGCGGTCGACGGATGCTTGCGTCCGACCTCCACGTCGATCACGGAGAGGTAGTTCTGCTCGGTGATCCAGTGCTGCTGCACGGGGGAGATGTACCACCAGCCGCGGGCGGCCGCGAGCTCGGACAGGTCGTGGTCGATGCGGGCGGTCTGCGTGCCGACGGGGAGCTCGTGCGGGGCGGGGCCGAGCACGACGATCGCGGCCTCCGGGTACAGCGCGGTGAGCGCGTCCCAGGCGGCGGTCACGGCGTCGCGGTAGCCCACCTCGCCCTGGGCGCGGTCGTTGATGGAGCCCTGCACGATCACCAGGTCGGGGTCGATCGCGGGGTCGAGGGCGGCGATCCGCTCCCCGAACGTGGGGCCGTCGAGCCCCGGCTTGAGGTAGCCGCTGCCGCGCACGCCGTTGACGACCGTGTGCCCGTGGATCAGGTCGGCGAGCACGTACGCGTACCCGAGCGTGGGATCCGTGGCCGCAGAGCCGTAGGTCCACGAGTCGCCGAAGACCAGCACGGTGGGGTCGTCGGGGAGCGTGAGGGGAGCCGGGGCGATGGCCGCGGTGGCGGTGTCGTCACCGGCGGCGACGGGCGCGGCGGAGGGAGCGGGAGTCCACGGCCGCCACACACCCAGAACGCCCGCCGTGACGGCGAGCACCAGTGCGGTGGCGACCCCGGCGGCACGCAGTCGGCGGCGGGTGGCGGGGGCCTTCATGGCATGAGAGTAGATCACGGTCGGCCGAACGCAAATTCGGCGCGACGCACGGGGGCGGAGATCACCCGTCCGCGCCCGTAAACTGGGGAGTCTATGAACCCCGAAACGCTCGCCTCCGCCATCCTCGCCGTCCTCGCACCGATCGCCGAGGCTCGACGTCCCGGCGAGCCGCTCGGGGTCACCGCCGCCGACGTGGTGCTGGAGCGTCCGCGCAACCGCGACCACGGCGACTGGGCCTCCAACATCGCGATGCGCCTGGCGAAGCCGCTCGGCACCAACCCGCGCGAGCTGGCGCAGGAGATCGCCGACGGACTCGTCCGCGTCGACGGGGTCGCGAGCGCCGAGGTCGCCGGTCCCGGGTTCCTCAACATCCGTCTCGACGCGGCCGCGGCCGGCGCGCTCGCGAAGGTCATCGTCGACGCCGGTCCCGCGTACGGCACCAACTCCTCGCAGGAGGGCGTGAGCGTCAACGTCGAGTTCGTCTCGGCCAACCCCACGGGTCCGCTGCACATCGCGCACACGCGCTGGGCCGCCCTGGGCGACGCGATCGTGCGCCTGCTGCTGGCGAGCGGCGCCCACGCGGTGCGCGAGTACTACATCAACGACGCCGGCGTGCAGATGGACCGCTTCGCGGGCTCGGTGCTCGCCGCCGCGAAGGGCGAGCCGACCCCCGAGGGCGGCTACCCCGGCGAGTACATCACCACGCTCGCCGGCCGCGTGCTCGAGGCCCGCCCCGACCTGCTCGACCTCCCCGAGGCCGAGCAGCTCGACGTCGCCCGCGAGCTCGCGTACGAGTACCAGCTCGCCGAGATCACGCACTCGCTCGACCGCTTCAACGTGCCGTTCGACGTGTGGTTCTCCGAGCGCACGCTGCACGCGAAGGACGCGTCGGGCCTGAGCCTGATCGACCGTGCCGTCGACCGCCTCCGCGAGCAGGGGCACGTGTTCGACCAGGATGGCGCGGTGTGGGTGCGCACGACCGACTTCGGCGACGACAAGGACCGCGTGATCCGCCGCTCGAACGGCGAGTACACGTACTTCGCCGCCGATGCCGCGTACTACCTCGACAAGGGCGACCGCGGCTTCCGCGACAAGATCTACCTCCTCGGCGCCGACCACCACGGCTACGTGCACCGCCTCAAGGCGGTCGCCGGTGCCGCGGGGGAGGACCCGGAGAAGAACGTCGAGGTGCTCATCGGCCAGATGGTGTCGATCAACGGCGCCCGCCTGAGCAAGCGCGCGGGCAACATCATCGAGATGGACGACCTGCTCGACTGGCTCGGCACCGACGCGCTGCGCTACTCGCTGGAGCGCTCGCCCGCCGACTCGCCGCTCGACCTCGACCCCGAGCTGCTGCAGAAGCGCACCAACGACAACCCGGTGTTCTACGTGCAGTACGCCCACGCGCGCACGCACAACGTGGCCCGCAACGCCGCCGACTCCGGTGTCGACCGCTCCGAGTTCGCGCCGGAGACGCTGACGCACGAGAGCGAGGCCGCCCTGCTGGGCGCGCTGCAGGAGTTCCCGCGCATCGTGGCGTTCGCCGCTCAGGTGCGCGAACCCCACCGCGTGGCCCGCTACCTGGAGGAGCTCGCGGGCCTGTACCACCGCTGGTACGACAACTGCCGCGTGATCCCGCTCAGCGACGACCCGGTCGAGAGCGTGCACCGCACCCGCCTGTGGCTGAACGACGCCGCCGGTCAGGTGTTCCGCAACGGCCTCGGCCTGCTGGGCGTCTCGGCTCCCGAGCGCATGTGACCGGCCGCCCGTGCGGCAGGATGACACCATGAGCGACGACAACCACACGCTGCCGTACCCCGAGCCGTCGCGGGAGCACCCGACGCTGGTGATCCCCGACGCGGCGGCGTCGCAGCCGGAGAAGGCCAGGCGACGGCCGCGGTGGCCGTGGGTCGTGCTGATCGTGGTCGTGGTGCTCGCGGTGCTCGTCGTGGCGGCGGAGCTCATCGCCCGCGCCGTGCTTCCCGGCGTGGTGCGGTCGATCGTGATCGAGCAGCTCGACCTCCCGGCGGATCAGCAGCTCGACGTGGAGACCACGGGCCTGCTCCTGCCGCAGCTCATCGGCGGACGCCTCGACACGTTGCACCTGTCCACCGACGCGGTGACCCTGGAGGGCATCACCGGTGCGGCCGACGTGACCGCGACCGGCGTGCCCCTGCGCGGCGGCGACCTCGGCGGCGCCGACGGCACGATCCGCATCGACCAGGAGCAGTTCACGGCGCTGCTGGCCACGACCGACCTCCCGGTGGACTCCGTCGAGCTGGACGAGCCGAATGCCACGCTGGGCGGCTCCTTCGACGTGCTGGGCACCGCGGTGCCGGTGTCGATCACGCTCACCCCGGGCGCGGTCGACGGCGATCTGGAGCTGACCCCCGTGGCGGCGAGCGTCGGCGGGATCGACATCGACCTGTCCCGCGTCGGCTCGTCCCTGGGCGGACTGGGCGAGGGCCTCACGGAGCCGCGTCGCGTCTGCATCGCGGATCAGCTGCCGGCCGGGCTCACCCTCACCGGGCTGCAGATCTCCGGTGATGCCGCCGTGATCGACGTGGATGTCGACGGCGCGATCGTCACCGACGAGGCGCTGCAGGAGAAGGGCACCTGCCCGCGCTGACCGGCTACCCGGCCTCGGCGCGCGGTCCGTCCATCCGGGCCCGCAGGAGCTCGGCGAGCCACTGCGGCCGCTGCAGCGGGATGCCGTGGCCACAGCCGTCGACCGTGACCAGCGTGCTGCTGGGGAGCGCACGGTGCAGTGCCGCGGCGGAACGGTGCATGAGCTTCTTCTCGTTCTGTCCGACGAGGACGAGCGCCGAGCCGGGGAACTGCGACCACGCGGGCGGCGGCGCGAAGCGCAGGTTCTCCGCCACCGCGGTCACCAGGGTCTCGCGCGAGATGCCGGCCGAGGTGCGCAGGTAGGCGGGGAGCAGGTCGTCGGGCACGAACAGCTCCCGCGCCTGCAGCCGGGCGAAGCGCTCGTTCTTCGCCAGCCCGGCGGTCGCCCGCAGGAGCGCGAGGGTCGGGCCGATCGCGCGCGCCGGTTCCGCCTGGGCGCTGACCACCACCGCGTCGGAGACCAGGTCGGGGCGCTGCGTCGCGAGCAGCACGGTCAACTGCGCGCCGAGCGAGAACCCGACCACGGTCGCGGGGGCGGACTCGTGCTCCAGGAGCCGGGCGAGCGCGTCGACGGTCGCGGCGTGCGACACGTACGGCTCGGTCGCACTCGCGCCGTGGCCGGGCAGGTCGGGCACGATCACCCGCTGCTGCTCGCCGAGCCGGGCGCGCACCGGGTCCCACATCCACCCGGCGACCCCGCCGCCGTGCAGCAGGAGAAGGGGTCGTGGGCCGGCGGGGCCGGAAGTCTCGTGGTGCACGTCACTGCCTCTCGAACGTGGCTGCCATGCGGCCGATGGTGTCGATCGTGCTCTCCAGTCGATCGCGATTGAGGGGGCCGAGCAGCCGCGCGGCCGACAGCAGGCCGAGCGTGGCGCTCGACAGGGCGAGGGCGAGCGACTCCGGCGCCACGTCGGCGACGACGAGCCCGCGTCGCTGCAGGTCGTGCACCCACGCGATCACGCGCTCGTGTCGTTCCCGGTACCGTCCGTCCTGCTCCTCCGCGACGTGCGCCCCGAGCACGCCGGTGTCGTCGAGGAACGCCGCGGTCATCAGCTCGTCGTCGAGCAGCGCGCGGGCGGTCGCACGATATGCGGCGGCGAGCGAGGGGTGCGCGCCGAGCTCCTGCTCCACGCGCGCGGCGATGCGGGCGTTGCCGCGCTGGAGCAGGGCGTCGCGCACGTCGCGCTTCGACGTGAACTCCCGGTACACGGCGCCCTTCGCGATCCCCGCGTCCTCCGCGACGGCGGCGATGCTCATGGCGTCGAAGCCGCGGGCGAGCACGAGCCGCTCGGCCGCGTCGAGGATGCGGTCGCGGCGGTGGGGGATGAGCGGTCTAGGCATCGGCCCGCCCGTCGAGGTGTTCGAGCAGCGCCGCGGTGACGACGTCGGGACGATCGCGCTGCACCCAGTGGCCGGCGCCGGGGACCACGACCAGACGGGCGTCGGGCAGCAGGCGCGCAGCGGTGCGGATGCGGTCGAGGGGCACACCGGAGTCGCGGTCGCCGTGCACCAGCAGCGTCGGCGTGCGCACGGACGGCAGCCGGTCGGTGTACACCGTGCGCAGTCGGTTCCACCGCACCTGGTCGCGCTGCCACTCGCCGAACGTCGCGAGCCCGGTGCCCGTGGCGGCCTCGGAGAGCACGGCTTCGACGAGCTCGGGCGTGCGCGCCTCCGGGCTGCGCACCAGGTCGGCGAGACCCTTCTCCATCGCAGTGGCGTTGCGCGCGTACGAGCGCGTCATCGCGGAGAGCAGGCCGGAGCGCAGCAGCAGGAAGGTGGAGAAGTGGGTGAGGGCGCCGAGCGGACCGTCGGCCAGCCGCGGCATCAGCCCGTAGCAGCCGAGCAGGGCGGCCGCGCGTGCCTGCCCGGGGCGGTCGAGGAGGTGCCCGACGGTCAGACCACCGCCGAGGGAGAGCCCGGCGACGGCGTAGTCGCTCAGGCGCAGCGCGTCGACGAGCTCGCCCACGTACTGCACCAGTCGCTCCTGCGTGAGCCTCCACTCCGGACGGGGACTGTGCCCGAAGCCGGGGTGGTCCGGCGCGAGGACCCGGTGCCCGGCGGCGGCGAGCTGCGGGCCGATGCCGCCCCAGGAGAGCTCGGCGCTGTCGGCTCCGCCGCCGTGGAGCAGCAGGAGGGGCGAGCCGGATTCGTGCGTCGGGGTCCATTCGCACAGCGAGACCTCGGCGCCGGGGAGGGTGATGCGCGTCCGCGTGGGAGTCATGCGTGTCCTCTCGTTGTGACCAAACTAGCAGTTCTGGTCACAACGAGGGTCGCGCGGTCAGCGGTCCTCGTGTGCGGCGCCGGTCCCGGCCTCCTCTGCGGCGGCGCGCTGGGCCTCGCGCAGCTCCGCGGTCGCCACCTGCACGTCCACCTCGGCGCGCTGCAGCCGGCGTTGCACGAACGTCCGAGCGCCGAACCGCTCGTGCAGCCGGTCCTTGCGCTCCTCCTCGGCGGTGACGATGTACGCACAGGCCACCAGGATCACCTGCGTCGACAGGTTGAGCCAGATCAGCAGAGCCAGCAGCGAGGCGAACGACGCCAGCAGCGGGTTGCTCGTGGCACCGCCGACGAACAGGCCCGACAGCTCCTGCAGCACGATGAGACCGAATGCCCCGAGCAGCGCCCCCGCCCACAGCGACCGCGCCGCGGGGCGCACCCCGGACAGCAGGAGGAACGCGCCGACGATGAGCGCGGCGTCGAGCGCGAACACCACCACGAGCGACAGCAGCCGCACCGTCACGGCGACCGCGGGGGAGTCCGACGGCAGACCGAGGACGTCCGCGACCCACGTGGCGCCGAGCTGGCCGATGAACGTCAGTGCGGCCGCGAGCACGAAGGCCACGCCGATGCCGAGCCCCAGGAGCAGGTTGCGCACGATCACCCAGATCCACAGGATGTCGGACTGCACGGTCCCGGCGATCACGCGGATGGCCGTGCGCAGCGAGCCGATGGCTCCCAGCGCCGCACCGATCAGGGCGACCAGGGAGACCAGCCCGGCGACGGAGAGCGACGCCGGGGCGCGGAGGTCCTTCGCATCGATCACGCCGTCGTCGCCGATCAGCCCGGGCACGGCGGCCTGCACAGCGTCGATGATCGCGCGCCACGCGTCGGGGTTGCCCGCGAGCCACAGCGCCGCGATCGAGAACCCGAGCAGCACGCCAGCGAACACGCTGAACAGCGCGCGGTAGGTGACGCTGTCGGCCAGCATCGGGCCACGGCGCTCGGAGTACAGCAGCGCCGCGCGGACGGGGCGACGCGCGAGGGCCCAGGCGATGACGGGTCCTGTGATGCGCGCGACGAGTCCGGGCCGCGACGGCCCGTCGGATCGGGAGTGAGCGTCTGTTGCGTCGGTGTCTGCCACGCCCCCACCCTAGGAGAGCCGCGACGGGGGTCCCCAGGGGCTTGACGCGGGCTGTCACCGTGCGCAGGCGGATCGGGGCGTTGCCCTAGAATCGGGGGCAACTCGATGTGCGCCCTCCCGCCCGAGACCCGACCCACGATTGGTGCTCCGTGCTTGCTCCTGCCGACTCGCTCGCCCCGGAATGGCTCCTCGTCCCCGATGACCCGAACGATCTCGCGAGCGGTGTGTGGCCGGCGTCGGCCCGTCGTGACGAGGATGGAGCGCTCGTGCTCGCCGGCGTGCGCGCCACCGAGCTCGCCCGCACCTACGGCACCCCGGTCCTGGTGCTCGACGAGGACGAGGTCCGCACCAGGGCCCGTGCCTTCCGGGTGGCGTTCGACCGGGCCGCGGCGGAGCACGGCACCACGGCGCAGGTGTACTACGCGGGCAAGGCGTTCCTGAGCACGACCGTCGCCCGGTGGGTCGTCGACGAGGGGCTCCGCGTCGACGTGTGCACGGGCGGCGAGCTCGCGGTGGCCCTGGCCGCCGGGGTCGCACCCGCATCGCTCGGCTTCCACGGCAACAACAAGTCGGTCGCCGAGCTGGAGCGCGCGGTACAGGTGGGCGTCGGCACGATCGTGGTCGACAGCGCGATCGAGATCGAGCGGCTGGCCGCGATCGCGGCCCGCACCGATGCGGTGCAGCGGGTCATGGTGCGCGTCATCAGCGGCGTGCACGCCGAGACCCACGACTTCCTCGCCACCGCCCACGAAGACCAGAAGTTCGGCTTCCCCCTCGCCGAGGCCGAGGTCGCCGTCGCCCGCATCCGCGAGATCCCCGGGCTGGAGTTCGCCGGTCTGCACTGTCACATCGGTTCGCAGATCTTCGGCGTCGCCGGGTTCCGCGAGTCGGCGTCGCGCGTGCTCGAGCTGCATGCGGCGCTCCTGGAGCACGGACCCGTCCCGCAGCTCAACCTCGGCGGCGGCTTCGGCATCGCGTACACCCGGGTCGACGACCCCACGCCGATCGATGAGCTCGCTGGGGCCATCGTGGCCGCGGTCGCCGAGGGCTGCGCGGCCAGGGGCATCCCCGTGCCCGCGCTGTCGTTCGAGCCGGGCAGGGCCATCATCGGCACGGCCGGAGTGACCCTGTACGAGGTCGGCACCACGAAGGACGTGACGATCGCCTCCGGGGCCACCCGCCGCTACGTCAGCGTGGACGGCGGGATGAGCGACAACGCCCGCACCGCCCTGTACGGCGCCAGCTACTCGGCGCGGCTGGCATCGCGCACGGGGGAGGGCGAGCCGCAGCTGAGCCGCGTCGTCGGCAAGCACTGCGAGTCGGGCGACATCGTGGTCGACCACGAGTACCTTCCCGCCGACCTCGCACCGGGCGACCTGCTGGCCGTTCCGGCGACGGGCGCCTACTGCGCCTCGCTGTCGAGCAACTACAACCACGTCCCGCGACCGCCGATCGTGGCGGTGCGCGACGGCCGTTCGCGGGTGATCGTCCGCGGCGAGACCGTCGACGACCTGCTGGCCCGCGATGCGGGCATCGACGGGGCCGACGCCCCCGAGGGAGACCGATGACCCACCCCCTGAAGGAGCACGCATGACTGACTACCGACGACTTCGCGTGGCGCTGCTGGGCGCCGGAGCGGTCGGCTCCCAGGTGGCGGCGCTGCTGCTGCGCCACGGCGACGAGCTCGCCGATCGCGCGGGAGCCGCCCTCGAGCTCGCGGGCATCGCGGTGCGCGATGTGGACGCCCCGCGCGACGTGGAGCTGCCGAAGGAGCTGTTCACGACCGACGCCGAGTCGCTCATCCTCGGCGCCGACATCGTGATCGAGCTGATCGGCGGGATCGAGCCGGCGCGCTCCAACATCCTGCAGGCGATCGGCTCCGGTGCCGACGTCGTCACCGCGAACAAGGCGCTGCTGGCGACGCACGGGCCCGAGCTGTTCGAGGCGGCCGACCGCGTGGGCGCCTCGGTGTACTACGAGGCCGCCGCGGCCGGTGCCATCCCGATCATCCGGCCGCTGCGCGACTCGCTCGCGGGCGACCGCGTGGTGCGGATCATGGGCATCGTGAACGGCACGACGAACTACATCCTCGACCGGATGGACACCGAGGGGGCCGACTTCGCCGATGTGCTCGCCGATGCGCAGCGCCTGGGATACGCCGAGGCCGACCCCACCGCCGACGTCGAGGGCTACGACGCGGCACAGAAGGCCGCGATCCTCGCGAGCCTCGCCTTCCACACCGCCGTCCCGCTCGACGCTGTGCACCGCGAGGGCATCACCTCGATCACGGCATCGATGATCGAGGAGGCGCGCGCGGCGGGCTTCGTGATCAAGCTGCTCGCGGTGTGCGAGCGCATCGAGGCGAACGGTGCCGAGTCGATCTCGGTGCGCGTGTATCCGGCGCTGGTCCCCGCGACCCATCCGCTGGCCTCCGTGCACGGCGCGAACAACGCCGTGTTCGTCGAGGCGGAGGCCGCCGGCTCGCTCATGTTCTACGGCGCGGGCGCCGGCGGCGTGCAGACGGCTTCTGCCGTGCTGGGCGACGTGGTCTCGGCCGCGCGGCGCCACATCGCCGGCGGCGTCGGGGTGGGGGAGTCGACCAGGGCGAACCTCCCCATCGTGCCGATCGGTCACGTCACCACCCGCTACCAGATCACGCTCGAGGTCTCCGACGCGCCGGGCGTGCTCGCGACGGTCGCGGGCATCCTCAGCGACGGCGGCGTCTCGGTCGCGACGGTCGTGCAGACCGTCGAGGGTGAGGACGAGCCGACCGCCCGCCTCATCATCGGCACGCACCGCGCGACGGAGCAGGCACTGAGCGACACGGTCGCGGTCCTCGCGGGCAGCGACGTCGTCGCCCGCGTCGTGTCCGTGCTGCGGGTGGAAGGCGAGTGAGCACCGTGGCCGCCCCGGCGCCGGAGGAGCAGCGCTCGATCCTCGGCCGCACGGTCGAGGTCACGGTGCCCGCGACCAGTGCCAACCTGGGCCCCGGCTTCGACACGCTCGGCCTGGCGCTCAGCGTGTACGACCACCTCGAGGTCACCGCCCTGCCGGCCGGACAGCTGGAGATCGAGGTCACGGGGTCGGGCGCGGACGACATCCCGCGCGATGCGTCGAACCTGATCGTGCGCACGGTCGCCTACGTGTTCCAGGACGTCGGGCGCCCGGTCCCCGGGCTGCGCATCGTCGCGGAGAACGGCGTGCCGCACGGCCGCGGACTCGGTTCGTCGGGTGCCGCTGTCGCCGCGGGCGTCCTGGCCGCGAAGGGTCTGCTGGCGGGCGACGTGGATCTGTCCGACACCGACCTGCTCCGTCTGGCGACCGAGATCGAGGGTCACCCCGACAACGTCGCCCCCGCGCTGTTCGGCGGGCTCACGATCGCGTGGATGGGCGAGCGCGGACCGCAGCACAAGAAGCTGCTCGTGCACCGGGGCGTCTCGCCGCTCGTGCTCGTCCCCGCCTACACGATGTCGACGTCGCAGGCGCGGTCGCTGCAGCCGCCGCACGTGTCGACGGCCGATGCGGTGTTCAACCTGTCACGCTCCGCCCTGCTGGTCGCGGCGCTCATGCAGAGCCCCGAGCTGCTGCTCGATGCGACGGCCGACCGGCTGCACCAGGACTACCGCGCCGAGGCGATGCCCGAGACGCAGCGGCTCGTGCAGGCGCTGCGCGCGGCCGGGTTCGCCGCGGTCGTGTCGGGTGCGGGCCCCAGTGTGCTCGTGCTCGCCGACGGCCCGGGCAGCCGTCAGGACGCGGTGGAACTCGCCGATCGTGTGACCGACACCCCGTGGGAGGCGCTGCTGCTCGCCGTCGACGTTCGTGGTGGTACAGTGGGGGATCGAGCGGAGGGCTCCACGTAACGTCGTGAATCTGGCCCCATTGCAACTCTTGCAAGACCCGCACGCAAACCCTTGAGGCACAAGTGCCGAGGCTGGCTGACGCCGAGCGTCAGCCCGTGCGATCGTGCGCAGCACCCGTTGTGCGCGTTCACGCTCATATCCCATGACCTATAAGGGAGTACTCGTGGAGAACCTCTCCGAGACCCAGAACGATCAGGCTGCTCCGGTGGCCGACGCCGTCCAGACCGCGGAGTCCGCGCCGGTGCGCAAGCGCGCTCCGCGCCGGGCGACCACGGCGACCGCCGCCGCGAAGGCCGAGAAGTCCGCCGAGGAGTCGGCCGCGGCACCCGCCGAGGCCGAGTCCGGCGAGGCAGCGCCCAAGGCGAAGGCCCCGCGCCGCTCGCGGGCGAAGAAGACCGATGCCGATGCCCCGGCCGCCGAGGCGACGGAGGCTCCCGCGGCGAGCGAGGCTCCGGCTGCCGCCGAGGCGCCCGCCGAGGCGCCCAAGACGGGTCGCGGTCGTCGCACCAAGAAGGCCGAGGCCGAGGCGCCCGCCGCCGAGCAGGGTGAGGGCGCCGCCGCACCGGCATCCGCCGACGCCCCGAGCGGCGCGGCGGAGACCGCTCCGCAGGCTGACGACGCCAAGGGCGACGACACCCGCGCCGAGCGCCCCAAGAACAACGGTCGCGGCAACCGCCGTGCCGAGGCGGCCGAGGGTGGCGACGACGCCGGCCAGGACGCGCCGTCGAAGGACTCCTCCTCCGATGCCGACGGCGGCGAGGAGCAGGGCGGCCGTGGGCGCAGCCGGAGCCGCAATCGCAACCGTGGCCGCGGTCAGGGCGGCGGCGGCCAGGAGCAGCAGCCCGCCGCGTCGGACGACGACCAGGCGAACGGCAACGGCCGCAACCGCCAGCGCAACAAGCGCCGCGGGGGCACGCCGGTCGACGAGTTCGAGACCGAGATCGGCGAGGACGACGTCCTGATCCCGATCGCGGGCATCCTCGACGTGCTCGACAACTACGCGTTCGTGCGCACCACCGGCTACCTCGCCGGCCCGAGCGACGTCTACGTCTCGCTCGGCCAGGTCAAGAAGTACAACCTGCGCAAGGGTGACGCCGTCGTCGGCTCCATCAAGCAGCCGCGCGAGGGCGAGCAGCAGGGGCGCCAGAAGTACAACGCGCTCGTGAAGGTCGACTCGATCAACGGCCTCTCGGTCGACGACGCCGCGACCCGCGTGGAGTTCGGCAAGCTCACGCCGCTCTACCCGCAGGAGCGCCTGCGCCTGGAGACCGCGCCCGAGAAGCTGACGCAGCGCATCATCGACCTCGTCGCGCCGATCGGCAAGGGCCAGCGCGGCCTGATCGTCGCGCCGCCCAAGGCCGGCAAGACGATCGTCCTGCAGCAGATCGCCAACGCGATCGCGCAGAACAACCCCGAGGTGCACCTGATGGTCGTGCTCGTCGACGAGCGCCCCGAAGAGGTCACCGACATGGAGCGCACCGTGAAGGGCGAGGTCATCGCCTCGACCTTCGACCGCCCCGCGGAAGACCACACCACGGTCGCCGAGCTCGCGATCGAGCGCGCCAAGCGCCTGGTCGAGCTGGGCCGCGACGTGGTCGTGCTGCTCGACTCCATCACGCGCCTCGGCCGTGCCTACAACCTGGCCGCCCCCGCGTCGGGTCGCGTGCTCACGGGTGGGGTCGACGCGTCGGCGCTGTACCCGCCGAAGCGCTTCTTCGGCGCCGCGCGCAACATCGAGAACGGCGGATCCCTCACGATCCTCGCCACCGCTCTCGTCGAGACCGGCTCCAAGATGGACGAGGTCATCTTCGAGGAGTTCAAGGGCACCGGCAACAGCGAGCTGCGGCTGTCGCGTGCTCTCGCCGACAAGCGCATCTTCCCGGCGGTCGACGTGAACGCGTCGAGCACCCGCCGCGAGGAGATGCTGCTCTCGGCCGACGAGGTCAAGATCACCTGGAAGCTGCGTCGCGCCCTCGCCGGCCTCGACCAGCAGCAGGCTCTCGAGGTCGTGCTCGGCAAGCTTAAGGAGACCCACTCCAACGTGGAGTTCCTGGTCCAGATGCAGAAGTCGATCCCGACGCTGCCCTCGGGCGCGCACGGGCACGACAACAACATCCGCTGAGACGCGACGTGTTCGAGTCCGTCCAGACTCTGATCGACGAGCATCGCCGGGTGCAGGAGGAGCTCTCCGACCCGGCGGTGCACGCCGACGCCGCCCGCGCCAAGCGCGTCAACCGCCGCTACGCCGAGCTGTCGCGCATCGTCGCGGCGCACGAGGCGTGGACGGCGGCGGTCGACGACCTGGAGGCGGCGAGGGAGCTGGCGCGCGAGGACGAGGCGTTCGCCGCCGAGGTCCCCGCGCTGGAGGAGGGCGTGCAGGCCGCGCAGGAGCGCCTGCGCCGACTGCTCATCCCGCGCGACCCCGACGACGCCCGCGACGTGATCATGGAGATCAAGGCGGGGGAGGGCGGTGCCGAGTCGGCGCTGTTCGCCGCCGACCTGCTGCGCATGTACATCCAGTACGCCGCGTCGAAGGGCTGGAAGACCGAGCTGCTGGAGCGCAACGAGTCCGACCTCGGCGGCTACAAGGATGTGCAGGTCGCGATCAAGGGCTCCTCGTCCGATCCGGCCCAGGGCGTGTGGGCGCACCTCAAGTACGAGGGCGGCGTGCACCGCGTGCAGCGGGTACCGGCGACGGAGTCCCAGGGCCGCATCCACACCTCCACCACCGGGGTGCTGGTGTTCCCGGAGGTCGATGAGCCGGAGGAGATCCACATCGACCAGAACGACCTGAAGATCGACGTGTTCCGCTCTTCGGGCCCCGGGGGGCAGTCCGTCAACACGACCGACTCGGCCGTGCGCATCACCCATGTGCCGACCGGCATCGTCGTGTCGATGCAGAACGAGAAGTCGCAGCTGCAGAACCGCGAGGCCGCGATGCGGGTGCTCCGTGCGCGGCTGCTGGCGAAGCAGCAGGAGGAGCTCGACGCGGCGGCCTCGGATGCGCGCAAGTCGCAGATCCGCGGCATGGACCGCTCCGAGCGGATCCGCACGTACAACTTCCCGGAGAACCGGATCGCCGACCACCGCACCGGCTTCAAGGCATACAACCTCGACCAGGTGATGGACGGCGCGCTCGATCCGATCATCGAGAGCGCGATCGCGGCCGATGAGGAGGCGCGGCTCGCCGCGGTGGGATCCGATTCCTGAGTGCGGCCTCTCGGTGCCGCTATGCTCGGCCCCGTGATCACCCTCCTGTTCCGCGCTCTCCTGTATCTGGTGTCGGCGGGCCTCGGTCTGCTCGCGGCCGACGTGCTGCTCGACGGTTTCCAGATCCAGTGGAGCCAGTGGTGGGGCTTCGTGGTGTGCATCCTCGTGTTCGCGGTGCTGCAGACGGTGCTGTCACCGTGGGTCAGCAGGCTCGCGGATCGCTACGCGCCGGTGCTGATGGGCGGCATCGGGATCGTGTCGACCTTCATCGCGCTCCTGGTCGTCGTGCTGCTCCCGATCGGCGGTCTGCGCATCACCGATCTGACCGGGTGGCTGCTGGGGTCGGTGATCGTGTGGCTGGTCACGGCCGTCGGCAGCGTGCTGCTCCCGTGGCTGTTCCTGCGGCGCCGACTCGAGGCGCGCGGCGCGAGGCGTGCGCCCCGTGCCGGGCGTCAGATGGAGTAGTCGGGGGCGGTCAGCAGGGCCCTGGTGTCCTCGCCCGCGGTGCGCTGACGCGGCTTCGCCGGCACACCCACCAGCACGCTATCCGCGGGGGCGTCCTTCGTGACGACCGCGTTCGCCCCGATGACGCAGCGGTCGCCGACCGTCACCGGGCCGAGGATCTTCGCGCCGGCTCCGACCGCGACGCCGTCGCCGAGCGTCGGGTGCCGCTTGCCGACGTCGCGGGTGCGTCCGCCCAGGGTGACCCCGTGGTACATCAGCACGTCGTCGCCGATCTCCGCGGTCTCGCCGATCACGATGCCCATGCCGTGGTCGATGAAGAAGCGCCTGCCGATGCGCGCGCCGGGGTGGATCTCCACGCCGGTGAGCCAGCGCGACAGCTGCGACCCCGCGCGGGCGAGCAGTCGCAGCCGTCGACGCCACAGCGCGTGCGAGACCCGGTGCGCCCAGATGGCGTGCAGGCCGGGGTAGAGCAGGGCCACTTCGAGCGACGTGCGCGCGGCGGGGTCGCGGAGGCGTGCGGCGGCGATGTCCTCGCGCATTCGCGCGATCAGTCCCATCGGCGGTCTCAGTCTTCGCGCAGGTCCTCGAACAGCGCGGTGGAGAGGTAGCGCTCACCGGTGTCGGGGATGATCACGACGATCGTCTTGCCGGCGTTCTCTGGTCGCGCGGCGACCGTCAGCGCGGCCGCGACCGCGGCACCGGACGACATGCCGACCAGCAGGCCCTCCTTCGCCGCGAGCTCGCGCGCGACCCGCAGCGACTCGTCGAACTCCGCCGTGATGATCTCGTCGAGCACGTCGCGGTCGAGCACGTCGGGGACGAAGTTCGGGCCGATGCCCTGGATCTTGTGGGGGCCGGGGTGCCCCTCGGTCAGCACGGGGGAGTCCTTGGGCTCGACGGCGATGACCTGCACGCCGGGCTTCGCGGCCTTGAGCGCCTGCCCGGTGCCGGTCACCGTGCCTCCCGTGCCGACGCCGGCGATGAAGATGTCGACCGCGCCGTCGGTGTCGCGGAGGATCTCCTGCGCCGTCGTCTCGCGGTGGATCTGCGGGTTGGCGGGGTTCTCGAACTGGCGGATCCAGATCGCGCCGGGGGTCTCGTCGACGATGCGCTTGACCTCTTCGATCGCCCCCTTCATGCCCTTCGTGGGGTCGGTGAGCACGATCTCGGCGCCGAACGCCTTGAGCAGCACCCGGCGCTCCTTCGACATCGACGCGGGCATCGTGAGGATCACGCGGTAGCCGCGGGCCGCGCCGACCATGGCGAGGGCGATGCCGGTGTTGCCGCTGGTGGACTCGACGATCGTGCCGCCCGGCTTCAGCTCTCCCGACGCCTCGGCCGCGTTGATCATGGCGATGCCGATGCGGTCCTTGACGCTGGAGGCCGGGTTGTAGAACTCGAGCTTCGCGAGCACGGTGGCCCCGAGTCCCTCGGTCACCCGGTTCAGGCGCACGAGCGGGGTGTTGCCGAAAGCGGTGGTGATGTCGGAGTGGATACCGGGCATGGGTGAGGCCTTCCTTCACGGGTCGCTGCGGCTCCCAGACTACGGGAGCGGCCTGTGGGGGAGGGCAATGTGACGGGTGCGGGCGCTCTACGCTGGAGGCATGCCCGACTCCTCGCTCGCTGCCGTCGTGCGCGCCGCCGCGCAGAGCCTCGCCGATGCCGGTGTCCCCGACCCGCTCGTGGACGCGGAGCTCCTGGCCGCGCACGTGCTCGACCGGCGGCGGGGCGAGGTGCAGGCGGCGATCGTGCGGGGCGACCGCATCGACGAGGAGCAGCAGGCCGCGCTGACCCGCCTGGTGTCCCGTCGCGCCGGGCGGGAGCCGCTGCAGCACCTCACGGGTGTCGCGCCGTTCCGGCACCTGGAGCTGTCGGTGGGCCCCGGGGTGTTCATCCCGCGGCCGGAGACCGAGACCGTCGCCCAGTTCGCGATCGACGCCCTGCTGAACTCCGGCGAGGCCGCCCCGGTCGGCGTCGACCTGGGCACGGGCAGCGGCGCGATCGCCCTGGCGATGGCGACCGAGGTGCCGCACGCGCGGATCTTCGCCGCGGAGCTGTCGGAGGAGGCCCACGCCTGGGCGGCACGCAACGTCGCCGGCACCGGCAACCTCACGCTCGTGCTGTCCGACCTGGCCGAGGCGTTCCCCGAGCTCGACGGCACCGCCAGCGTGGTCATCTCGAATCCGCCGTACGTCCCCGATGCCGCGGTTCCGCGCGACCCCGAGGTGCGCCTGTTCGATCCGGCGCTCGCGCTGTACGGCGGCGCGGACGGGCTCGACGTCGTCCGCGTGCTGAGCGACCGGGCGCTGCGTCTGCTCCGCCCGGGGGGCGTGCTGGTGATCGAGCACGGGGAGCTGCAGGGCGCGGAGATCCGCGAGCTGCTCACGGCGGACGGCTGGCGCGCCGCGGCCACGCACCGCGATCTGACGCTGCGCGACCGTGCGACCACCGCGATCCGGCCCTGATCAGGGGTCTCCGAGCATCTCCGACGTCCGTCCCGCATAGAATCGAACCGTCATGTCCCCCATCTTCGACTGCCGCGACGAGGCGCAGCTGCTCGCCGGAATGCGCAACGCGCGCCAGGCGATCGGCCGCGGCGACCTCATCGTCATCCCCACCGACACCGTGTACGGCGTCGCCGCCGACGCGTTCTCGCCGACGGCGGTGCAGCGTCTGCTCGACGCGAAGGGTCGAGGGCGCGATCAGCCGCCGCCCGTGCTGATCGGCAGCAAGGAGACCCTGACGGCCCTGGCCGAGTCGGTTCCGGAGCCGGTGCAGCGCCTCGTCGACGCGTTCTGGCCCGGCGGGCTGACCATCGTGCTCCCCGCGCAGCCGTCGCTGGTGTGGGACCTGGGGGAGACCCAGGGGACCGTCGCCGTGCGCATGCCGGAGGGCCGGGTGGTCCTGGAGCTGCTGGCCGAGACCGGGCCGCTCGCCGTGTCCAGTGCGAACCTCACGGGACGGGACGCGGCGATCTCCGCGCTCGACGCCGAGAAGATGCTCGGCGACAGCGTGGCGGTGTACCTCGCCGACGGCATGAGCGCGAACGGCATCGCCTCGACCATCGTCGACGCGACCTCGCTCGTGCGTCGCGGCGCCGACGACGGCGAGGGGGTCGTGCGGATCCTGCGGCACGGCGTCGTCACGCGCGAGCAGCTGCACGAGGTCCTGGGCGAGCTGCTCGAGCCGGAGCAGCAGCAGGAGCAGGACGGGGATTCGTGAAGCAGTACCTCTTCACGATCATCGTCACCGCCGCCATCACCTTCGTGCTGACGTGGGCGGTGTGGCGGCTGAGCCTCCGCTTCAAGCTGTACCCGGGTATCCGCGAGCGCGACGTGCACACCACGCCCACCCCGCGGCTGGGCGGCGTGGCCATCTTCCTCGGCATCGTCGCGGCGTTCGCGGTGTCGGCCGCCAACCCGTTCTTCCAGAGCATCTGGACGCCTCCGCAGACCATGTGGGCGATCCTCGCGGCCTCGCTGCTGATCGCGGTGATCGGCGTCGTCGACGACCTGTGGGACCTCGACTGGATGATCAAGCTCGGTGCGCAGTTCCTGGCCGCAGGCATCATCACCGTGGGCGGGGGACTGCAGATCCTGTCGCTGCCCTTCGGCGACCTGATCGTGGTGTCGAGCTGGCTGAGCATCACCATCACGATGTTCGCGATCGTGATCGTGATGAACGCGGTCAACTTCATCGACGGGCTGGACGGCCTGGTCGCCGGCGTGTGCCTGATCTCGAACGGCGTGTTCTTCGCGTACTCCTACATCTTCACGCGCGACTCCGGCGCCTCCAGCTACTTCAACCTCTCCACGTTCCTCGCGGCGGTGCTGATCGGGGCGTGCCTGGGCTTCCTCCCGCTGAACTGGAGCCCGGCGAAGCTCTTCATGGGCGACTCCGGTGCGCTGGTGCTCGGCCTGCTCATGGCGACGTCCGCGATCGCGATCACCGGGCAGATGGATCCGTCGGCGCTGGAGCCGGATCGCCTCGGCCGGTCGCAGCTCGTCGGCGCGTTCCTGCCGATCCTGCTGCCGCTGCTGGTCGTGCTGCTGCCGCTGCTCGACTTCGGGCTCGCGGTGCTGCGGCGGATGAGCGCGGGGCGGTCGCCGTTCTCGCCCGACCGCAAGCACCTGCACCACCGGATGCTCGACCTCGGCCACCGCGACCGCGACGCCGTCCTCATCTTCTACGCGTGGACGGCTGTGATCTCCCTCGCCGTCCTCCTCATGTACGTCGGTGCGCGAGAGGACTGGCCCGGCCAGTACCTTCCCGGTGTCGGCTTCGGCGTGGTCGGCATCGCCGCCTGCCTCGTCATCACCCTGAGTCCCACCCGCCGCCGCAAGGCGCCGGCGGCCGCTGAACCCGACCCGACCCCCGTGGAGCCCCGATGAGCCCGAGTCCCGTTTCCAGCACCCCGATCCTGCGTCGCACCCTGATGTGGTCGGCGGTGGCGACCGTCGTGCTGGCGCTGGTCGCCGGCGGCATCGGCTTCGCGGTGGCCCAGGGGGAGGGGCTGATCAGCGGTCTGCTCGGCGTGCTGCTCGCGGCGCTCTTCCTCGCCATCACGGGCATCAGCATCCTGATCGCGAACCGCTGGTACGGCGATCCGCTGTACGTGCAGCTGTTCTTCGCGATCGTCCTGGGCGGCTGGCTGCTCAAGCTCGGCGTGTTCGTGCTGGTGATGATCCTGCTGTCGGGGCAGCCGTGGCTCGACCCGATGGTGTTCTTCCTCTCGATCGTCGCGGGGGTGGTGATGTCGCTGGTGATCGATGTGGTGGTGCTCACCCAGATGCGCCTGCCGAACGTGAGCGACACCACGCTGCCGACCGAGGTGCCGGAGGACCGCGCGCCCGGCGCCGCGAACGGCGGCTCCACCGGCCCGGCGGACGACGCTCCGCGGTCTTAGGGCACCCTTGGATTCTGATAGTGTTGGGGAGTGCCCGCCGCTCGCCCGCGAGCGCTTGCGCTTGAAGCACACCGACCATCGTCGCCCCGGTTCTGACCGGTGCCCCGAAGCTGGAGCCCGCGCTGTTTAATCTTGCTGCGACCCTGACCCCCCGACTCGCGTCCTCTGACGGCGAGTTCCACGGCCCTTCGATCGATGAGTTCTTCCCGGAGATCCTCTTCCACGTCGGTCCCATCCCGGTGAACCGGATCCACCTGATCCAGCTCCTCTCGGTGATCGCCGTGGTCCTGATCCTCTGGCTGGGCACGCGCCGTATGAAGGTCGTGCCCGGGCGGTTCCAGAGCCTGGTCGAGATGGGTCTCGGCTTCGTCCGCGGCGGCATCGCGCACGACCTGCTCGGCCGCAAGGACGGCGATCGGTTCCTGCCGATCCTCACCACGATCTTCTTCATGGTGCTGTTCATGAACGTCACGGGCATCATCCCGTTCCTGAACATGCCGGGCACCGCGATCATCGCCGTGCCGCTCACGCTCGCGGTGGTCAGCTACGTCACCTTCATCTACGCCGGTATCAAGAAGAGCCCGAAGAACTTCTTCAAGAACGCGCTCTTCCCGTCGGGTGTGCCGTGGCCGGTCTACTTCATCGTCACGCCGATCGAGCTCATCTCGACGTTCATCATCCGCCCGGTGACCCTCACCCTGCGACTGCTGATGAACCTGGTCGTCGGCCACATGATCCTGGTGCTGTGCTTCGCGGCCACCCAGTTCTTCTTCTTCACCGCGGGCGGCGGCTGGGCTGCCCTCGGTATCGGAACCCTCGCCTTCGGCGGCGCCTTCACTCTCTTCGAGATCCTGGTGGCCGTCCTGCAGGCCTACGTCTTCACCGTCCTCACCGCGGTCTACATCCAGCTCGCGGTCGCAGAAGAGCACTGAGCGGGCGGGCAACAGCCCTCCCACCCAACGAAAGGAAAAACCCGTGGACGCAACTACGGTTCTCGCTGAAATCAACGGCCACCTCGCGGCGGTCGGCTACGGCCTCGCGGCCATCGGTCCGGCCATCGGTGTGGGCATCGTCGTCGGCAAGACCATCGAGGGCGTCGCCCGTCAGCCCGAGCTGGCCGGTCGCCTGCAGGTCCTCATGTGGATCGGTATCGCCTTCACCGAGGCGCTTGCGTTCGTCGGCATCGCCGTCGGATTCATCCCCTTCCCGTAATCCCCACCGACTTCTGAAGGAGACAGGATGCTGAACGCTCTTGTCACGAACCTCGCGGCTGAGGGTGAGGCGGCGAACAACCCGCTGATCCCCGCGTGGTACGACATCATCTGGTCGGGCTTCTGGTTCCTCATCATCCTCATCGTCGTGTGGAAGGTCGCCCTTCCCCGTCTGACGAAGATGCTCGACGAGCGGTCCGCCGCCATCGAGGGCAACATCGCCAAGGCCGATGAGGCGCAGAAGCAGGCGGAGGCCGCCCTCGAGGAGTACACCCGCCAGCTCGCCGAGGCGCGCACCGAGGCCGGGGAGATCCGCGAGGCCGCCCGTGAGGACGGCAAGAAGATCATCGCCGAGGCGAAGGAGACCGCAGCCAGCGAGGCCGCGCGTCTGACCGCCACCGCGCACACGCAGATCGAGGCGGAGCGCCAGACGGCTCTCGTCTCCCTGCGCAGCGAGGTCGGCTCGCTCGCGCTCGACCTCGCCGGCGGCGTGGTCGGCGAGACGCTGTCCGACGACGCTCGTGCGGCCGCCGTGGTCGACCGCTTCCTCGCCGATCTCGAAGCATCCGAGAAGGCGGCTCAGTAATGGGCAGCGCGACCGCTCAGGCACTCGCGGCATCCACTCAGGCGCTTGCCGCAGCGAAGGACGTCACCCTCGACACCGCGCGGGAGCTGTTCGTCGCCGCGCGCACCGTGGGCGATTCGTCTCAGCTGAGCGGCGCGCTGGCTGACCCGTCGGCGTCCGTGGAGTCGCGGCAGAACGTCGTCTCCGCGGTGTTCGGCGGGCTCTCGGCCGCGTCTCAGAGCGTTCTGAGCGCAGCCGTGGCGCAACGCTGGTCGAACGCCGACGAGCTCGTCGACGGCATCGAGGAGCTCGCGATCCGGTCCGCCGCGATCGCCGAGCCCGGAGTCGACATCGAGGGTGAGCTCTTCGCCTTCGCCCGGCTCGTCGCCGCGAACCCGGAGCTCGAACTCGCTCTGGGTAGCCGCCTCGGGGGAGAGGACGCGAAGGGGGAGCTCGTCGAGCGCCTCCTCGACGGATCCTCCGCCGGCGCGGCCACCACGCTGATCGTCTCGTCCCTCGTGCGTCGTCCGCGCGAGCGGCGTGTCCGCCAGCTCCTGAGCAGGGCCATCCGCTTCGTGTCCGCCCAGCGCGGTCTCGTCGTGGCCACGGTGTACACCGCGACCCCGCTCAGCGATGCGCAGCGCACCCGTCTGAGCGACGCCCTCTCGCGTCGCTACGACGGCGAGGTCTCGCTCAACGTCGTCATCGATCCCGCCGTCGTCGGGGGTCTGCGCGTGCAGATCGCCGATGACGTCATCGACGGCAGCATCTCCGCACGACTCGCCGACCTTCGCCAGAAGCTCGCGGGCTAACACGACTTCGCGCGGGGAACCGCGCACCCAGATACAAAGGGAAGACAATGGCAGAACTATCGATCAGCCCCGACGTCATCCGTGACGCGCTGAAGGACTTCGCCGCCGCATACGAGCCCACCGGCGCCGCTGCGACCGAGGTCGGCACCGTCATCGACGCCGCCGACGGCATCGCGCACGTCGAGGGTCTGCCGGGCGTGATGGCGAACGAGCTCGTCACCTTCGGCGATGGCACGAAGGGCCTCGCTCTGAACCTCGACGAGCACGAGATCGGCGTCGTCGTCCTCGGCGACTTCACCGGCATCGAGGCCGGGCAGGAAGTCACCCGCACGGGTGAGGTCCTCTCGGTCCCTGTCGGTGACGGCTACCTCGGCCGCGTCGTCGACCCCCTCGGCAACCCGATCGACGGCCTCGGCTCGATCGCGACCGAGGGCGTCCGCGAGCTCGAGCTCCAGGCCCCCGGCGTCATGCAGCGCAAGTCGGTGCACGAGCCCATGCAGACCGGCATCAAGGCCATCGACGCCATGATCCCGGTCGGCCGTGGTCAGCGGCAGCTCATCATCGGCGACCGCCAGACCGGCAAGACGGCCATCGCGATCGACACGATCATCAACCAGAAGGCCAACTGGGAGTCGGGTGACGTCAACAAGCAGGTGCGCTGCATCTACGTCGCCATCGGCCAGAAGGGCTCGACCATCGCTTCGGTGAAGGGCGCGCTCGAGGAGGCCGGCGCCCTGGAGTACACCACCATCGTGGCGGCCCCCGCGTCCGACCCTGCCGGCTTCAAGTACCTGGCTCCCTACACCGGTTCGGCCATCGGCCAGCACTGGATGTACGGCGGCAAGCACGTCCTGATCATCTTCGACGACCTGTCGAAGCAGGCCGAGGCCTACCGCGCCGTGTCGCTGCTGCTCCGCCGCCCGCCGGGCCGCGAGGCCTACCCGGGCGACGTCTTCTACCTGCACTCGCGTCTGCTCGAGCGGTGCGCGAAGCTGTCCGACGAGCTGGGCGCCGGCTCGATGACGGGTCTTCCGATCATCGAGACGAAGGCGAACGACGTCTCGGCGTACATCCCGACCAACGTGATCTCGATCACCGACGGCCAGATCTTCCTCCAGTCCGACCTCTTCAACGCCAACCAGCGTCCGGCGGTCGACGTGGGTATCTCGGTCTCGCGCGTCGGCGGTGACGCGCAGGTGAAGTCGATCAAGAAGGTGTCGGGCACGCTGAAGCTGGAGCTCGCGCAGTATCGCTCGCTCGAGGCCTTCGCGATGTTCGCCTCCGACCTCGACGCCGCGTCGCGTCGTCAGCTGTCGCGCGGTGCGCGCCTGACCGAGCTGCTCAAGCAGCCGCAGTACTCGCCGTACCCCGTGGAGGAGCAGGTCGTCTCGATCTGGGCCGGCACGAACGGCAAGCTCGACAAGATCGAGGTCGAAGACGTGCTGCGCTTCGAGCGCGAGCTGCTCGACTACCTGCGCCGCAACACCAAGGTGCTCGACACGCTGCGCGAGACGAACGTGCTGGACGACGACACGGTCGCCGAGCTCGACAAGCAGACCGACAACTTCCTCCTGGAGTTCCAGGGCGGCAAGGGCCACGCCATCGGCGCCCCCGGCCACGAGGAGCACGCTGCGGCCGAGGCCGACGACGTCAACCAGGAGAAGATCGTCAAGGGTCGTCGCGCGTAATCGCGTGAGGTACTGATTCATGGGCGCTCAACTCAGGGTCTACAAGCAGAAGATCTCTTCTGCTCAGACGACCAAGAAGATCACGAAGGCGATGGAACTCATCGCGGCTTCGCGCATCCAGAAGGCGATGGCACGCGTCAAGGCGTCCACCCCCTTCGCGCGGGCCGTGACGAGGGCCGTGTCCGCCGTCGCGACGCACTCGAACGTCGACCACCCGCTCACGCGTGAGCCCGAGACGATCCGCCGCTCCGCGGTCGTGATCTTCTCGTCCGATCGCGGTCTCGCCGGTGCCTTCAACTCGCAGATCCTCCGTGAGGGTCTCGAGGTGGCGGAGCTGCTGCGCGAGCAGGGCAAGGAGCCGGTGTTCTACCTCATCGGACGCAAGGCGGTGGGCTACTTCCAGTTCCGTCGCATCGAGGCGGCCGCGGAGTGGACCGGCGACACCGACACCCCGTCCTTCCACACCGCGGAGGAGATCTCGCAGACGCTTCTCGAGGCCTTCAACCGCGGTGGCGAGGACGGCGGCGTCGACGAGATCACCCTCGTCTACAACCGCTTCGTCAGCATGATGACGCAGTCGCCGGAGTCCGTGCGCCTGCTGCCGCTGGAGATCGCGGAGGCCGACGACTCGGAGGCGGGCAGCACGGTCTACCCGCTGTACGAGTTCGAGCCGGATGCCGAGACGGTGCTCGACGCGATCCTGCCGGTGTACATCCAGAGCCGCGTCTTCAACGCCCTCCTGCAGTCGTCCGCCGCCAAGCAGGCGGCCACGCAGAAGGCGATGAAGTCGGCCAGCGACAACGCCGACAAGCTCATCACCGACTACACCCGTCTGCGCAACAACGCGCGTCAGGCGGAGATCACGCAGCAGATCGCGGAGATCGTCGGCGGCGCCGACGCCCTCTCGTCGAGCAAATAGACCATCAGGAAAGAGACGAAGAAATGACCACCACCGCCACGGCTGACCAGCCGGCGACCGCGGTCGTCGGGCGCGTCGCGCGCGTCAACGGTCCGGTTGTCGACATCGAGTTCCCGCACGACTCGATCCCCGACATCTACAACGCGCTGAAGACCACTATCGTGATCGGCGAGGAGTCGACCGAGATCACGCTCGAGGTCGCACAGCACCTCGGCGACGACCTGGTGCGCGCCATCGCCCTCAAGCCGACCGACGGCATCGTCCGCGGTCAGGAGGTGCGTGACACCGGTGAGGCCATCTCGGTCCCCGTCGGTGACATCACCAAGGGCAAGGTCTTCAACGTGATCGGCGAGGTCCTCAACGGCGAGCCCGGTGAGACCATCGAGGTCACGGAGCGCTGGCCCATCCACCGCAAGGCCCCGAACTTCGACCAGCTCGAGTCGAAGACCACGATGTTCGAGACGGGCATCAAGTCGATCGACCTCCTCACCCCGTACGTGCAGGGTGGAAAGATCGGTCTGTTCGGTGGCGCCGGTGTCGGGAAGACCGTCCTCATCCAGGAGATGATCCAGCGCGTCGCGCAGGACCACGGTGGTGTGTCGGTGTTCGCCGGTGTCGGTGAGCGCACCCGTGAGGGCAACGACCTCATCCACGAGATGGAGGAGGCGGGCGTCTTCGACAAGACCGCGCTCGTGTTCGGCCAGATGGACGAGCCGCCGGGGACGCGTCTGCGCGTCGCCCTCTCGGCTCTGACGATGGCGGAGTACTTCCGTGACGTGCAGAAGCAGGACGTGCTGCTCTTCATCGACAACATCTTCCGCTTCACGCAGGCCGGTTCCGAGGTCTCCACGCTGCTGGGCCGCATGCCCTCCGCCGTGGGGTACCAGCCGAACCTCGCCGACGAGATGGGCCTCCTCCAGGAGCGCATCACCTCGACGCGTGGTCACTCGATCACCTCGCTGCAGGCGATCTACGTGCCGGCCGACGACTACACCGACCCGGCTCCGGCCACGACCTTCGCGCACCTCGACGCGACGACCGAGCTCTCCCGTGAGATCGCGTCGAAGGGTCTGTACCCGGCCATCGACCCGCTGACCTCGACGTCGCGCATCATGGACCCCCGCTACCTGGGCGAGGACCACTACCGCGTGGCGACCACGGTCAAGCAGATCCTCCAGAAGAACAAGGAGCTGCAGGAGATCATCGCGATCCTCGGTGTCGACGAGCTCTCCGAGGAAGACAAGATCGTCGTGTCGCGCGCACGTCGCATCCAGCAGTTCCTCTCGCAGAACACCTACATGGCGAAGAAGTTCACGGGTGTCGAGGGTTCGACGGTTCCGCTCAAGGAGACCATCGAGTCGTTCGACGCGATCACCCGCGGTGACTTCGACCACGTCGCCGAGCAGGCCTTCTTCAACGTCGGTGGCATCTCCGACGTGGAGGAGCGCTGGGCGCAGATCCAGAAGGAGAACGCCTGATCATGGCGCTCAACGTCAGCCTCGTCTCCGCCGACGCGGAGGTCTGGACGGGTGAGGCGAGCCTCGTGGTCGCCAAGACCGTCGAGGGCGAGATCGGCTTCATGTCCGGTCACGAGCCGGTGCTGGCCATCCTCGCCGAGGGCCAGGTCCGGATCACCCAGACCGACGGCGCCAAGGTGCTCGCCAACGCGCAGGACGGCTTCCTCTCCATGGAGGGCGACGTTCTGACCATCGTGGCGGGCAACGCGGCTCTCATCGCCTGACAGTCCTGAACATCGCGTCCGCCTCGGCACCCTCGGGTGTCGAGGCGGACGCGTCTGCGTTACGAGGTGCCATGAAGATCCTGCTTCCGCCGTCCGAGACCAAGCGTCCCGGAGGCACGGGCGCGCCGCTCGACCTCGGTGTCCTGCCGCTGCCGTCTCTCGCTGAGCATCGCGCGGCCGTGCTCGACGCCCTGGTCGAGCTCGCGGCCGACGAGGAGGCCGCCCGCCGTGTCCTCAAGCTGAGCGAGCGGCAGCTCGACGACATCGCGCACAACCGTGCTCTCCGCAGCGCTCCGACCATGCCGGCGATCGACCGCTACACCGGCGTGCTGTTCGACGCCCTCGACGCGGCCTCGCTCTCCCCGGCGTCACGGCGGTGGGCGGACGCCCACGTGTGGATCCAGAGCGCGCCGTTCGGTCCGGTCGGCGCGCTCGACCCGATCCCGACCTACCGCCTCGCCGCGGGAACGTCGCTTCCCGGGGTGCCGCCGCTCCGGCGTCACTGGGCGGAAGCCACGACCTCGGCGATCGCGGACGAGGCGCCGTCGTTCGTCCTCGACCTGCGCAGCGAGGCGTACGTGGGTCTCGGACCCGTGCCCGCATCGGTGCCCTCGGCGTATGTGCGCGTGGTCACCGAGCAGGGCAGAGCGCTGAACCACTTCAACAAGAAGTCGAAGGGCCTCCTGGTGCGCGCACTCGCGGAGGACCGACCGCGCATCGGCTCCCGCCGGGCACTGCTGCGGTGGGCGGAGGGGCGAGGCATCGTGCTGCGCGAGACCGACCATCCCGGCGAGCTGGAACTCGTCGTCGCGGAGTGAGACCGGTTCGCGGCGCGGGACGTCAGCGAGGGTCCTGCGCGCGGCGGCGGTGACGCGCTAGTGTAAGCAGCGCATCACCCGGGAATATCAGCCTTCTGGAGGGGAACCTTGGACGACTACTACGATTACGGCATCTCAGGCGGCGCACTCGTCGCGCTGACGCTGCTGTACACGATCCTGCCGCTCATCGTGTACGCGATCTACGCCTGGTTCTACATGAAGGTCTTCGAGAAGGCCGGTGTCCAGGGCAAGTGGCGCGCCTGGGTCCCGGTCTACAACTCGATGATCTTCTACAAGCTCGGCGACCTCAGCCCGTGGCTCGTGCTGTACCTCATCGGCGCCGGCGTGGTCGGGGCGATCATCCCGGTCCTGGGCTGGTTCCTCATCCTCCCGCTCGTCGGCATCGCCGGCCGTGTCCTCGACCTCATCGCCGCGTGGCGGGTCGGACTGAAGCTGCAGAAGGATGCGGTCTGGGTCATCCTGTACTTCTTCCTCCCGCCGGTGTGGCTGGGTATCAACGCCTTCGACAAGTCGCGGTGGAACCCCAACATCCAGCCCGCCTCGTGGGCCGGGAACGGCTTCCTCGGCGATCGCACGGTGTGGGACGGCATCCCGGTCCAGCCCTCCGCGACCGCGGCGCCGCAGGGGTACGGTGCCCCGCAGGGCTACGGTCAGCAGCCCCAGGGCTACCCGCAGCAGCCCCAGGGCTATGCGCCGCCGCAGCCCGGGTTCACGGCTCCGCCGGCTCCCGGCTACGCCCCGCCGGCCGCGCCCTCCGCCGCTCCCTCGACGAGCGCGCCTGTGCCGCCGACCACGCCGCCCGCTCCGCCCGCGGCTCCGCCGACCACGCCGCCGGCCCCGCCCGCGGCCCCGCCGGCCGCACCGCCGGCTCCTCCCACGACCACGAACGATCCCACGCAGCCCCCTGCGTGACCGTCGTCGCGAAACCCCCGGCCCACCGCCGGGGGTTTCGTGGTGTGAACGGTGTTCTCGCGGGCGATGCGCCCGCTAACGTGGAGGTCATGGTCTTGTCGCAGCGCCCGATCGGCGTCTCCGTTCCGCTCTGCCCCTCGAAGGGCCCCGGTGCGAGCGAGGGGATCGTGTTCCACTACGATGTGTGAGTATCCTGCGACCGCCCTTTCCGCCGCAGGTCCATCGGAGGCAGCACGTGGCTGAGACGAAGACGCACACCGTCACGGTTGCGGGACGCCCGCTGCTGCTCTCGTGGTCGGGTGTCACGGATCAGGGCCGTCGCCGTGAGACCAACCAGGACGCGTTCCTCGCGGAGTTCCCCCTCTTCATCGTCGCCGACGGAATGGGCGGGCACGCGGGAGGCGAGATCGCAAGCCAAAGTACCGTGTCCCGCCTGCAGGCCGCGGTCGTCGCGGGCGACATCTCGCATCGCACGATCGAAGAGGCTCTCGCCCGCGCCGTCGACGACATCGCGGAGCACCCGGAGACCACCGACGAGGGAACCGGGACCACGCTCACGGGCGTCTACCTGGACGACGGCGGAGACCAGGCGCAGTGGGTCGCGCTGAACATCGGCGACTCGCGGGTCTATCTCCTGCGCGATGACCGGCTCGTGCAGGTGACCACGGACCACTCGGTGGTGCAGGAGCTGATCGCAGCGGGGAAGCTCAGCCCGGAGGAGGCCGAGGGCCACCCCTACAGCAACGTCATCACGCGCGCGGTGGGCGCCAGCGAGCTCACCGCTCCGGACTACGTCACCATCGACCTGCGTCCGGGCGACCGGTTCGTGATCTGCTCCGACGGACTCACCAAGGAGCTGACCGACTACGGCATCCAGCATTTCCTGCGGGAGAACTCCGATCCGGCCGCGTGCGTCGACGCCATGCTCGCTGCGGCTCTCGACAACGGTGGTCGCGACAACGTGACGCTCATCGTGTTGCAGGTGAGCGACCCCCAGTCCTCCTCCCCAGAGGGGGACACCGCGGAGTAGTCGCTCCGACGCTGTGGACAGCAGGCTCTCTGCTGTCACGGAGCGGTGCACTGGGGAGATGGACCCGTCTCCCCTCGTCATCCCTTCCGCGCCCGCGCCGCCGCGCCGCACCTCGCTGCCTTATCTCGCGGGAATCGTCCCGGTCGGGATGGGGGTGGCGCTGTGGCTCACCACGGGGTCGGTGCAGTCGCTGTGGTTCGCCGCACTCGGTCCCCTCATGATGCTCGCTTCGGTGGCCGACGCCGCGAGGACGCGACGGCACGATCGACGGCGTGAGGCGGACAGGGTGGAGGCCGAGTGGCGCGCGGTCGAGGATGCGCTCGCCCGTCGTCACGCCGAGGAGCGGGCCCAGCTCGAGTCGCGCCACCCGGACGTCGCCGCGTGCGTCGCAGAACCGCCGCTTCGTGGGACGGATCCGATCGCTGCCGACACCGAGATGACCGTGGGTCGCGGTGTGCGTGTCAGCGCCGTGCGCACGACGGGTGGGGAGGGCGATCGAGCAGAGGCGTTCCGCGCGCGATGCGCCGAGCTCGATGACGCACCGGTCGTGGTGCGGCTCGGCGGGGGCGTCTGCGTCCGTGGCCAGGCCCCGGTCGCAGCCGCGGCGGCACGAGCTCTGGTCGCGCAGCTCTGCCTCCGCTTCGGGCCGGCGCAACTGGCGCTCGTCGGCGAGGAGCTGGCGTCGTCCGGCCTGACCACGGCGGCTCACGCGGTGCGGGCGCGCCGGGGGGCCTTCCGGGTGGGGTGGGGCACGCTCGGAGCGCCCGTCGCGGCAGATGCGGTGATCTGGACGGCGGCTCCCGACGCCGAGGTGCCGTCGGGGATCACGACCGTGCTCGACGTGGTCGAGCCGGGTGCCGCATCGCTGCGCACGCCGGAGGGCGTGACCGAGGTCGCGGTCGAGTGCCTGTCGCGACCGCAGGCAGAACTGGTCGCCTCGGCAACGGGCGAGCCGTCGGACACGCATGCGGAGCTCCCGCTCAGCGTGCCGCTGGCCGACGTGATCGTCTCAGAGGCAGGTGATGGTCTCGCGGTCGTGGTGGGCCGTGACGGCCGGGGTACCGACATCGCGGTCGATCTGGTGGAGCACGGACCGCACGCGATCGTCACCGGCATGACCGGGGCGGGAAAGAGCGAACTGCTCGTGACCTGGGTTGCGGCGATGTGTGCCGCGTACGGACCGGATCGGGTGACGTTCGTGCTGGCCGACTTCAAGGGTGGGACGGCGTTCGAGCCGCTTCGCGCTCTCCGCCAGGTGTCGGCGGTGATCACGGACCTCGACGACGAGGGTGCGCGCCGGGGTGTCTCGAGCCTGCGGGCGGAGATGCGACGACGGGAGGCCGCCCTCGCCGCGGCCGGCGTTCGAGACGTGTCAGAGGTCGACCTGCCACGCCTGGTGATCGTGGTCGACGAGTTCGCCGCCCTGCTCCTCGAGCACGCCGACCTCGGCGACGTATTCATCGACATCGCTGCGCGCGGCCGCGCCCTGGGGATGCACCTGGTCCTCGGGACGCAGCGTGCGGGCGGCGTGATCCGTGACGCCCTGGCGGCGAACTGCCCGCTGCGGATCAGCCTGCGGGTCGCAGATCCCGCGGACAGCAGGGCCGTGATCGGGACCGACGGCGCGGCGCTGCTCGATGGGGGGCCGGAGGGGCGCGGCTGTGCGCTCGTGCGTCGACCGCAGGATGCGGAGCCGCAGCTCGTGCGCGTCGCGCTGACCGGTCCCGGAGACCTGCGGCGTGCAGCGACGCGCTGGAGCCAGGCGGCTCCGGCTGTCAGCCCCTGGCTCCCGCCGTTGCCGCGACGCATCGATCTCGCAGACCTTCGTGGCGCGGATCGCGACGGCAGCGACGACGCCGGGGGAGACGCGGTGGTGCTCGGTCTCGCCGACGACCCGCAACGACAGCGGCAGCCTCGGGAGCTCCTGCGTCCGGGACGTGAGCGCGGGCTCGCCGTGCTCGGCGCTCCGGGCAGCGGACGCACGGCGCTCGTGCGCGCGGTGGCGGCCCAGCGCCATGATGCCCTGCTGTTCCCCTCCGATGCGGAAAGCGCGGTGGACCTGCTCGCGGCATGGGTCAGGGGTGACACGGAGATCCCCGAGCTCGTGCTGTGCGACGACATCGACGCGCTGCACGCCGAGCTCCCCGTCGAGTACGCACAGGAGTTCGCGCAGCGGTGGGAACAGTCGCTGCGCCTGTCACCTTCGACGACCTGGATCCTCACGGCCGCACGGGCATCGGGTCCCTTGGGCCGTGTGCTCGACGCGCTGCCCCGTCGAGCGCTTCTACGCGCGGCGTCGCGCGTCGAGCACCTCGCAGCGGGTGGCGAGACGTCGGGGTTCGTGCGGGACCGACCGCCGGGACGCGCGGTGCTCGACGGGCGGGAGGTGCAGTTCGCCTGGGCGGACGAGCGGCCGAGGCAGTCCGCTGCCTCCTCGACGGAGATCTGGGCACCGGCGAGGTCGGTCGTGGCGCTGGTCACGGCGGGCGCGTCGGACGCGGTGGGCGCACTCCGCGCGGCGCGCCCGGAGTGGGACGTGCGGACGGCCGGGAGCGACGTGCCGACGACCGCGAGCCCGTGCATCCTGATGGCCGACGCGGAGGGCTGGCAGCGGCAGTGGGCCCTGTGGCAGCAGATCCGCGCCGAGGGCGAGGTCTTGGTCCGCGCGGAGCGTCCGTCCGATCTGCGCCAGCTGGTCGGTGTGCGCGACCTCCCGCCGTTCGCCCGGCTGCATCAGGGGCGCGCGTGGTCGGTGGTGGGGGACCGCGCGCCGCGGCGGGTCGTCGTGCCGGGGCTCGGGTCGCGGTGAGGCTGGTGCGTCAGAGGCCGGCGCCGGGGCGGACCGTTCCCACGCGGGCACCGCCCCCGAGCACGTCGAGCGGGAGGGCCTCCGCGAGACCGGCCACGTCGGTGTCGCTCAGAGAGCCCGCGCGAGCCAGGAGGGTGGCGGCGACGATGGTGGACGCGCGCGCGGCGCCGTCGAGCATCTTCAGGGCCGCGGTCGTCCCGTCCGGCGCCACCATCACCATGACGCCCTCCGCGCCGCCCTTGGTGAAGACGCCGAGACGCTCGGTCGCGATGGTGTCGGGGCGGCCGGGCCCTTCGACGGTCCAGGGGTTCTCGCGCACCGCGCGGACGAGCGACCCGGCCACGCGGTGCAGCGCGAACGGCGAACGGTCGGACGCGGTGCCGATGCGGTGGATCGCGCGCGCGAGCCCGGTGAGGGTGAGCGCATGCACCGGAGCGCCGCAGCCGTCGATGGAGGTGTGCGCGATCTTCTCCCCGGTGAGGCGCTCGACGACCTCCCGGATGTGAGCCTGCAGCGGATGCGCGGGGTCGAGGTATCCCGCGGTCGGCCAGCCGGTGGCCACGCAGGCCCGCAGCATCGCGGCGTGCTTGCCCGAGCAGTTCATGCGGACGCGCGCCTCCTGGCCGTGTTCGCGCACCAGCTCGTCGCGGGTCGCGGAGTCGCCCGGCCAGGCCGGAGGGCACGCGAGATCGTCTTCCGTCAGGCCCCCGGCGGTGAGGATGTCGCGCACCACCGCGGCGTGCCGGTCTGTGCCCGTGTGGCTCGCCGTGGCGAGGGCGAGCTGTTCGCCCTCCAGCGGTGCGCCGGCGGTGATGCACGCCACGGCCTGCAGCGGCTTAAGGCTCGACCGCGGGAGGATGAGCGCGTCGGCGTTGCCGTGTCGCGCGATCACCTCGCCGTCGGGCGAGAGCACCACCGCGGCGCCGGCGTGACGTGACTCGATGAATCCGCTCCGTTCGACGACGGCGAGCTCGACGGAATCCTGAACGGTGAGTGTCTCCAGCACTCCACCAGCCTAGTGCCGGTGGTCCCGCGGCCTCGGGGTCCCCGCGGAGGGTCGCGACGTCGGCGGCACCTGGCAGACTGAGCGCATGGCAGAGCACACCACGTCGCGTCCGCTCGGTGAACACCGCTACGCTCTCACGACCACGTGGACGGGCAACTCCGGCACCGGAACGAGCGGATACCGCGACTATCGCCGCGACGTCACCATCGAGATCGAGGGCAAGCCCGCGCTGCTGGCCTCGTCCGACAAGCCGTTCCGCGGAGACCCCTCCCGCTGGAACCCCGAAGACCTCCTGCTGGCCTCGCTCTCCGAGTGCCACCTGCTGTCGTATCTGCACGCCTGCGTCACCGCCGGCGTCGTGGTCGTCTCCTACCGCGACAGCGCGCGCGGGCTGATGCGCGAGAACGGGGCAGGAGGGGGATCATTCGTCGAGGTGACGCTCTCCCCGGAGGTCGTGGTCGCCGATCCGTCCATGATCGAGGCGGCAGAGCGGGCGCACGCCCAGGCGAACGAGTGGTGCTTCATCGCGAACTCGGTCAACTTCCCGGTGCGGCACGAGGCCACGGTCACCGCGAGCGCGTGACCCCCGCGGCGGAGGGGCAACCGCTGTTGGACTCCTCGCCCGGGAGGGGACACGTGGTCGCCGCTACCGGGAGGGTCCGGGGTTCACGCTCAGCGCTACTCAGCGGCGCTCGTGCGGGAGCGCCTGCTTGATCTTCTCGATGGTGCCCTGGGCCGGAGCCTCGTTGTAGGTGCCCGCCAGTTCCTGACCGGACAGGGCATGGATCGCGGCCATGATCTCGTCGGTCGCGAGCCGCCGTGCGCGTCCGCTGGTAGCGGGTCCGTGGGGGGACAGGTCGAGCGGCTCGCCGAACCGCACCGTCACGCGTTCGGAGAGCGTCGGCATCTTCGCGCCCACCGGCATCACCTTGTCGGTGCCGATGAGTCCCACCGGGACCACCGGTGCGCCCGTCTGCAGGGCCAGGAACGCCACGCCCGTCCGGCCCTTGTACAGGCGACCGTCGGTGGAACGGGTTCCCTCGGGGTACAGCGCGACCGCGAGGCCCTCCTCGAGCAGCTGCCGCTGCAGATCGAGCGCGTCGAGTGCTGCCTGACCCGCGCCGCGCCGGACGGGGATCGCGCCGATCGCCTCGAAGAAGGTCTTGGTGAGGCGGCCGCTGAATCCGGTCCCCTCGAAGTAGCTCGACTTCGCAAGGAAGTGCACGGGCCGCGGTGCCGCGACCGGGATGGCGATCGAGTCGATGAACGACAGGTGGTTGCTCGCGAAGATCACCGGACCGGTGGTGGGGACGTTCTCGCGGCCCTCGATCCGGGGACGGTAGATCAGCCGCGCGAGCGGGGCGATCAGGCTGCGACCGAGCGCGTACGTGAAGCCCGCATGGCGCGGCTTCGGCGTGTCCTCTGAGGCGGGTTCGGGCTCGACGGACTGCTCAGAGGTCATCAGAGCAGGATACTCCCGGCCCCATGCCGACGTGGGAATGAAGACTCGCGCCCACCTCCCAGGGAGGGCAAAGGGCGATGGGGCAGGATGGAGTGTCCCGCCCGCGATCCCGAGGTCTCACTGTGCGCAAGCGTCCGCTCATCGTCCTGTCCACCGTCGCCGCGGCGACCCTCCTGCTCGCCGGCTGCTCCGGCAGCGGTTCGCCGGAGAGCTCGGGCACCCCCGACCCGTCCTCCTCGAGTGGGTGTCTGCTCGACGCGCAGCCGGGCAAGACCTCGGATTCCATTGACGTTCAGGGCGAGGGACTCGATGCCGTCGTCAAAGTGCCAGCTGATGCGGCCTTCGCCGATGTGGAGCGAACGGTGATCGCTGAGGGCACAGGTGACGAAGTCGTCGCGAATGACCTCGTCGGGGTGAAGTACCAGATCGTGGAAGCGTCGACAGGTGAAGTCGTCGATTCCTCGGCGCGAAGCGAGGGTGGTGAGGCTCCCGTCCTTCTCGACCAGAACAGTGCATCTCTCTTCATCGCCGCTCTCGAGTGCCAGCCGATCGGAACGCAGGTCGTCCTCGCCCTTCCAGGCGAGGTCTTCGGCGAGGGCGGGACGAATAAGGTCGTGTACGCAGAGGCCGTCGAGCAACTGCCCGAGGTCGCCACCGGTACGCCGGTCGACCCGACCCCCGGCATGCCCGAGGTGAAGCTGGACGACGACGGCAAGCCCAGCATCACGATCCCGGACGGCGATGCGCCGGCCGAGACCCAGGTCGCCGTGCTCAAGCAGGGAGACGGAGCGACGGTCGCCTCGGGCGACCTGGTCGTCGTGCAGTACCTCGGCGTCAAGTGGTCCGACGGCAAGGAGTTCGACTCGAGCTGGAGTCGCGACGCGGCACCGGCGCAGTTCCAGACCACCGGCGTGGTCGCCGGATTCCGGAAGGCGCTCGAAGGTCAGAAGGTCGGCTCGCAGGTGCTCGTCGTGATGCCCCCGTCCGACGGCTACGGTGCGAGCGAGGGCAACGAGCTGCAGAACGAGAGCCTCGTGTTCGTCGTCGACATCCTCGCCACGACCCCGGTCCAGGCGCAGCAGTAGCGCGGGCGCGACGGCGGCCGTGTCCTAGGCTGGCGTCATGCGTCGCGTCATCGTCCTCGGCTCCACCGGTTCCATCGGCACCCAGGCGCTGGACGTGATCCGTGCCAACCCGCGCCGGTTCGAGCTCGTCGGGCTCGCCGCGGGCTCCAACCGCGAGCTGCTGACAGAGCAGGCGGAGCAGTTCCAGGTGGAGGACACGGCCCTCGGAGCCGTCGAAGCGGAACAGCTCGTGCGGGACGTCGAGGCCGATGTGGTGCTCAACGCCATCACCGGCTCGATCGGACTCGGCTCCACGCTCGCCGCGCTGCAGGCGGGCCGCACGCTCGCCCTCGCGAACAAGGAGTCGCTGATCGTCGGGGGAGATCTGGTGCTGGCGGCGGCCGCCCCCGAGCAGATCGTCCCCGTCGACTCCGAGCACTCCGCCCTCGCACAGGCGCTCCGCTCCGGGACGCATGACGAGGTGCGACGCCTGGTGGTGACCGCGTCGGGCGGACCGTTCCGCGGACGCACGCGCAGTGAGCTCACCGAGGTCACACCGGGGCAGGCGCTCGCGCACCCCACCTGGAACATGGGCAGGACGGTCACGACGAACTCCGCCACGCTCGTCAACAAGGGGCTCGAGGTGATCGAGGCGCACCTGCTGTTCGACGTGGCCTACGACGACATCGAGGTGGTCGTGCACCCGCAGTCGATCGTGCACTCCATGGTCGAGTTCATCGACGGGTCCACCATCGCACAGGCGTCCCCGCCCGACATGCGTCTGCCGATCTCCCTCGGCCTGGACTGGCCGCACCGCATCGGCGGCGTGGGTCGACCGCTGGACTGGACGACCGCGAGCTCGTGGACCTTCGAGCCGCTCGACGGCGAGGCCTTCCCGGCCGTCGCACTCGCCAAGGCGGTCGGCCGCGCGGGCGGCACCTTCCCGGCCGTGTACAACGCCGCCAACGAGCAGGCCGTGGACGCGTTCCACGAGGGACGCCTGTCGTTCCTCGGCATCGTCGACACGATCTCCGCGGTCGTCGACCAGCACGAGGCGCCGAGCACCCTCACGGTCGAGACGCTCGCAGAGGCCGAGGACTGGGCACGGCGCACGGCCGATCGGCTCATCGCCGCGAGCTGACGGCGCGGCCGCCGAGGGCGCCCGATGCAGCGCGGCGCTGCACCGGGCGGCGGTCAGTCCTCGTCCGGGTAGGGCACAGGCCAGCGCGGTTCCGGGACCGGCCATCCGGCGGCCTTCAGCGCGCGGCGGGACAGCTCACGCGCCGAGTACGGGGTGCGCACGCCGCGGATGTCCCGGTAATCCTGATGCCCGGGACCCGCCCACAGGATCGCGTCGCCGTCGCCCACCAGGCCGACCGCCGCGACGATCGCCGCCTCCGGTGGGGAGTACTCGTGGATCTCCGCGTCGGGTCGTGCCCGGCGCGCGCCCTCCACGAGGGTCGCCCGGATGGACGCCGGGTCTTCGAAGCGCGGGTGGTGATCGGTCACGACGAGGATGTCGCTGCCCTCCACGGCCGTGCGCGCCATGTCGAAGCGCTTGCTGGCGTCGCGGTCGCCATCCGCGCCGAACAGCATCAGCACCTTTCCGGGGGTGACCCGGCGCACGGCGGCGAGGGTCTTCTCGAAGGCGTCCGGCGAGTGCCCGAAGTCTACGAACACCGCCGGTCCGCGGTCGCCGGAGACGAGCTGCGTACGGCCGGGCAGGTAGGCGTGGATGCCGCCGTCGCGGCCGAGCGCGTCGGTGATCCGCTCCCACGCGTACCCGCCCTCCAGCAGCATGACGATCGCGAGCGCGGCATTGGCGGCCATGTGCGGACCGATCACCGGCACCGTGGTGGTGAGGGTTCCGGCAGGGCCGCTCATCGTGAAGGTGGTGCCGGCGGCGCGCTCCTCGTCGATCACGACCACCCAGTCCGCGCGGGCCGCGGCATCGGGGTCGGCGGCGATCGACGGCGTGCCGACCGTGACGACGGGGATCTCCGCGCGATCGACGACCAGCGCGCCGGAGGGGGAGTCGAGGCAGACCACGCCGCGGACCGCGCGATCGGGACGGAACAGCGGCAGCTTCGCCTCGAAGTACTCCTCCATGTCGGCGTAGTCGTCGAGGTGGTCGTGGCTGAGGTTCGTGAAGCCGGCGACATCGAACCGGATCCCGTCGACGCGGTGGCGGGACAGCGCCTGCGCGCTCACCTCGACCGCGACCGCTTCCACGTGCCGCTCGCGCATCAGCGCCAGGAGCGCGTGCATCTCCGACGCCTCCGGCGTGGTGAGCCGCGACACGATGACCTCGCCCGCGATGTGGCGCTCGGCCGTCGACGACAGCCCCGTGACGACGCCCATCTGCTCGAGGATGCCCTCCAGGAGGTGGGAGACGCTCGTCTTGCCGTTGGTGCCCGTCGTCGCGAAGAGCAGCGGCAGGGGGTCGTCCGCCCCGGTGCCGTAGACCCAGGCGCTCAGGTCGCCCAGCACGGCGCGCGGATCGTCCACCACGAGGACGGGCAGGCCGGCGTCCGCGGCGATCTCCGCGCCGCACTCGTCGGTGATGACCGCGACCGCGCCCTTCTCGGCAGCGGTCGCCGCGAAGTCGGCTCCGTGGCGGTTCACGCCCTGGATCGCGACGAAGGCCTCACCGGGGCGAAGATCCGCGGTGGCGAGAGTGATGCCGCTCAGGGACACTCCGGTGGCGTCGCCGCGCACGGTGGCGGCGAATCGGGAGGCCAGTTCGGAAAGCTCGCGCCGGGGCGGGTTCGCGGGGCGGAGCACAGGGGGCAGGCTCGGTTGTTGTTCAATCGACATGTCGGATCCATGATCTCACGGCGCCGCACGGATGCCGGGCGGACGGGCCAGGGGAGGGGGGGGGGGGGGAGA